>NZ_QHJH01000050.1 GCF_003947455.1 Streptomyces sp. WAC 04229 | reverse complement strand
GGGCACAGGGGGTGGGCGGATGAGGGGCACGACGGTACGCCGTACGGTCGTCTCGGTAGCGCTGTCGGTCATGCTGGCGGGCGTCACGGCCTGTACGTCCTCCGGGGAGCCCGCCGCCTCGCCGTCCTCCGCCCCGCGGTCCTCCGCGCCGGCGTCCTCCGGTCCTCCGGCCCTCACCGGCCCTTCGGCCGACGCCCTGCGTGCCGTCGAGCGGGCGACCGGTCGGGCGGGTTCGGCGCGGGTGGAGTCCACGACGGTGATGGGCGGCGAGCTGTCCCTGGAGGCCACCGGCGCCCTCGGCTGGCACGACGGCCTCACCGGCACCCTCATGATCACGTACACCGGCGGCACCACCGCCGAGACGATGCGCAGGCTGGGCACCACCGCGATGGAGGCCCGGTACCTGGCGGACGCCTACTACGCCCGCATGGGCGACGAGTTCGCCGCCCGGGTCGGCGGCCGGCACTGGATCAAGTACGACTACGCCGACCTGGAGGACCTCGGCGGCGGCGCGGGCGCCGGGTTCGCGGACCAGATGCGCAACACCACGCCCCACCAGGCGGTGAAGCTGCTGCTGACCGCCAAGGACGTGCGCAAGGTGGGCGAGGAGAAGACGCGCGGCCGACGCGCCACCCACTGGTCCGGCACCGTCGGCGGGCCCACCGCCCAGACCGTCGACATCTGGGTCGACGACCGGAACCTGCTGGTCAAGAAGGTCGAGCGGGGGCGGACGAAGACCGGGGAGCTGACTCAGAGCGCGTACTACAGCGACTACGGCGTCGAGGTCTCCGCCGAGCGTCCTGCGGCCGCGGACACGGCCGACTTCAGGGAGCTGCTGGGGGAGTCGGCAGCGGATCAATGAGGGAGGCGTGAAATTGCCGTGGGCTAAGCTCACAGAGCCTTCATAATTGAACTTCTTGTGGCCAACTCTCTGTTGGCACGTTCCTTGGGGGGGACGATGGGGAATTACCTGCACGCCCGGGGTGGGGCGAAGCTCGCTGGTGTGGCGGCTCTGGTGCTGGCCGGCGGTGCCGTCGGATGCGGTGGGGACGACGGGGCTGCCTCTGGTGGCGAGCGGTCCGTCCAGCAGGTGCTCACCGCTGCGTACGAGAAGACCGCCGAGGCGAAGTCCGCCAAGGTCGAGATGACCATGTCGATGCCGGCCGCGCTGGACGGCGGGGGCGACGCGCAGATGAACGGCGTCATGGGCTGGGACCCGACGGTCATGGACGTGACCATGAAGGGCTCCATGCTGACCGCCGAGCCCGGCTCCCCGGAGCAGGTCCGGATGGTCTGGCGGGACAACGTGATGTACATGGACATGGGCGGGGCCGCCGCCAAGGACATGGACGGCAAGCGCTGGATGAAGCTGGACCTCAAGGCCGCTGCCGAGTCCGCGGGCGCGGAAGCCGGTCAGGCGCTGTCCGGCGTCGAGAACATGAACCAGGACCCGACCGAGCAGCTCGCCCTCCTCCTGGAGTCGCCGAACATCAAGCACGTCGGTGAGGAGAAGGTCTACGGAGTCACGGCTCAGCACTACAAGGGCACGCTCACCGTCAAGGAGATGATGGAGAGCAACGAGAGCCTGGACACGCTGAAGCCCGCGGAGCGCAAGGAACTGCTGGCGAACATCGAGAAGTCCGGCATCAAGGGCTACGACACCGACGTCTGGGTGAACGACGCAGACCTGCCCGTGCGCATGGACGTCGTGATGAACACTCCGCAGGGCGACGTCGACATGAGCATGAAGCTGTCGGACTACGGCGCCAAGGCCCAGGTCGAGGTACCGCCCGCGGCCGACACCTTCGACATGATGGAGATGCTCAAGCAGCTGGAGGACCTGGCCGGTGACGGCACGGAGGCGGGGGGACTCGACGCCGAGGAGCTGGCCGAACTGGAAGCGCTGGACCTCGGTTCCTCGACCTGACCCCCCGCTCCGGGGGCGGATTTGCCCGCCGCTGGTGCGGTCGGGTACCTTTCTTCAGAAGCCAAAGACCGCTGGTCGTTGCCGTGTGTTCGAAAGAGGACACGGTGGCCGAAGGATCCGCTGAACTGCGGACGACCCGCGCAGGTGACTGTGGATGAGCTCCCGGAGTCCGCGCCTCGTGCGCGTGAGCGACGGTCGAGCCACGCCCCGTGCGCCTGCGCCGGGGCGTTTCGTTTTCCCCAGTCCTCCTTCGGGTCCGCGCGGTCCGAATCACCCGGAAGGAGGCCGAGGCTCTATGGCGACGCCCGAGAAGGCTGCCGCGGTTGCCGAGCTGACGGACAAGTTCCGCAGCTCCAACGCCGCCGTGCTGACCGAGTACCGCGGTCTCACCGTGGCGCAGCTCAAGACGCTGCGCCGGTCGCTCGGTGAGAACGCCCAGTACGCCGTGGTGAAGAACACGCTGACCAAGATTGCGGCCAACGAGGCCGGGATCACGCTCGACGACCAGCTCTTCGCTGGTCCGACGGCCGTCGCCTTCGTCACCGGTGACCCGGTGGAGTCGGCGAAGGGTCTGCGCGACTTCGCCAAGGACAACCCCAACCTCGTCATCAAGGGCGGTGTCCTTGACGGCAAGGCGCTGTCCGCCGACGAGATCAAGAAGCTTGCGGACCTCGAGTCCCGCGAGGTTCTGCTCTCCAAGCTGGCCGGTGCCTTCAAGGCGAAGCAGTCCCAGGCTGCCTCCGTCTTCCAGGCGCTGCCCTCGAAGCTCGTCCGCACCGTGGACGCGCTCCGTGCCAAGCAGGACGAGCAGGGCGGTGCCGAGTAACTCGGCTCGCTTTCTGATCCGGGCCGCCTGAGCGCGGCACGGATCGCAGCGGGCCGACGTACGCCCGCCTCACCCCGTACATCCGGCACCTGCCGAATTAGTGGAAGGACCGCCATCATGGCGAAGCTCAGCCAGGACGACCTGCTCGCCCAGTTCGAGGAGATGACCCTCATCGAGCTCTCCGAGTTCGTGAAGGCCTTCGAGGAGAAGTTCGACGTCACCGCCGCCGCTGCCGCGCCGGTCGTCGTCGCCGGTGGTGCCGCTGGTGGCGCCGCTGCCGAGGCCGAGGCCGAGCAGGACGAGTTCGACGTCATCCTCACGGGTGCCGGCGACAAGAAGATCCAGGTCATCAAGGTCGTGCGCGAGCTGACCTCCCTGGGTCTGAAGGAGGCCAAGGACCTCGTGGACGGCGCCCCGAAGCCCGTCCTCGAGAAGGTCGCCAAGGACGCCGCGGACAAGGCCAAGGAGTCCCTCGAGGGCGCCGGCGCCTCCGTCGAGGTCAAGTAAGACCACGAAGGCACCACGGATCCGTCAGGATCTGTAACGCCGTAGCACCGAAGAGCGATCATCCATCCGGGTGGTCGCTCTTCGGCGTATCGGAGGTCCGGCGGCGGCTGCCTTGCACGCGTGACGGCGGAGAGTATGGTGATCTTCGTTGTGCCGTCGCCGGGGCCCTGAGAGCCCCTGGCGGCAACCGGTTTGGGCAAGGGGGGCCTTGACGAACCGCACGCAGCGCGCAATTCTCAGGGCGTCGTCACAAGGATCCGAATCCGAGGCATGGATCGACGGCGAAGAGGGCAGTATCTGGGTGCGTTGAGGGCGAGGCCTTGCCGCACAGGTGGTGAGAACAACGAGGAGCGAACACGGTCCCCGAGAACCGCACTGGACATCAGTGTGCCAAGTGGCTACACTGACCCTTTGCGCTGCCTGTTAGCTGCCCCCTGCCCGTCACCAGGGGTCTGCCCTCGCCCGAGCACTGACGACCAGAGCATGCCTGACCTGGCTCTTTAGCCACATCTGGCACCCCCTGTCTTAGTGCACGGAAGAGGGACCGGTACGCGCGTAGTGAGTCCGAGCCCTCGGAAGGACCCCCTCTTGGCCGCCTCGCGCAATGCCTCGACCGCGAATACGAACAACGCTGCCAGCACCGCCCCGCTGCGCATCTCCTTTGCAAAGATCAAGGAGCCCCTCGAGGTTCCGAACCTTCTCGCGCTGCAAACCGAGAGCTTCGACTGGCTCCTCGGCAACGACGCCTGGAAGGCTCGCGTCGAGTCGGCTCTGGAGTCCGGTCAGGACGTCCCCACCAAGTCCGGTCTGGAGGAGATCTTCGAGGAGATCTCGCCGATCGAGGACTTCTCCGGGTCGATGTCGCTGACGTTCCGCGACCACCGTTTCGAGCCTCCGAAGAACAGCATCGACGAGTGCAAGGACCGTGACTTCACGTACGCGGCCCCGCTCTTCGTCACCGCCGAGTTCACCAACAACGAGACCGGCGAGATCAAGTCCCAGACGGTCTTCATGGGCGACTTCCCGCTCATGACCAACAAGGGCACCTTCGTCATCAACGGCACCGAGCGTGTCGTGGTCTCGCAGCTGGTCCGTTCGCCCGGCGTCTACTTCGACTCCTCCATCGACAAGACGTCCGACAAGGACATCTTCTCCGCCAAGATCATCCCGTCCCGGGGTGCCTGGCTGGAGATGGAGATCGACAAGCGCGACATGGTCGGTGTGCGCATCGACCGCAAGCGCAAGCAGTCCGTGACCGTCCTGCTCAAGGCGCTCGGTTGGACCACCGAGCAGATCCTCGAGGAGTTCGGCGAGTACGAGTCCATGCGCGCCACCCTGGAGAAGGATCACACCCAGGGCCAGGACGACGCGCTGCTCGACATCTACCGCAAGCTGCGTCCGGGCGAGCCCCCCACCCGTGAGGCCGCGCAGACGCTTCTGGAGAACCTGTACTTCAACCCGAAGCGCTACGACCTCGCCAAGGTCGGCCGCTACAAGGTCAACAAGAAGCTCGGCGCGGACGAGCCGCTGGACGCCGGCGTGCTCACCACCGACGACGTCATCGCCACCATCAAGTACCTGGTGAAGCTGCACGCCGGTGAGACCGAGACGGTCGGCGAGTCGGGCCGGGAGATCGTCGTCGAGACCGACGACATCGACCACTTCGGCAACCGCCGCATCCGCAACGTCGGCGAGCTGATCCAGAACCAGGTCCGTACGGGTCTCGCCCGTATGGAGCGCGTCGTGCGCGAGCGCATGACCACCCAGGACGTCGAGGCGATCACGCCGCAGACCCTGATCAACATCCGGCCGGTCGTCGCCTCCATCAAGGAGTTCTTCGGCACCAGCCAGCTGTCCCAGTTCATGGACCAGAACAACCCGCTGTCGGGGCTGACGCACAAGCGTCGTCTGAACGCCCTCGGCCCGGGTGGTCTCTCCCGTGAGCGGGCCGGCTTCGAGGTCCGTGACGTTCACCCGTCGCACTACGGCCGCATGTGCCCGATCGAGACGCCCGAAGGCCCGAACATCGGTCTGATCGGTTCGCTCGCCTCGTACGGCCGGATCAACCCGTTCGGTTTCATCGAGACGCCGTACCGCAAGGTCGTCGACGGCCAGGTCACCGACGAGGTGGACTACCTGACCGCCGACGAGGAGGACCGCTTCGTCATCGCGCAGGCCAACGCCACGCTCAACGACGACATGCGCTTCTCCGAGGCCCGCGTCCTGGTCCGCCGTCGTGGCGGCGAGGTCGACTACGTCCCCGGTGACGACGTCGACTACATGGACGTCTCGCCGCGCCAGATGGTGTCGGTCGCGACCGCGATGATCCCGTTCCTCGAGCACGACGACGCCAACCGTGCCCTCATGGGCGCGAACATGATGCGTCAGGCGGTGCCGCTCATCAAGAGCGAGTCCCCGCTGGTCGGCACCGGCATGGAGTACCGCTCCGCCGCCGACGCCGGTGACGTGGTCAAGGCCGAGAAGGCGGGTGTGGTCCAGGAGGTCTCCGCGGACTACATCACCACCACCAACGACGACGGCACGTACATCACGTACCGCCTGGCCAAGTTCTCCCGGTCCAACCAGGGCACCTCGGTCAACCAGAAGGTCATCGTCGCCGAGGGCGACCGGATCATCGAGGGCCAGGTCCTGGCCGACGGTCCGGCCACCGAGAACGGCGAGATGGCGCTCGGCAAGAACCTGCTGGTCGCGTTCATGCCGTGGGAGGGTCACAACTACGAGGACGCGATCATCCTGTCGCAGCGCCTCGTGCAGGACGACGTCCTCTCCTCGATCCACATCGAGGAGCACGAGGTCGACGCCCGTGACACCAAGCTCGGCCCCGAGGAGATCACCCGGGACATCCCGAACGTCTCCGAGGAGGTCCTCGCCGACCTCGACGAGCGCGGCATCATCCGCATCGGTGCCGAGGTCGTCGCCGGCGACATCCTCGTCGGCAAGGTCACGCCCAAGGGCGAGACCGAGCTGACCCCGGAGGAGCGCCTGCTCCGCGCGATCTTCGGTGAGAAGGCGCGCGAGGTGCGCGACACCTCCCTGAAGGTGCCGCACGGCGAGATCGGCAAGGTCATCGGCGTCCGCGTCTTCGACCGCGAGGAGGGCGACGAGCTTCCCCCCGGTGTGAACCAGCTGGTGCGCGTGTACGTGGCGCAGAAGCGCAAGATCACCGACGGTGACAAGCTCGCCGGCCGTCACGGCAACAAGGGCGTCATCTCCAAGATCAACCCGATCGAGGACATGCCGTTCCTGGAGGACGGCACGCCCGTCGACATCATCCTGAACCCGCTGGGTGTCCCGTCCCGAATGAACCCGGGACAGGTCCTGGAGATCCACCTCGGCTGGCTCGCCAGCCGCGGCTGGGACGTCTCCGGCCTCGCGGAGGAGTGGGCGCAGCGCCTCCAGGCCATCGGCGCCGACAAGGTCGAGCCCGGCACCAACGTCGCCACCCCGGTCTTCGACGGTGCGCGCGAGGACGAGCTGGCCGGCCTGCTCCAGCACACCATCCCGAACCGGGACGGCGAGCGCATGGTGCTCCCGACCGGCAAGGCGCGGCTGTTCGACGGCCGCAGCGGTGAGCCGTTCCCGGACCCGATCTCGGTCGGGTACATGTACATCCTCAAGCTGCACCACCTGGTCGACGACAAGCTGCACGCCCGGTCGACCGGCCCGTACTCGATGATCACCCAGCAGCCGCTGGGTGGTAAGGCCCAGTTCGGTGGCCAGCGCTTCGGTGAGATGGAGGTGTGGGCGCTGGAGGCTTACGGCGCCGCGTACGCCCTCCAGGAGCTGCTGACGATCAAGTCCGACGACGTGACCGGCCGCGTGAAGGTCTACGAGGCCATCGTCAAGGGCGAGAACATCCCTGAGCCCGGCATCCCCGAGTCCTTCAAGGTGCTCATCAAGGAGATGCAGTCCCTGTGCCTCAACGTGGAGGTGCTGTCCTCGGACGGCATGTCCATCGAGATGCGTGACACCGACGAGGACGTCTTCCGCGCAGCGGAGGAGCTCGGCATCGACCTGTCGCGGCGCGAGCCGAGCAGCGTCGAAGAGGTCTGACGGGAGTCAGGCGGGGCCTGTTCCGCACAGGCCCCGCCGATCCCGCGACCCCCGTTTCAGACCACAGACTTACAACCCTGAGAGGGATTGACGCATAGTGCTCGACGTCAACTTCTTCGACGAGCTCCGGATCGGTCTGGCCACCGCTGACGACATCCGTCAGTGGAGCCACGGCGAGGTCAAGAAGCCCGAGACCATCAACTACCGCACCCTCAAGCCCGAGAAGGACGGACTCTTCTGCGAGAAGATCTTCGGTCCGACCCGGGACTGGGAGTGCTACTGCGGCAAGTACAAGCGCGTCCGCTTCAAGGGCATCATCTGCGAGCGCTGTGGCGTCGAGGTCACCCGCGCCAAGGTGCGCCGTGAGCGGATGGGCCACATCGAGCTGGCCGCTCCCGTCACCCACATCTGGTACTTCAAGGGCGTCCCGTCGCGCCTGGGCTACCTGCTGGACCTGGCGCCGAAGGACCTCGAGAAGGTCATCTACTTCGCCGCGTACATGATCACGTTCGTGGACGAGGAGCGCCGTACGCGCGACCTGCCGTCGCTGGAGGCCCACGTCTCCGTCGAGCGCCAGCAGATCGAGCAGCGCCGCGACGCCGACCTCGAGGCCCGCGCCAAGAAGCTCGAGACCGACCTGGCCGAGCTGGAGGCCGAGGGTGCCAAGGCCGACGTGCGCCGCAAGGTGCGCGAGGGTGCCGAGCGTGAGATGAAGCAGCTGCGCGACCGTGCGCAGCGCGAGATCGACCGCCTCGACGAGGTGTGGAACCGGTTCAAGAACCTCAAGGTCCAGGACCTGGAGGGCGACGAGCTGCTCTACCGCGAGCTGCGCGACCGCTTCGGCACCTACTTCGACGGCTCGATGGGCGCCGCCGCGCTGCAGAAGCGCCTGGAGTCCTTCGACCTCGACGAGGAGGCCGAGCGCCTCCGCGAGATCATCCGCACCGGCAAGGGCCAGAAGAAGACCCGTGCGCTCAAGCGCCTCAAGGTCGTCTCCGCGTTCCTGCAGACCAGCAACAGCCCCAAGGGCATGGTGCTGGACTGCGTGCCGGTCATCCCGCCGGACCTGCGTCCGATGGTGCAGCTGGACGGTGGCCGCTTCGCGACCTCCGACCTGAACGACCTGTACCGCCGCGTCATCAACCGCAACAACCGCCTGAAGCGGCTTCTCGACCTCGGCGCGCCCGAGATCATCGTGAACAACGAGAAGCGCATGCTCCAGGAGGCCGTCGACGCGCTCTTCGACAACGGCCGTCGCGGCCGCCCGGTGACGGGCCCCGGCAACCGTCCGCTGAAGTCGCTGTCCGACATGCTCAAGGGCAAGCAGGGCCGCTTCCGTCAGAACCTGCTCGGCAAGCGAGTCGACTACTCGGCGCGTTCCGTCATCGTCGTCGGCCCGCAGCTGAAGCTGCACCAGTGCGGTCTCCCGAAGGCCATGGCGCTGGAGCTCTTCAAGCCGTTCGTGATGAAGCGCCTGGTCGACCTGAACCACGCGCAGAACATCAAGAGCGCCAAGCGCATGGTCGAGCGCGGCCGCACGGTCGTGTACGACGTGCTGGAAGAGGTCATCGCGGAGCACCCGGTTCTGCTGAACCGTGCGCCCACCCTGCACCGCCTCGGCATCCAGGCCTTCGAGCCGCAGCTGGTCGAGGGCAAGGCCATCCAGATCCACCCGCTCGTCTGCACCGCGTTCAACGCGGACTTCGACGGTGACCAGATGGCCGTCCACCTGCCGCTCTCCGCGGAGGCGCAGGCCGAGGCCCGCATCCTGATGCTGTCCTCGAACAACATCCTCAAGCCGGCCGACGGCCGTCCGGTGACGATGCCGACCCAGGACATGGTCCTCGGTCTGTTCTTCCTCACCACCGACGGCGAGGGCCGGGACCTCAAGGGCGAGGGCCGTGCGTTCGGTTCCGCCGCCGAGGCGATCATGGCGTTCGACGCGGGCGACCTGTCGCTCCAGTCGAAGGTCGACATCCGCTTCCCGGTGGGCACCATCCCGCCCCGCGGCTGGGAGCCCCCGGCCCGCGAGGAGGGTGAGCCGGAGTGGCAGCAGGGTGACACCTTCACCCTGAAGACCACGCTGGGCCGCGCGCTCTTCAACGAGCTGCTGCCCGAGGACTACCCGTTCGTCGACTACGAGGTCGGCAAGAAGCAGCTCTCCGAGATCGTCAACGACCTCGCCGAGCGCTACCCGAAGGTCATCGTGGCGGCGACGCTCGACAACCTGAAGGCGGCCGGCTTCTTCTGGGCGACCCGTTCCGGCGTCACCGTGGCCATCTCCGACGTCGTCGTTCCCGAGGCGAAGAAGGAGATCGTCAAGGGCTACGAGGCGCAGGACGAGAAGGTCCAGAAGCAGTACGAGCGCGGTCTGATCACCAAGGACGAGCGCACGCAGGAACTCATCGCGATCTGGACCAAGGCGACCAACGAGGTCGCCGAGGCGATGAACGAGAACTTCCCGAAGACCAACCCGATCTTCATGATGGTGAACTCGGGTGCACGAGGCAACATGATGCAGATGCGTCAGATCGCCGGTATGCGTGGTCTGGTGTCGAACGCCAAGAACGAGACGATTCCGCGTCCGATCAAGGCCTCGTTCCGTGAGGGCCTGTCCGTGCTGGAGTACTTCATCTCCACGCACGGTGCCCGTAAGGGTCTGGCGGACACCGCCCTGCGTACCGCCGACTCGGGTTACCTCACGCGTCGTCTGGTCGACGTCTCCCAGGACGTCATCATTCGCGAGGAGGACTGCGGCACCGAGCGCGGTCTCAAGCTGCCGATCGCCACGCGTGACGCGGACGGGACGCTGCGCAAGGCCGAGGACGTCGAGACCAGCGTCTACGCCCGCATGCTCGCCGAGGACGTCGTCATCGACGGCAAGGTGATCGCGCCGGCCAACGTCGACCTCGGTGACGTCCTGATCGACGCCCTGGTCGCCCACGGCGTCGAGGAGGTCAAGACCCGTTCGATCCTGACCTGCGAGTCCCAGGTCGGCACCTGCGCCATGTGCTACGGCCGCTCGCTGGCCACCGGCAAGCTGGTCGACATCGGTGAGGCGGTCGGCATCATCGCCGCCCAGTCCATCGGTGAGCCCGGCACCCAGCTGACGATGCGTACCTTCCACACCGGTGGTGTGGCCGGTGACGACATCACCCAGGGTCTGCCGCGTGTCGTCGAGCTCTTCGAGGCCCGTACCCCGAAGGGTGTCGCCCCGATCTCCGAGGCCTCCGGCCGCGTCCGGATCGAGGAGACCGAGAAGACGAAGAAGATCGTCGTCACCCCGGACGACGGCAGCGACGAGACGGCGTTCCCGATCTCGAAGCGTGCCCGTCTGCTCGTGGGCGAGGGCGACCACGTCGAGGTGGGCCAGAAGCTCACCGTGGGTGCCACCAACCCGCACGACGTGCTGCGCATCCTGGGTCAGCGTGCCGTCCAGGTCCACCTGGTCGGCGAGGTCCAGAAGGTCTACAACTCGCAGGGTGTGTCGATCCACGACAAGCACATCGAGATCATCATCCGGCAGATGCTGCGCCGCGTGACGATCATCGAGTCGGGCGACGCGGAGCTGCTGCCCGGCGAGCTGGTCGAGCGCACGAAGTTCGAGACCGAGAACCGTCGTGTGGTCCAGGAGGGCGGTCACCCGGCCTCCGGCCGTCCGCAGCTGATGGGTATCACCAAGGCCTCGCTGGCGACGGAGTCCTGGCTGTCGGCCGCCTCCTTCCAGGAGACGACGAGGGTCCTGACGGACGCGGCGATCAACGCCAAGTCCGACAGCCTCATCGGCCTCAAGGAGAACGTCATCATCGGTAAGCTCATCCCGGCCGGTACGGGTCTGTCCCGCTACCGCAACATCCGGGTCGAGCCGACCGAGGAGGCCAAGGCCGCGATGTACTCGGCCGTCGGCTACGACGACATCGACTACTCGCCGTTCGGCACGGGCTCCGGCCAGGCCGTTCCGCTGGAGGACTACGACTACGGTCCGTACAACCAGTAAGCGGGCAGCTTGATACGACCGAAGGGCGGTCACCCCGAGTGGGTGGCCGCCCTTCGGCGTGCACGGACGTGGGGCAGAATCACGTGCGTCGTCCGATCTTCGCACCATCCGCCCTCCGGCCCGGGAGTTGTCGTGCTCGCGATAGGAATCGTCCTCGTCGTCCTGGTGTGCGGCTCGTCGTTGGTGCTGGGCACCAACCTGTACGCCCTGCGCAAGGCGGGGCGACTCGAGTCCGCGGGCACCCGCGTCGAGGGCGAATGCGTCAGCCACTACTGGCCGAGCGGCGGCTACGTGGGCGCCGTCTGCACGTACTCCGCCGGAGCCGGGCAGGAGCTCACGGTCCGCTCGTCGCGGTACTCCGTCCCCCCGGTGGAGGTGGGCGACGTGGTGGAGGTCGTCCACGAGCCGGGGCGGCCGGAGCGCGCGATGCTGCTGTTCGAGGCGACCCGGCGGGTGGGGTACGACACGGCCCTGACGGCCGTCATGGGCGCGTTGTGGGTGGCGGCGGTGACGGGGCTGCTCTTCATGCTGTGAGGACGCCGCACGGCACGGTGGCTACGGCACGCCCAGTTCGAAGATCACGTAGTGGGCGTACCAGCCGGAGGCGAGGGCCGCCGTGGTGAAGAAGACGATCAGGCTCGGGAGCTTCAGGCGGCTCAGGGCCGCGGCCGGGGCCAGGAGCAGGGGGAAGGCGGGGAGCAGGTAGCGCATGGTGTTGCCGAACATCTGCTGGGTGCCCAGGACCGTGATGATCGAGGCCAGGGTGTAGGCGACCAGGACCAGCGGGGGCCGCTTGCGCAGCATCAGGGCGATCAGGAAGGGCAGCGCCAGGACCAGCTGGAGGGAGAGCAGGTCCGGGGTGGAGAAGGCGAAGTGGTAGTCGCCCTTGCCCACGGTGAGGTTGCGCAGCACGTCCAGGGTGTAGGCGCCGTAGTCGAAGAAGTGGGCCCAGCCCTCGCGCTGGAGGGTGAAGTACGCGGTGGCCTCGCCCGTGCTCCAGCCGACCCAGGCGATGTAGCCGAGCAGGCCGAGCGGGGCGACGAGCATGGCGTACACCGGGCCGCGTATCCCGTGTTCGCGCCGGGACTCGGGGCGGGCCAGCGTCACCAGGGCGGCGAGTCCCACGGCGCCGATCAGCACGGCGGAGGTGGGGCGGTTCAGGCCGGCGGTGAAGGCGAGCAGCCCGGCCACCACCCAGCGCCGGGTCATCACGGCGTAGCAGGCCCAGGCGGCGATGGCGACGAACAGGGACTCGGAGTAGACGGCCCATTCGACGCCCGCTCCGGGGGCCACGGCCCACAGGCCGGCCGCGATGGTGCCCGCGCGGGCACCCGCGAGCAGCGAGATCACCGCGTAGATGCCCGCCGCCGCGATGAACGACGAGACGACCGAGACCAGGATCCCGGAGCCGTACAGGCCGAGGCCGGTGGACTCCGAGACCATGCGGATCAGGGCCGGGTAGAGGGGGAAGAACGCCACCGAGTTCTGCTGGACCGTGAACAGGCCGTCGGAGTCGAGCCGGACCAGGGAGGGGTGGTAGCCGTGTTCGGCGACCTGGAGGTACCACCAGCCGTCCCAGGTGGCCAGGACGTCCCACCAGTGGGCGCCACCGCCGAAGCGCGGGTTCTTCTCGCGGAAGTCCCCGGCGTACGTCAGCAGCGTGGCGAAGACGCCGAGGCCGACCAGCTTGGTGACGCCGTACAGGAGGAGCGGGGCCAGATAGGGCCGGGCGCCGTCCGGCAGCCGGGGCGGCCAGGTCGCCCAGGGGCGTTCCCGGGGCCCGTCGGGCCGTGCCGTGCGCGCGCCGTCCGACCCGTCGGTCACCGCGTCGTCGGCAGCCGTGTCCATGGCTGTCATCCCCCTCGGGCCACCCTCAACCGTCACTTGCTGCCATAAGATCGCACAAGAGTCGCACATCTGTGCTCAGTGTCGGGGAGAGGGGAGGCGCGGTGCCCGAGGAACCGGACGCGGAGCAGCACGAACCCGTCGTGCTGTCGGTCGTCATACCCATGTACAACGAGGAAGAGGTCCTGCCCGCGCTGGTCAGCAGGTTGCGCCCGGTCCTGACGGAGCTGGGCGTGCGGCACGAGGTCGTCGTGGTGGACGACGGCAGCGGCGACCGCACGGCGGAGCTGCTGGCCGCCTTCCGGCTGGGCTGGCCGGAGCTGCGCGTGGTCGCGTTGCGGCGCAACTCCGGACACCAGGCGGCCCTCACCGCGGGCCTCGACCGGGCCGTGGGCGCCTACGTCGTCAGTCTCGACGCCGACCTCCAGGACCCGCCGGAGAAGATCCCGGAGATGCTGGAGCTGGCCCGTGCGCAGGGCCTGGACATCGTCTACGGCGTGCGCGCCGACCGCAGCAGCGACTCCGGGTTCAAGCGGTGGTCGGCGGGCGTCTACTACCGCCTGATGCGGCGCCTGGCGGGTCCGTCCGTGCTCGCGCAGGCCGGCGACTTCCGGCTGCTCAGCCGGGCCGCCGTGGACGCGCTGAAGGCCCTGCCGGACCAGCAGCGCGTCTACCGGCTCCTCGTGCCGTGGCTGGGCTTCCCGAGCGGTTCGGTGACCTACGAGCGGGCGCCGCGCACCGCCGGCCGCACCAAGTACCCGCTGGGCCGGATGATCCGCCTCGCCGTCGACAGCGTGACCGGCTTCTCGGCGGCCCCGCTGCGCATCGCCACCTGGCTGGGCGCCGGCGCCTTCGTCGTCTGCCTGGGGCTGCTGGTCTACACGCTGACCGCCTTCGCGCTGGGCCGCACGGTCCCCGGCTGGACCTCGCTCTTCACCGGCATCGTGTTCATCGGCGGGGTGCAGCTGATCTGCGTCGGTCTGCTCGGTGAGTACGTCGGGCGCATCTACACGGCGGTGCAGAACCGGCCGACGTACTTCGTCCGGGACGACACCGCGGCGCCCCCGCCCGTACCGGCACCCGCACCGGTGCCCGGCGACGGAACGATCGGGACACAGCGTGACGAATCGGGTACGGATGCCCGCGCCGCCCATTTGTTTTGACCGCAGCGAATGCGGTAGGTACGCTCAGACCTTGTGCCTGGGGTGTGCCCTGGCCCTCGTGCGTGTCTTCAACCGCGGTGAGGGTCGTGACCGGCCACCGCAATCCGCGCTCTCTCCCGCTTGTCGGCAGGGGTTCGCGGCTTCGACACACCCGACCGCGTGGGTCGGCGACGTTCCGGGTTAGCTTCACCATTCGGCACACAGAAACCGGAGAAGTAGTGCCTACGATCCAGCAGCTGGTCCGGAAGGGCCGGCAGGACAAGGTCGAGAAGAACAAGACGCCCGCACTCGAGGGTTCCCCTCAGCGCCGTGGCGTCTGCACGCGTGTGTTCACGACCACCCCGAAGAAGCCGAACTCGGCCCTGCGTAAGGTCGCGCGTGTGCGTCTGACCAGCGGGATCGAGGTCACCGCTTACATTCCGGGTGAGGGGCACAACCTGCAGGAGCACTCCATCGTGCTCGTGCGCGGCGGCCGTGTGAAGGACCTGCCGGGTGTTCGCTACAAGATCATCCGCGGTTCGCTCGACACCCAGGGTGTCAAGAACCGCAAGCAGGCCCGCAGCCGCTACGGCGCCAAGAAGGAGAAGTAAGAATGCCTCGTAAGGGCCCCGCCCCGAAGCGCCCGGTCATCATCGACCCGGTCTACGGTTCTCCTCTGGTGACCTCCCTGATCAACAAGGTGCTGCTGAACGGCAAGCGCTCCACCGCCGAGCGCATCGTCTACGGCGCCATGGAGGGCCTGCGCGAGAAGACCGGCAACGACCCGGTCATCACGCTGAAGCGCGCTCTCGAGAACATCAAGCCGACCCTCGAGGTCAAGTCCCGCCGTGTCGGTGGTGCGACGTACCAGGTGCCGATCGAGGTCAAGCCCGGTCGCGCCAACACCCTCGCGCTGCGCTGGCTCGTCGGTTACTCGCGCGCCCGTCGCGAGAAGACCATGACCGAGCGTCTGCTCAACGAGCTCCTCGACGCCTCCAACGGCCTCGGTGCCGCTGTGAAGAAGCGCGAGGACACGCACAAGATGGCCGAGTCCAACAAGGCCTTCGCGCACTACCGCTGGTAGTCGCTACCCCCATCGAGACCGAGAGAAGACTGAAGCCTTATGGCTACCACTTCACTTGACCTGGCCAAGGTCCGCAACATCGGGATCATGGCCCACATCGACGCGGGCAAGACGACCACCACCGAGCGGATCCTGTTCTACACCGGTGTGTCGTACAAGATCGGTGAGGTCCACGACGGCGCCGCCACGATGGACTGGATGGAGCAGGAGCAGGAGCGTGGCATCACGATCACGTCTGCTGCGACCACCTGTCACTGGCCGCTCGAGGACAACGACTACACGATCAACATCATCGACACCCCGGGGCACGTCGACTTCACCGTCGAGGTGGAGCGTTCCCTGCGTGTGCTCGACGGTGCCGTGACCGTGTTCGACGGTGTCGCCGGTGTCGAGCCCCAGTCCGAGACGGTGTGGCGTCAGGCCGACCGCTACGGCGTGCCCCGCATCTGCTTCGTGAACAAGCTGGACCGCACCGGCGCCGAGTTCCACCGCTGCGTGGAGATGATCTCGGACCGCCTGGGCGCCCAGCCGCTCGTCATGCAGCTCCCGATCGGTGCCGAGGCCGACTTCAAGGGCGTCGTGGACCTGGTCCGCATGAAGGCGCTCGTGTGGTCCGCCGAGGCCGCCAAGGGCGAGATGTACGACACCGTCGACATCCCGGCCACGCACGCCGAGGCCGCCGAGGAGTGGCGCGGCAAGCTGGTCGAGGCCGTCGCGGAGAACGACGAAGAGATCATGGAGATGTTCCTCGAGGGCCAGGAGCCCACCGAGGAGCAGCTGTACGCCGCGATCCGTCGTGTCACCATCGCCTCCGGCAAGTCCAGCGACACCACGGTCACCCCGGTGTTCTGCGGCACCGCGTTCAAGAACAAGGGCGTCCAGCCCCTGCTCGACGCGGTCGTGCGCTACCTGCCGACCCCGCTCGACGTCGAGGCCATCGAGGGCCACGACGTCAAGGACCCCGAGGTCGTCGTCAAGCGCAAGCCGTCCGAGGAAGAGCCGCTGGCCGCGCTCGCGTTCAAGATCATGAGCGACCCGCACCTCGGCAAGCTCACCTTCGTCCGGGTCTACTCGGGCCGCCTGCAGTCCGGCACCGCGGTGCTGAACTCCGTCAAGGGCAAGAAGGAGCGCATCGGCAAGATCTACCGCATGCACGCGAACAAGCGTGAGGAGATCGAGTCGGTGGGCGCCGGCGACATCGTCGCCGTCATGGGCCTGAAGCAGACCACCACCGGTGAGACGCTGTCCGACGACAAGAGCCCGGTCATCCTGGAGTCCATGGACTTCCCGGCGCCGGTCATCCAGGTCGCCATCGAGCCCAAGTCGAAGGGCGACCAGGAGAAGCTCGGCGTCGCGATCCAGCGCCTCGCGGAGGAGGACCCCTCCTTCCAGGTCCACTCGGACGAGGAGACCGGCCAGACCATCATCGGCGGTATGGGCGAGCTGCACCTCGAGGTGCTGGTCGACCGCATGCGCCGTGAGTTCAAGGTCGAGGCCAACGTCGGCAAGCCGCAGGTCGCGTACCGCGAGACGATCCGCAAGGCCGTCGAGCGCGTGGACTACACCCACAAGAAGCAGACCGGTGGTACCGGTCAGTTCGCCAAGGTGCAGATCGCGATCGAGCCGATCGAGGGCGGCGACGCCTCGTACGAGTTCGTGAACAAGGTGACCGGTGGCCGCATCCCGAAGGAGTACATCCCTTCGGTGGACGCCGGTGCTCAGGAGGCCATGCAGTTCGGCATCCTGGCCGGCTACGAGATGACGGGCGTCCGCGTCACGCTCATCGACGGTGGCTACCACGAGGTCGACTCCTCCGAGCTCGCCTTCAAGATCGCCGGTTCGCAGGCCTTCAAGGAGGCCGCGCGCAAGGCTTCGCCCGTGCTCCTCGAGCCGATGATGGCCGTCGAGGTCACCACGCCCGAGGACTACATGGGCGACGTCATCGGTGACATCAACTCCCGCCGTGGCCAGATCCAGGCCATGGAGGAGCGGATGGGTGCCCGCGTCGTGAAGGGCCTCGTGCCGCTGTCGGAGATGTTCGGCTACGTCGGAGACCTCCGCAGCAAGACGTCGGGTCGCGCAAGCTACTCGATGCAGTTCGACTCCTACGCCGAGGTTCCCCGGAACGTCGCCGAGGAGATCATCGCGAAGGCCAAGGGCGAGTAGCGGACTCCGTTCAACGGACTCCGTGCACACGCTTTAGGCTTGACCCCGGAGCCTGCATGGGGCATTCCGCCGCAAACCGGCGGAGTGCCCCCGGCACCCGGGCTTTCCAGCAAAGATCACCTGGCGCCGATGAGTAAGGCGTACAGAACCACTCCACAGGAGGACCCCAGTGGCGAAGGCGAAGTTCGAGCGGACTAAGCCGCACGTCAACATCGGCACCATCGGTCACATCGACCACGGTAAGACGACCCTCACGGCCGCCATTACCAAGGTGCTGCACGACGCGTACCCCGAGCTGAACGAGGCCTCGGCCTTCGACCAGATCGACAAGGCTCCCGAGGAGCGCCAGCGCGGTATCACCATCTCCATCGCGCACGTCGAGTACCAGACCGAGACGCGCCACTACGCGCACGTCGACTGCCCCGGTCACGCGGACTACATCAAGAACATGATCACGGGTGCGGCGCAGATGGACGGCGCCATCCTCGTGGTCGCCGCGACCGACGGCCCGATGCCGCAGACCAAGGAGCACGTGCTCCTGGCCCGCCAGGTCGGCGTTCCGTACATCGTCGTCGCCCTGAACAAGGCCGACATGGTGGACGACGAGGAGATCCTGGAGCTCGTCGAGCTCGAGGTGCGTGAGCTCCTCTCCGAGTACGAGTTCCCGGGCGACGACGTTCCGGTCGTCAAGGTCTCCGCTCTGAAGGCCCTCGAGGGCGACAAGGAGTGGGGCAACTCGGTCCTGGAGCTCATGAAGGCCGTGGACGAGGCCATCCCGGAGCCCGAGCGCGACGTCGACAAGCCGTTCCTGATGCCGATCGAGGACGTCTTCACGATCACCGGTCGTGGCACCGTCGTCACCGGTCGTATCGAGCGCGGCATCCTCAAGGTCAACGAGACCGTCGACATCATCGGCATCAAGACCGAGAAGACCACCACCACGGTCACCGGCATCGAGATGTTCCGCAAGCTGCTCGACGAGGGCCAGGCCGGTGAGAACGTCGGCCTCCTGCTCCGCGGCATCAAGCGCGAGGACGTCGAGCGCGGCCAGGTCATCATCAAGCCGGGCTCGGTCACCCCGCACACCGAGTTCGAGGCGCAGGCCTACATCCTGTCCAAGGACGAGGGTGGCCGCCACACGCCGTTCTTCAACAACTACCGTCCGCAGTTCTACTTCCGTACGACGGACGTGACCGGCGTCGTGACCCTCCCCGAGGGCACCGAGATGGTCATGCCGGGTGACAACACCGAGATGAAGGTGGAGCTCATCCAGCCCGTCGCCATGGAAGAGGGCCTGAAGTTCGCCATCCGTGAGGGTGGCCGGACCGTGGGCGCCGGCCAGGTCACCAAGATCAACAAGTAAGCACCGCTTGCTTGTCGGTCCACCGACCTGACATGGGCTGATGCCTGAAAGGGCCCGTACGACTCCCGTCGTACGGGCCCTTTCGCATGAATCGGCACTTCCGATTCCGCTGTCAGTACGCTGCCAGTGCAGGTCCCTGCATTCTTTTTCTGTGGTGAGTGTTGCGTCCACTCGGCGAAGATCGGAACGTCAGCCGGCGGGGGTCGGCTGTGAATCCGAATGGATTCAGGTTTCCGAGGGGGAAATTCTTCATGGGTAAGAGCCTGCTTCGCGCCGCCGTCGTCACGCTGATGCTCGCCGTCGGGACGGGAGCGGGAGTCGCGCACGCGTCGGCCGGGACCATGGCGGGTGCGGGGGTCGCCATCACGCAGGACCCGATCTGGGACGTCGCGCCGGCTCAGGGCTTCAGTGCCGTCCCGGATCCCATCTGGGACTGACGCCAGGACATCCTGTCCGAAAAGGGCCCACTCGACGAGTGGGCCCTTCGTCATGTTCCGGCAGGCACCGCCGTGCCCTCACCTTTTCGTTGCAGATTATCCGCGGTCTCAACATAATGCGAGGGACGTCTTGTGAGGTCATGGGGGAGGGGTACCGATGCTGGACCCGTTGGGGCTTTCGCCTCATGTGTCCGAAGTCTACATATCTGTACTGAGAAATCCCGGCCTCGGGGTCGAAGAGCTGGCGGCCGTCCTGGAGTGGCGGCCGGAGCAGGTCCGTTCGGTGCTGGACGAATGCCTTCGGCTTTCCCTCGTAAAACCCTCCTGGAATGAGCCGGGAAGGCTCCGTGCGGTGAGTCCCGATATCGCCCTCCAAGCACTCATCACCGATCAGGAGAACGCGCTCCTCGACCGGCAACGGCGACTGGCGGACGCGCGAAACGGAATGGCGCGGTTCATCGACGAGCACAAGGCCGCGCAGCAGGAGTTGCACGGCGCCGTCATGGAACGGCTCGAAGGCCTTGAAGAGATACGTTTCCGAATTGAGGAACTGACGCACAAGTGCGCCGCGGAGCTGCTGACCTTCGCCAGCGGCGGCCCGCACAGCCAGGCCAGTCGGCGGGCGAGCCAGCCGCTGTGCGAGGCACTGGCCCGCCGCGGCGTGGCCATGCGCAGCGTCTACCTGGACAGTGTGCACAACGACCCGGCGACCGTGGAGCACCTGCGCTGGCTGCACATCCACGGCGACCACGTCCGCACCACGGCCTCGCTGCCCTGCCGGATGCTGGTCTTCGACCGGGCCCACGCGGTACTGCCGACCGACCCCGACGACACGGCCGCCGGAGCCCTCGTCCTGCATGGCCGGGGCGTCATCGTCGCCCTGTACGAGCTGTTCGAGCGGGTGTGGGAGAACGCCCTCCCCTTCGCCGGCGGCCGGCCGCAGCGCCGCGAGCGGGGTGGCGGTGAGCTGACCGCGCAGGAGCACGCGGTGCTCAGGCTCCTCGCCGAAGGGCTCACCGACGAGGTGGTGGCCCGCAAACTGGGCGTCTCGGTGCGCACCGGACGCCGGATCACCGCCGAGCTGATGAGCCGGCTCGGTGCCCGCAGCCGCTTCCAGGCCGGGCTGCGGGCGGCTCAACTGGGCTGGCTCGCCGGTACGGACGAGGCACCGGCGCAGGACGCGGCGGCCGTGGCGGCGGAGGACGTATAGGCCGCATATAGCGGTCGATCCCACTCTCGACTCATCACCTGGATGCCGGAGCCGCCCGATTCCGGTACCGATCCACCATTGGAGTCGAGATGACCAACGCGAGCCTCTCGAACGGCCTTGACGCTGCCCGCAAGCAGGAGATCAAGGAGATCGTCTGCGACATTCTCGAGATCGAAGAGGACGAGGTCACCGAGACCAGCCTCTTCAAGGAGGAGCACGACGCGGACTCGCTCCGCGCCATCGAGATCCTCGCCGCTCTGGAGCGGACCCAGCGCGTGACCATCGACCAGGCCGAACTGAGCCGCATGGTCAACCTGGAGGGCGTGTACGCGGTGGTGGCCGAAGCCGCCCGGCGCTGACCCCCGTCCCGACCGCCAGATGGGTGAGCTTCGATGAATGCTTCGACAGGGACGGACGCGCGAGGTAGTGCCGGACTCATGGGTCCGCGCCCCGGGGCCGCCGGACGCCGAGTGGTGATCACCGGACTGGGCGTGGTCACCAGCATCGGCATCGGGGTCGAGGCCTTCACCTCCGGACTCCGCGGCGGACGCAACGGCGTCAAGCCGATCACCGCGTTCGACACGACCGGGTTCGCCCACGCCAACGGCTGCGAGGTCACCGACTTCGCGCCGGAGCGCTGGATCACCCGGCAACGGCCGGAGGAACTGGGCCGGGCCAGCCAGTTCTCGGTCGCCGCCGCCCGGATGGCGGTCCAGGACGCCGGACTGGAGCCGCGGGACGTGCGGGCCCGGCGCGCACTGGTCTCGGTGGGCACCACGGACGGCGAGTCCCGCGACCTGGACCAGTTGGTGGCCGCCGGCATGACGAAAGGCCCGCAGGAGTACGACCCCTCGGTGGCACGGCGGGTCCCGGCCGGACGGCTGTCCGCGGGCATCGTCCGCGAACTCGGCCTGGAGGACGTGGAGGCCGTGACGCTCCCCACCGCGTGCGCCGCCGGCAACTACGCGGTCGGTTACGGCTACGACGCCCTGCGCAGCGGCGACGTCGACATCGCCCTGTGCGGTGGGGCCGACGCCGCGTGTCGCAAGACCTTCACCGGTTTCTACCGGCTGGGCACGGTCGCCCCCGAGGTGTGCCGGCCCTTCGACAAGGACCGCGAAGGCATCCTGACCGGCGAGGGCGCCGGCATCCTGCTGATGGAGAGCCTCGACTCCGCGCTCGCCCGCGGCGCACGCATCTACGCCGAGGTCCTGGGCTACGGGCTGGCCTGCGACGCCCTGCACCCCGTCGCCCCGGACCGCGACAGCATCGCGCGGACCATGGAGATCGCCCACCGCAACGCGGGCGTCACCCCGGACCAGGTCGACTTCGTCTCGGCGCACGGCACCGGAACGAAGGCCAACGACATCACCGAGGCCGGCGCCATCCGCCAGGTCTTCGGCGCGGACGCGATGCCGCGGACCGTCTCCATCAAGTCGATGATCGGCCACAGCATGGGTGCGGCCAGCGCGGTCGCCGCGGCGGCGTGCGCGCTGGCGATCACCGAGGGGTTCATCCCGCCGACCATCAACCACCGCGAGACCGACCCCGAGTGCGCCGTCGACTGCGTCCCCAACGCGGCCGTGGAGGCGGAACTGAGCGTCGTCCAGAACAACGCCCTGGCGTTCGGCGGCAACAACGCCGTACTGATCCTGGGCGCCTACCGGGGCGAGGGCCGGCCCGCCGAACGAGTCGGCCGGAGTGCGACATGAGCTGGATCGTGACCGGAAGGGGCGCCGTCGCCAGCATCGGCGACAGTGTCGAGGAGATCTTCGCCTCGCTGGTCGAGGGGCGCAGCGGTCTCGGCCCGCTGCGCGGCTACGACCGGGAGAAGTTCCGCGCCCAGGTGGCCTACGAGATCGACGACCGGCCGGTGCCCGGAGCGGACGTGCCGCTGCGGGCCACCCGTTGGCTGGAGCGGGCCGTCGCGGCGGCCGCGGCGGACGCCGGGCTCGGCGACGACCTGTCGGGCGTGCCGGTGCTGGTGGGCACCACCCTGCGCGAACTGCGCTCGGTGGAGCTGTCCTGGCGGGACGCGGTCCCCTTCGACGCCGCCGACCTGCACTTCGGCACCATGCTCCGCCGGCGCTTCGGTGCCGCCGACACGCACACGGTCGCCAACGCGTGCTCGGCCTCGCTGTACGCGCTGGCGATGGGCACCGACCTGCTCGACCTGGGGGCGGCGGACACCGTCGTCGTCGCCGGGGTCGACACCATCACGGAGAGCACCTACGGGCTGCTGGACCGCTGCTACCCCGAAGCTCCCGACCGGGTGCGGCCGTTCGACCGGGCCAGGCGCGGCATGCTCCAGGGCGAGGGCGCGGTGGCCGTCGTGCTGCGGCGGGAGGCCGACGGGCCCGGTCCCGGAGCGCGGGCACACGCCCGGGTGCGGGGGGTCGCGGTCAACTGCGACGCCTACCACCCCTCGGCGCCGGACGCGAAGTCCATCGCCGCGGCCGTCACCGAGGCGCACCGCCGGGCCGGGGTGCACCCCGCGGACATCGACCTGGTGATGCTGCACGGCACCGGGACCCCCCTGAACGACGAGGCGGAGTCCGCCGCGCTAGGCACCGTGTTCGCGGGGCTGGCCCAGTCGCCCTACATGACCGCCATCAAGTCGATGACCGGGCACACCGCGGGAGCCTCGGGGCTGCACAGCCTGGTCGCCGCCGTCGACGCGCTGCGCACCGGGACCGTCCCGCCCACCCTCTACCTGGACGACCCGGTGGACGCCGTGGCGGGCTTCCGGCTGGTGCGGGGCGCCGCCGAGCGGCCCCGACAGCCGCTGCGGCTGGCGCAGGTCGACTCGTTCGGGTTCGGCGGGCTGAACGCGGTTGCGGTGGTCGACATCTCCGACGACGTCCAGGGAGCGGACCGATGAACGACGCCGGCACCGTGGCCACCGCCGTGATCACCGGGCTGGGGACGGCCGTGCGCGGCCTGGCCGGACCCGAGGGGCTCTGCGGCCCCCGGCCGGTCGGGCACCGCGAGGCGCCGGACCCGGCCTCCCGGCTCACCGGACGAGGCGTCCGCTACAAGGACCGCGCCACCAGGCTCGCGATGGTCGCGGCGCGGGACGCGCTGCACGACGCCGGGCTGACCGACGAGGCCGGAAACCTCACGGTGCCCGGCGAGAGCGTGGGGGTCGTCACCAGCACCAACTACGGCAACGTCGACACGGTCTGCGAGACGGTCCGCACCATCGCCGACGACACCTACCTGGCGACCAGCCCGATGATGCTGCCCGCCACCTCCAGCAACGTCGTGGCCTCCTGGGTCGCGATCACCCACGGCCTGCGCGGGGCCAACCTGACCCTGTGCAACGGGCCGACCTCCGGGCTGGACGCGGTCCACTGGGCCGGGTTGCTCGTCGCGGCACGGCGGGCGGAGCGGGTCCTGGTCGTCGGGGTCGAGCCGGACAACGCGGCGGTCCGGCACGTCACCGGCACGCCGGACGCGGACCCGGACGAGCCCGGCCTCTTCGACGGTGCCGTCGCGCTGGTGGTCGAGTCGGCCGTATCGGCCGGGGCACGCGGAGCGCGGGCCCGAGCCGCCGTGGGCCCCTACGCCCGGCGCGGCCGGCACGCGGACGCCGTCGCCGAGGTGCGGACGCTGAGCCCCGGCCCGGTCGGACTGTGGTGCGTTCCCGAACACCCCGCGGGGGTCCGCGCCCCGGCCCCCGGGCTCGGCGCGGCGGCGGGCACGGCGCCCGTCCACGACCTGTCGGCGCGGTACGGACCCTGCTCGGGTGCGCTCGGCGTCCTCCAGGCCGCGGCCGCCTCGGTGTGGCTGGCGGACCGGTCGGGCGACGGCGGCCGTCCCGCCGACGACGTGGTGCTGGTCAGCGCGGGCACCGGGGACGGCGGGGGCGACGACGCCGCCGCCGCGCTGATCCTGACCGCGCCCCGGCCCGTCGTGTCCCCGCTCGCGGGGAGCACGCGATGACCGGCGGGCCGCTCGGCCCGGGCGGGCACCGCCGGACCGTGGTGCGCCTGCGGCGCCGGGCGCGCGGCACGGACACCCCGGTTCGGGTGCTGCTCCTGCACGGGCTGGCCGGCAGCACCTCCGTGTGGGGTGCCTACGCAGCGCTGGCGGCTGACGGCGTCGAACTCTGGGAGGCCGTCCTGCCCTGGGGCGCCGAGGGCGACCCCGGGTGGAGTCTGCACGGCGACCCCGCCGACCACGTCGAACAGGCCCTGGAGGGCGTGCCCGGCGGGGCGGACGCCCTGGTCGCGCATTCCTTCGCCGCGGGCCCCGCCCTGGAGGCGCTCGCCCGGGGCGGGGACCGGCCCGGACCCCGCACCGCCGTGGTGGTCGCACCCTTCCACCGGAGCGACCCCGACGACTTCACCTGGGACGACGCCCAGTACTACCTGGGCGGCTTCCACCGCATCCTCGAAGAGGGGCTGCGGATCGGGGTCGGGGACCGGGTGCCGCCCGATCTGCGCGGTGCGATGGCGATGCGGGTCCGGGACCGGATCGGCCCGTACGGCTGGCAGCAGTTCTTCGGTGCGTACCTGCGCAGTCCGTGGCTCGACGTGGCCGCCCTGCGGCTGCCGGTGCTCGTCGTGGCCGGCACGGACGACTTCGCCGCGCCGGTCCGGGACGCGCGGGCGCTCGCCGGGGCGCTGCCCGACGGACGGCTCGGGCTGTTCGACGGGTGCGGTCACTTCGCCATGGCCGAGCAGCCCGAGCGCTTCGCCGAAGCGGTGCACCGGCTCCTGGCCGAGGTCTTCCCGGGACGCCTCGGTGCCCCGGCGGGCGACACCGTCCCGTGTGCCCGCCCCACCCTCCAAGTTTTCGCACCCAACCTCTACGTACCGGAGTCGACGTGACCACCCACCCCGCTGACCTCGCCGCCTCGGTCCTCGCGCTGAGGGAACCCAGCCGTCTGGAGATCCGCCCCCGCTACGAGGGCTCCAACATCTGCACCTGGATCGGTTTCAAGCACGTCAACTACCTCGTCGAGGAAGCCGTACTGAACCATCTGCGGCAGGCCGGGACCGCCCCGGGCACGCTGTACGAGGTGTACGGGCTGTGCACGGACATCGTCGACATCGACACCCGCATCCTGCACGCCTTCCACATCGACGACACCGCCGTGGCGGAGGTCCGGCCGCATCGCAGGGCCAAGGACGGGGAGTTGACGTTCGCCGTCACGCTGCACGTGCGGCGGGACACGCTGCTCAAGGCCGTCACCTCGACCGTGAAGGTCCAGCTCCGCCTCGATCCGCGCGGGGGCGGCGAGGAGCCGGTTCCGGAGGCGCTCGCGCCGTTCGCGGTGGGCCGGCTCTCCGCCGCGCCCGGGTGGACACCGGAGCCGGCCGAGGTGGACCTGGCCGCGGACGACCTGGTCAAGGAGCTGACGGCCGGCCGGAACGCGTACGCCTGGAAGTTCCGCATCCCCTACTGGTACTGCCACTTCACCGAGCGCCAGCAGATGTCCGGCTACCTGCGTCTCATGGAGGAGGCCAAGGACCGGCTCGTGGCCGACCGCGGTGTCTCCATCAAGACGCTGCTGGACGAGCAGAACTGGATCCCCGTGGTGCCGCACTCACGGATCACCATCCTGGACGAGGCGCGCATGGAGGAGGACCTGTACGTCGTCCTCACCGTCGAGAGCGTCTTCAAGGGCTTCACCTACGACTCCCGCATGGACACGTACGTGGTCCGGGACGGCCGGCTCGTGCAGACCGCGACCGGCCGTATCACCCACGGGTACGCCGTGATCGAGAACCGTCGCGACTGGTCCCTGGTCTCCTTCGACGACCGCATGAACGCGGCCCTGGAGGGTCGGGCGACATGAGCGCGGAGGTCGAGGTCCTGGTCGCCGGGGTCGGCGCGGTCACCTGCCACGGGACCGGCGCGGACACGCTGTGGCGTGCCATGACGGCGGCCGGAACCCGTCTGCCCGACCGGCCGGCGGACCCGTACGCGCGCATGGACCTGCCGCTGATCAACCTGGTGCCCGACCCCGACCTGGCGGGTGAGCGGGCGACGCGGTTCGCCTCGCTCGCCGCCGCCGAGGCCCTGGCCGACGCGGGCCTCGACGCCGACTCGCTCGCCGCCGCCCGCACCGCGGTGGTGCTGGGCAGTTGCATGGGTGAGCCGGGCGGGAACGAACGCGGGCGCGGCGGTGCGCACTGGCAGCCGCCGTTCCGGCTCGCGGGCGCGCTCGCCGCCGAACTGGGGCTGTTCGCGGCCGTCCACGACGTCGCCAACGCCTGCGCGGCGGCCGGCTACGCGCTCGGCCTCGCGGCGGACCTGGTGCGCGCGGGGGAGGCGGACCTCGTCGTCGCGGGGGGCTCCGACGCGTACTCGCGGGTGGCCCTCGGGTGTTTCAACCGGCTGGGCGCGGTCGACCCCGAGCGGTGCAGGCCCTTCGAGGCGGACCGCGACGGGACGGTGTTCGCGGAGGGCGCCGGCGTCGTGGTACTCGAGTCGGCGACGCACGCCAGGCGGCGCGGTGCGGCGGTGGTGCCGGGCCGGGAGGGCGGCGTGCTGCGGCTCGAAGGAGCCGCGTGGAGCTGCGACGCGGGGCATCCCACCGCACCCCGGGCCGACGGCGAGCAGATCGTGCGGGCCATGCGGGAAGCCCTCGGGGACCGGGGGGCGGGCGGCCTCGGCTGCGTCGTCCCGCACGGCACCGGGACCCGCCTGGGCGACGTCCTGGAGAGCCGCGCGCTCCACACGGTCCTCGGCGAACGCGCGGCCCGGGTACCGCTCTACAGCCTCAAGGCGCTGCTCGGTCACACGGGCGGGGCGTCCGCCGCGCTCGCCGCCGTGGCGGCGGCACTGATGCTGCGGCACGGCGAGATCCCCCCCAACGTGCCGCTGAAGGAGCAAGACCCCGAGTGCGGGGTGTCGCTGCCGCAGGGTGCGGCGGTGCCGTTGCCGGTCTCGGCGCGGCGGGTGCTGGTCAACGCCTACGGGTTCGGCGGGAACAACTCCTCGCTCGTACTGGCGGCCGGGCCCACCGGAGAGGACGGAGGTGAACCGCGGTGAACACGTCCTGCCGGGCGGGGGCCGAACTCGCCGTCACCGGGGTCGGGATCGTCTCTCCCTGGGGCGACACGCCCGAAGCGGCCGACGATGCCCGCGGTGCCGCCGTGCCGGGGACCTGCGAGTGGTTCGACCACCGTGCGCGGCTCGGCCCCCGCGGGTACCGGTATCTGCCGCCGGCGGCCCAGTACGCGCTGGCCGCGGCACGGGCCGCCCTGGACGACGGCGGCCGTCCGCAGGCGGTGCCGGCCGACCGGCGTGCCCTGCTGCTCGCGACCAACGCGGGCCCGGCCGAACTCCTCGACGCCATGGACGGGGTGGTGCTGGAGGAGGGCGCGGCCGGCATCTCCCCCGCCTCGGCGCCGTACTTCGCGGTCAACGTACTGGGCAACCGGATCGCCGCGGAGCTGTCGCTGACGGGATTCGCGCTGACCGTCGCCACCGCGCGCACGGCCGCGCTGGACGCCCTGTCCGCCGGCGCGCTCGCCCTGGCGGCCGGCCGGTGCGACAGCCTGGTCCTCGCCGCGGTCGAGGAACCGCCACCGACCCGCGCCGCGGCCGGCCCCGGCCGGCCCGGTGAGCAGGGGGCCGGGGTGTTCACCCTGGAGTCCGTCGCGGGAGCACGGGCGCGCGGGGCCACCGTGGCGGCCACGTTGCGGGCCCGGTCGCTGTTCCTGCCCCCCTCCGCGCTGGACCGCGCGGAGGGCAGGGCACGGGCCGGGCGGGTTCTCACGGACGCCCTCGCCGCACTGCTCGTCCCACCGGAGGGGGCCGCCCCCGGCGGGTCCGCGCCGCCGCTGCTCCGGCTGGATCTGGACGACTCACCCGTGTCCGAGGCGGTCGCCGTGGCCGTCGCCGGGCTCGGGTCCTCCGCTTCGGAGGGCGGCCACGCGGGCGGTGCCCTGCACCCGGGTCGCCGGACCGGCTGCCTGGGGCCCGCGCTCGCCGTCGCCCGCGCCGTCCGTGCGCGGGACACCCGCCGTCGGCTCGTCGTATGCGCGAGCGGCGCCGGTCATGTCGCCCTGGTCCGTGTCAGCCCCGGACCGTCCCACCACTCACAGGAGTCGGAACATGCTGAAGTCGCTTGAGGGGAGCTGGTGCCTGGTCCTGGGGGCCTCCAGCGGGATCGGCCGCGCCATCGCCCTGGGGCTGGCCGGTGAGGGCGTGCACGTCGCCGGCGTGCACTTCGACACCGCGACGCGCGCGGACGAGGTCGCCCGGCTGGCCGACGACATCCGCGGCCTGGGCGTCGAAGCGCACTTCGTGAACGCCAACGCCGCCGCGCGGACCACCCGCGACCAGCTCGTTGCCGAACTCACCGAACGCACCGGCGCGTCCGGCGGGATCCGGGTCCTGGTCCACTCCCTGGCCTTCGGCTCCCTGGTCCCCTTCACCCCCCGGCCCGGCTGGGACAAGCGGCTCACCGCCCGGCAGCTGGAGATGACCCTGGACGTCATGGCGCACAGCCTCGCCTACTGGACGCAGGACCTGGTCGGAGCCGGCCTGCTGCGCGCCGGGTCGAAGGTGTTCGCGATGACCAGCGCCGGAACCTCGCAGCACCTGCCCAGCTACGGCGCGGTGTCGGCGGCCAAGAGCGCCCTGGAGTCGCACGTCCGCCAGCTCGCCTGCGAACTGGCGCCGCGCGGCATCGCGGTGAACGCCCTGCGGGCGGGCACGACCGTCACCCCGGCCCTGCGGCGCATCCCCGAGCACGCCGGCTACGTCGAGCGCGCCGCCCAGAACAACCCGCACGGCCGCCTGACCCGTCCCGAGGACGTCGCGGACGCGGTCGCGCTGCTGTCCCGTACCGAGTCCTCGTGGCTGACCGGCAACACCATCGGCGTCGACGGGGCGGAACTGCACGCCGCCGCCGGTGCCTGGGGCTGAACCACGGACCGTTCTTCCCTACGACATCCAGGAGCAGACAGCGATGAGCGCCACTCTTGCCACCGAGGCGGCCCCGGACACCCTCGTCGTCTCCGGCTGGTCCGCCGCCACCCCGTACGGGCTCGGTGCCGAGGCCTTCGCCGAGGGCGTGCGCGGTGCGCGCGACGCGGTGCGCGCCGCCGACGGCGGGGCGAGCCTCGGCCCCTATGAACGGGCCGGTCTGGTACCGGACTTCGATGCGCGCGCGGTGCTGGGGCGCAAGGGCACCCGCGCCATGGACCGGGCCACCGGTCTCGCCGTGGCCACCGCCGGCCTGCTGCTGGACCGGGCGGGTGAGGGCCTGGCCCAGGACGACCCGGAGGCGGTGGGCATGGTGCTCGGCACCGGGCACGGCAGCGTGCAGAGCATCATGGACTTCACCCGGGACTCCCTGACCGGCGAGAAGCCCTTCCACGTGGACCCCGCCCTCTTCCCGAACACGGTGATGAACCGCGCCGCCGGCCAGAGCGCCATCTGGCACACCCTGCGCGGGCCGAACACCACGGTCGCGGGCGGTGCGGTGACCGGCCTGCTGGCCCTGAACTACGCCGCCCGGCTGCTGCGGCAACGGCACTGCGAGGCCGTCCTGTGCGGGGCGGTGGAGGAGTTCTCCACCGAGCGCGCCTGGCTGGAGTACCGGGCACGCACCGGCGGACCCCACGGTCGGCCGGTCGGACCGCTCGGTGAGGGCTGCGCGCTGTTCCTGCTGGAGACGGACTCCCGCGCCCGGGCCCACGGACGCGTTCCGTTCGCCTCCTTCCTCGGTGCCCGGTTCCGGGCGTTTTCCGACCCCGAACGCGCCGGCGAGGCGGTCGCGCGGGCCGTCAGCGAGGCGCTCAAGGAAGCGGACGTACGGCCCGAGGAGGTGGAACTGCTGGTGCCGTCGGACTCCGGCGGTCCCCTCGGCGCCCGGGAGGACGCGGCACTCGCCGGCCTCTTCGGCGAGCACCGGCCGCCCCGGTTGCGGCTGCGCCGGCTGGTCGGCGACCTGGGCGCGGCCTCGGCGTCGCTCCAGCTGGCCGCGGCCCTCGGCGCCGGAGCGGACCGGCCGGTGCTCGTCACCTCCCTCGACCCGGACGGCCAGGCGGGCGCGGCCGTGCTGCGCACCGGCGACCGGTGAGCGCGGCGCGTCCGCGTGACGCGTCCGCCGCCTCCACGTCGTCTTCTCGCTCCCCTCTCGTATGCCAACCACCACCCGGAAGGACGCGTGTCCCCATGACCGACACCAGCACCGCATCCGCGCTCGACAAGGAACAGCTGCGCGACCTGGTCGCCGAGGTCCTGGACCTCGAAGTCGCCGACGTCACCGACGACGCCCACTTCGTGGACGACCTGGACGTCGACTCCCTCATGGCCCTGGAGATCACCGTGCGCCTGGAGAGGGAGTACGGCGTCCGGCTCGCCGAGAACGAGCTGTCCGCGATCACCACGCTCCAGGGCACCTACGACCTGCTGCAGGGCAAGCTCGGAGGGACACGATGAGCGCCGCCACACCGCTGGGCGACCTGGAACTGATCCGCACCGGACCGCAGGGTGCCGTCACCGTCTTCGACGCCCCCACCGACGGCCCGGTCGTCGACGGGCACTACCCGGGTTTCCCCGTACTGCCCGGCGTCCTCCTCATCGAGGCCGCCGACCGCACGGTGCGGCAGTGGGCCCGCACGCGGCCCGCCGAGCCGGAGGAGGCCGGGGAGGCCGTCGCCGACGGTGACACCGACGTCGCGCTCGTCGCCATGGACCGGTGCCGCTTCCACCGCCCGGTCTTTCCCGGCGACCGGGTGCTCGCCGACGTCAGCCTCACCGAGACCGCGGCCGAGCTGCTGGTCAGGGCGGCCGTGGCCACCAACCGCGGCAAGGTCGCCGATCTGCGCCTGCGCTACCGCCGGGGCCCGGCGGACGACCACGGCACCGGGAACGGAACCGTACGGGAAGAGAGCGATTCGTGACCGCGCACGGCCTCGACCGGATCAAGAGCACCATCCCGCACCGGGGGGAACTCCTCCTGGTCGACCGGGTGACGGAGGTGGAACCGGGCCGCCGCCTCACGGCGCTCAAGGCGATCTCCGGCAACGAGCCCTGCTACGCCCCGCTCGGCCGGGACGCCGCCCCCGCCGACTACGCCTACCCGACCTCCCTGGTCGTCGAGTCGTGGGCGCAGTCCGCGGTGCTGCTCTCGGTCTGGGAGGCACCCAACCCCGACGTGCTGGCCGGAAAGGTGGAACTGGCGGGTTCCATCAACGACGTGGTCTTCGGCGTCCGCGCCCACCCGGGGGAGGTCCTGGAGCACCGGGTCCGCCTGGTGAAGGCCGTCGGCGAGACGGCGATCCTGACCGGCGAGACATGCGTCGGCGGCCGTGAGGCGCTGCGCGTCGGCTCGTTCGTGGTGGCCCTGCGCGATGTCACCGAACTGCTGCCCGCCCCCGCCCTGCTGAACGTGTGAGGAGACGACGTGATGTCCGCAGTGACTGATGCCCCGGGTGGCCCGGGCCAACGGGTCGCAGTGATCACCGGAGGGTCGCGCGGCATCGGCCGCGCGGTCGTCGAACGGCTTGCCCGGGACGGCCACGACATCGCCTTCTGCTACCGCGCCGACCACGAGGCCGCGGCCCTGGTGGAGAAGGAGGTACGCAGGCTGGGACGACGGGTGCTGTCCCGGCGGGTGGACGTGACGGACCGTGCGCAGGTACGGGACTTCGTCACCGCGGCCGAGGAGGAACTGGGGCCGGCCTCGGCCGCGGTCACCTCGGCCGGCATCACCCGTGACCAGCCCCTGGTGCTGATGCCGGACGAGGACTGGGACGCGGTCCTGCGGACCAACCTCGACGGCACCTACAACCTGTGCCGGGCGATCGCCTTCCCCATGATCAGGCGGGGTGGCGGCGCGGTGGTCACCCTGTCCTCCGTGGCGGGCGTGGCCGGCAACGCGGGCCAGACCAACTACTCGGCGTCCAAGGCCGGGATCATCGGGTTCACCCGGTCCCTGGCGAAGGAGGCCGGGCGGCACGGGATCCGGGCCAACGCGGTGGCGCCCGGTTTCATCGAGACCGACATGACGTCCGACCTGCCGGCGAAGACGGCGAAGGAGATGCGCGGGCGGATCGCGCTGAAGCGGTTCGGTACCCCCGAGGACGTCGCCTCCGTGGTCTCCTTCCTGGTGTCGGACCAGGCCGCGTACATCACGGGCCAGGTGTTCCAGGTGGACGGCGGTCTCGCGTTGTGAGCGGCGCGGTCACCGGCCGGCGCCGGCGCCGGCCGCCCCGCTTCTACTTCTCGCTGCGCAGCCCCTACTCCTGGCTCGCGTACCGGGACCTGCTGGACGGCCACCCGGGTGTGGCGGACTCGCTGGAGTGGGTGCCGTTCTTCGAACCGGACGAGCTGAGTCTGAAGATGCTCGCGGAGGCCGGCGGGGCGTTCCCGTACACGCCGATGTCGGCGCACAAGCACCGGTACATCCTCCAGGACGTACGCCGGCTGGCCCGTGAGCGAGGCCTCGTCTTCGGCTGGCCCGTGGACCGCTCTCCCGTGTGGGAGGTGCCGCACCTCGGCTACCTGGTCGCCGCGCGGTACGGGCGCGGCCCGGAGTACATCGCGCTCGCCGCGCGGGCGCGGTGGGAGCTGGGCCAGGACATCTGCGACCGCGAGGTGATCCGGGCGTTCGGCGTCGAGCTGGGCCTGGACGGGGAGGAGCTGGCCTCGGCGGCCGACGATCCGCGGATGCGCGCGGAGGGCGTGCGGGTGCTCCTGGACATCGAGCGGGACGGGGTGTTCGGGGTGCCGTTCTTCGTGGACCACTACGACAAGTACTGGGGCGTCGACCGGCTGCCGGCCTTCCTGACGGCTCTCGCCGGGTCCGCGGCGTCCTCCGGGCCCGCCGAGGGCGCCCGGCCGGTCGTGTCCGTCGACGACGGCCACGCCGGGGGGTGCGGGTGAGCCGTTCCACGGCCGCGCCGTCGTGCTCAGGCGGCGCCCCGCGGCCCGTCCCGGCCCGGGATTCCGTATAGGAACGGCATAGCGTTCCCCGCTTGGCTGGGCCTCGATACCGCTGCTGTGCGAGCGCGGCGCAACCAGCCGCAGAGGGTGAGTAGTTGGGGTGACCGGTTTCGAGAGCTTCGTCAGTGTGCTGCGCCGCCGGGCGGCCGCCGCCCCGCGGCACGACGCCGTCCGGTTCTGCGCCGGAGAGGACGAGGAGGCGCTGACCTACGCAGAGCTCGACCTCCGGGCCCGAAGCGGAGCCCAGTGGGTCGCGGAGCGGGTCGGGGCCGGGGACCGGGTGCTGGTGGCCTGCGCGCCGGGCACCGGGTTCATCCGGGCCTTCCTCGCCTGCCTCTACGCCGGTGCGGTGCCCGTCCCGGTGCCCCTGCCCGGCGGGTTCGGTCGCCAGGAGTCCCGCACCACCGCGATCGCGAAAGACACCGGTGCCCGGCTCGTCCTCACCGACGAGGCGGGGCTGGGCGCCGTACACCGCTGGCTGGCCGGTGAGCGGGACGCCCTGCCGGGGCGGGCCGCAGTCGCCGTGGAGGCGGCCGAACGGGACGGCGACGCCGGGACCTGGCGGGAAGCCGCCGTCACGGGGACCGATCTGTGCTTCCTGCAGTACACCTCCGGATCCACCAGCGACCCCAAGGGCGTGATGGTGCCGCACGGCGCGCTGGTCCACAACCTGCGGCTGCTGCGCGACAGCCACGGCTGGCACGGCGGCATGACCTGGTGCAGCTGGCTGCCCGCCCACCACGACATGGGCCTCATCGCCATGATGCTCGCCCCGCTCCACCTGGGCGGCACGGCCGTACTGATGTCCTCCACCGAGTTCCTCAAGCGGCCCGTCTCCTGGCTGAGGCTGATCGACCGGCACGGGGCGCAGATCAGCTGCGCGCCCAACTTCGCCTACGACCTGTGCGCGCGCCGCCTCACCGAGGAGCAGACCGCGGGGCTGGACCTCTCGCGCTGGCGCTACGCCTGCAACGGAGCCGAGCCCGTCGACGCCGCGACCCTGCGACGGTTCGCCGACCGCTTCGCGGGCGCCGGGTTCGCGCCTGCCGCACTGCTGCCCGGCTACGGACTCGCCGAGGCCACGCTCTTCGTCTCCGGCACCTCCGCCGACGAGCCGCCGGCCGTCCTGCGGGCCGATTCCGCCGCCCTGGCCGCCGGCGAGGTGCGCGCGGCCGGACCCGGCGTCCCGGCGCGCGAGCTGGCCGGCAGCGGGATCGTGCGGGGACTCGACGTGCGGGTGGTGGACCCCTCCGACGGGCGCGAGCTGTCCGCCGGCCGGGTCGGGGAGATCTGGATCCGCGGCGGCAGCGTCGCGCTCGGGTACTGGAACCGGCCCGAGGAGAGCGAACGGACCTTCCGCGCCACGACCTCCGCCGGTGACGGCCCCTTCCTGCGCACCGGCGACCTCGGGGCGCTTCGCGCCGGCGAGCTGTACGTCACCGGCCGGCTGAAGGAAATGATCATCGTGCACGGCCGGAACCTCTACCCGCACGACATCGAGCGCGAGATGCGGGAACTGGACCCGGCCTTCGCGGAGTTGCCCGCCGCCGTGTTCGGCTGCAGGGCGGCGGACACCGTGGGCGGCGGGGAGGAGATCGTCGCCGTCCAAGAGGTCCGCGGCAGGGGGCGCGCGGCGGGGGAACTCGCCGGTCTGGCCCGTGCCGCGCGGGCCCGGCTCGGACGGCTGCTGGGCGCGCGGATCGGCGCGGTCGTGCTGGTCAAGCCCGGCCGGATCCGCCGTACCACCAGCGGGAAGATCCAGCGGACGCGGATGCGGCACCTCTTCGAGACCGGCGCGCTGGACGTTCTGCACGAGGAGTTGTCCCCCGATCTGCGCGCCGCGCTGCGTCCGCCCCGACCCGCCTCGGGGACCGAGCACGGGATGAGCGTGCCGCTCGCCGCGGCGGGGGAGGGCTGGGACCCGCTGGCACTGGCGCGCGAGCTGGAGACGAGGCTCGGGGACCCGCGGGACGGGAACCGGGTGTTCTCCTACCGGCGGGTCGCCGAACTCGACCGTGCGGAGGCCTTCCCCGCGGAGATCTGCCGGGAACTGGACCTGCTCGGCGTACCCCGCTGGTTCGCGCCCGCCGAGTACGGCGGCGAGCTGCGCTCCGGAGAGGAGCTGCTCCAGCTGATCCGGGTTCTGTCGCGGCGCGACTTCACCTCCGCGCTCGCCCACGCCAAGACCTACCTGGGTGCCGTCTGCGTCTGGGTGGCGGGCCGGCCCGGGCAGGCCGGGGACCTGGGCCGACGGGTCGCCCGCGGAGCCGTCGTGTCCCTGGCCGTCACCGAACGCGAGCACGGCAGCGACCTGCTGGCCGGCGGCCTCACGGCCGAACGCACCGAGCGCGGCTGGCGCCTGGACGGCGAGAAGTGGCTCATCAACAACGCCTCGCGGGCGGAGCTGGTGTGCGTCCTGGCGCGGACCGCCCCCAAGGGCGGGAGCCGGGGCTTCTCCCTCTTCCTCGTCGACGTCGGAAGCCTGCCGGAAGGCAGCCGGCGCGCGCTGCCGCACGTGCCCACGCACGGGGTGCGGGGCGCGGACATCAGCGGGATCGCGTTCGCGGCGGCCGAGGTGCCCGAGGACGCGCTGGTGGGGGCCGAGGGTGCGGGGCTGGAGATCGTCCTGAAGGGGTTCCAGATCACCCGCACGCTCTGCTCCGCCATGTCACTCGGCATGACCGACCACGCCCTGCGCGTCGCCGTCGGCTTCGCCCGAGGCCACCGGCTGTACCGGCGCTCGCTGGACGGGCTCCCGCACGCCGCCCGCACCCTCGCCGAGTCCTACGCCGACCTGCTCGCCATGGAGGCGGTGAGCCTGGTCGCCACCCGGTCCACGCACACCCTCACCGAGGAGCAGAGCGTGGTGTCGGCGGTGGTCAAGTACCTGGTGCCCACCCTCGGCGACGAGGCGATCGCGGCGCTGCGCTCCCTGCTCGGCGCCCGCGCCATGCTGACGGCGGACTTCGCCGACGGGGCCTTCCAGAAGCTGGAGCGCGACCACCGCGTCGTGGGCATCTTCGACGGCAGCACGGCCGTCAACCTCAGCTCCGTGATCAACCAGTTCCCCGTGCTGACGCGGGGATGGCGCAAGGGGCTCGCAGACCACGGTGCGGTCGCCGCGGCCGCCCGGCTCGACGGGCCCCCACCCGCTCTCGACCACGAACGGCTCACCCTCTACTCGAGGTCCGGCGCCAGTGTCGTGCAGTCGCTGCCCGAGGCGGCACGGCGGGTCGCCGCCGCCGCGCCGCCCGCCACGGCCGGCCGGGCCCGGCAACTGCTCGCCGTGGCCCACGCGCTGCACGAGGAGATGGCCGCGCACCGGCACACCGCACGGGCCGTACCGGAGACCGCGTTCGAGGCAGCGCGCCGCTACGCCCTGGTGTACGCGGGCGCCGCGAGCCTGCACCTGTGGCTGGCGAACGAGGGAACCGGCCGCGCGCACGGTCCGCTGTGGCGGGACGCGGCCTGGCTCGACGCCGTCCTGGCCCGCGTGCTGCGGCGCCTCGACGGGCGCCCCGACCTCGACGACGCCGACGGCCCGGCCCTGGACGCGCTGCTGCCGGCGCTGAACCACCAGGCCGACCAGGGCCTGCTGTTCTCCCTCCTGCACTGCCCGCTGGCCGAGAGCGCGTCCCCGTCCCACCGGCCGGCCACCGACCCGACCGGCACCACGAAGGGCGCGGCATGACCCGGTTCCCTCAGCCATCCGATGATCAGCGGCCCGACCGAGGAGCGGTCATGACGGACCTGCCGGCGCCCGGCGAGCGGGGGGCGCCCGACGCCGCCCTGCGCCGGACCGAGCAGCTGGAGTCACTGCTCGGCGACCCCGACGACCCGGCCAACCCGCTCGGCACGGCGGCCGTCCTCGCCGCCGACGAGCGCGGCGAACTGCTCGCCGACGGGGAGCTGGCGCTGGCAGGCTTCGGGCTCGGAGCGGAGTTCGTGCCCGCCGCCCTCGGCGGGCGACTGGAGCGCGCGGACCGGTTCGCGCTGCTGATGCGCACCCTTTTCCGGCGGGACTGCTCCCTGGGCATCGGATACGGCGTCACCAGCTTCATCGCCGGGCTGCCGATCTGGGCGGACGGCAGCGACGAACAGCGGCGCCGGGCCGCCGGTCTGCTCGGCGGGGGCGGCCGGATCGTCGCCGCCTACACGGAACTGGAGCACGGCAGCGACTTCGCCCGGCACGGCCTCAGCGCCCGGCCCGCGCCCGGCGGCGGCTACCTCCTGGACGGAGGCAAGCAGCTGGTCAACAACATCGGCCGGGCCGAGGCCGCCGTCCTGTTCGCCCGCACCGACGACCGGCCGGGCAGCCGAGGCCACTCCCACCTGCTGGTGGACCTCGACGCGGCACCCGCCGACCGGATCGACCGCTCCGCCCGGTACCCCACCTCGGGGGTCCGGGGCTGCCTGCTGGGCGGCGCCGCCCTCGAGTCCTGCCCCGTGCCGGCCGGCGCCCTGCTGGGCCGGGAGGGCGGCGCGATGGAGACGGTGCTCAAGGTCTTCCAGGTCACCCGGTGCGTGCTGCCCGGCATGGTGGTCGGCGTCGGCGACAGCCAACTGCGCACGGTGCTCGGCTTCGCCCGCCGTCGCCGGCTGTACGGCGCCCCGGTGAGCGCCCTGCCCCCGGCCCGCGCCACCCTGGCCGGCGCCTTCGCCGACCTCCTGGTCTGCGACGCGCTGTCCATGGTCGCCGCGCGCTCCCTGCACCTGGAACCGCAGGAGGCGAACGTCCGCTCGGCGGCCGTGAAGTACCTCGTCCCCAAGCTGCTCCAGGACAGCTCCTACCGGCTCGGCGTGCTGCTGGGCGCCCGCAGCTTCCTGCGCGAGGGCCCGTACGCCGGGTTCCAGAAGATGGCGCGGGACCTGCCGGTGGTCGCCCTGGCCCACGCGAGCGCGGCGGTCTGCCTGTCGAACATCGTGCCCCAGCTGCCCCGGCTGGCCGAGCGTGCCTGGCGCCCGGCGCTGGAGTGCGACCCGGCCGCGTACAGGGCCCCGGACGGGCTGTTCCGGCTCCACGATCCTCTGCCCGCTCTGGATCTCGGACGCCTGGAACTGACCTCGCGCGGCACCGACGGGCTGACCGCGTGGCTCCCGGTGTTCGCCGCCGAACTCGCCGCCGAAGCCGCGGAACGCCCAGAACTGACCGAACTCGCCGCACTGGCACACGATGTGGTGGGCGTGCTCGGTGACCTGGCCCGCCGTGCGTGCGAACTCCCCCCGCGCGACCGCACGCCGGTGGCGGGCCGCCGGGCCTTCCTCCTGGCCGAGCGGTACGTCCTGCTGCTGGCGGCCGCCGCCTGCCTGGGAGTGCACCGCGCGGCCGATCCCGGCACCGACCCCTTCCTCGCCGATCCGCTGTGGGTCACCGCGGCGCTGCGGCGGCTCACCGAGCGGCTGGGCACCGGCCGCGGGCCGGCCGCCCCGGTCGCCGACGCCCTCTACGACGAGTTGGCCGCGCGCCACGAGGACGCCCGCACCTTCGATCTGTTCCGCACCCGGCTCGCCCGCCGGGAGACACCAGACACAGGAGTCGACTCATGACCGACACGACCACCACCACCACCGACGCCGGCACCGCCCCCGAAGCGGTCCGCGCCTGGCTCGTCGACCGCGTCGCCTACTACCTGGAGCGCTCGCCGTCCGACGTCGACGAGGGCGCGGACCTCGCCGAGATGGGGCTGGACTCCGTCTACGCCCTCACCCTCTGCGGCGACGTGGAGGACCGCTTCGGCCTCGTCGTCGAGCCGACCATGGCGTGGGACCACCCGACCGTCGACGCGATCACGGCCCACCTGGCGGCCGAACTGGCCGCCGGCGGACGGGCGTAGCAGTGACTATCCGGGAAGGGGCAGTCGTGCCCGAGAAAGTATTCCCAGGCATTCTGTCGACCGTAGGAAACACCCCGCTCGTGGAGCTCGAGAGGCTGCTGCCCGATTTCGGCTCCCGGGTCTTCGGGAAGATCGAGAGATTCAATCCGGGCGGGAGCATCAAGGACCGGTCCGCCCTGGGCATGCTGCTCGCGGCGATCCGCAGCGGCGAGGTGGAACCCGGCCGGTCCGTCATCATCGAATCCAGCTCCGGGAACCTGGCCGTCGGACTCGCCCAGATCTGCCGCTATTTCGGACTGCGGTTCATCTGTGTGGTCGACGGCAAGACCACCGAACAGAACCTGGCCATTCTGCGGGCGTTCCGCGCCGAGGTCGAAGTGGTCACCCAACGCGACCCGGTGACCGGCGAGTACCTCCCGAACCGGCTGCGCCGGGTGCGGGAGCTGGTGGCCTCGACCCCCAACGCCCACTGGCCCAACCAGTACGCCAGCCTGCTCAATCCCAAGGCGCACGAGACCACGATGCGGGAGATCGAGGAGAGCCTCGACGGCAGGGTGGACTACCTCTTCGCCTCCGTGAGCACCTTCGGCACCCTGCGCGGCTGCCGCGACCACATCGCCGCCCGGGGTATGGACACCAAGGTCGTCGCGGTCGACGCCCTGGGGAGCGCCATCTTCGGGCTGGAGTCCACCCAGCGGCTCATCCCGGGGCACGGCGCGTCGGTGGTGCCCCCGCTGCTGGAACCCTCGGCGGCCGACGAGGTCGTGCACATCTCCGACCTGGAGTGTGTGGTCGCCTGCCGGCGCCTCATCGCGCGGGAGGCCGTACTCGCGGGAGGTTCGTCGGGGGCGACCGTGGCCGCGTTGTGGAAGATCCGGCATCGCATACCCGAGGGCTCGAACTGCGTCCTCGTCTTCCCCGACGGCGGCGACCGCTATCTCGACACCATCTACTCCGACTCCTGGGTGCGGGAGAACTTCGGCGACGTCTCACACCTGTGGAAGGACTGACGTTCATGACGCTCTCCGCCGGGCAGGAAGCGCTCTGGCTCGCCCACCAGCTGGACCCGGACAGCTCCGCGTACAACGTGGTGCTCGCGGTGCGGCTGCGCGACCCGGTGCGCACCGACGTCCTCCAGGACGCGCTCACCGCGATCGCGGCCCGGCACGAACTGCTGCGCTCCCGCTTCCCCGCCACCGGCGAAGGCCCCGCCCGGGAGACCTTGCCGCCCGGGTCGGTGCGCCTGGTGGTGCGCGAGACGCCGGAAGCCGACGATCGGGAGCTGTTCCGGCTCGCCCGGCTCGCTGGGGAAGAGCCCTTCCGGCTGGCCGAGGAGGGCGCCTTCCGGGCCGTACTGCTGCGTCGCGCCGCCGCCGACGCCGTCCTCGTCACCACCACGCACCACATCGTCAGCGACGCCACCTCGCAGTGGCTGCTGGTACGGGACCTGTTCGCCGAGTACGGGGCCCGCACCGGGGCGAGCGGGCCGGTGGGGACGGCATCGGCCGGAGACTGGGACGCCTACGTCCGCGCCGAACGGGACTTCGTGGCCTCCGCGCGCGGACGGCGGGCCGCGGCCCACTGGAGGTCGGTGTGCGCCGGCCTCCGGGCGGCGGAGTTGCCCACCGACAGGCCCCGCCCCCCGCAGCGGACCCTGACCGGGGCCACGCACGAATTCGTGCTGGACGGGGAGACGGCCGCGAGGCTGCGGCAGGTCCCGGCGAGCCGGGGTCTGACACCGTTCGCCTGGCTGCTCGGCGCGTTCCAGGCGGCCCTCTACCGCTCCGGCGCGGGCGACGGCTTCCTCATCGGCTGCCCGGCCACCACCCGCCTCACGCCCGGGACCAGGGAGGCCGTCGGCTACTACGTCAACGCGCTGCCGGTGGCCGCCCGCCTCACCCCCACGACGACCGTCCTGGAGGCGGCCGAGTCGGCCGGGCGACAGTTGCGCGCCGGCCTGGCCCACGTCCGGCTGCCGGTCGAGCTGCTGCCCGGCGGCCCGGCGCGCGGACCCCTGTTCCGGATCTCCTGCACGCTCGTCGCCGCCGACCGGCTGCCCGTCGAGGGGCTGTACGCGGGAACGGTGCGTCTGGGCGGGCTGCGCGCCGAGCTGTGCGACGTGCCGCAGCAGGAGGGCCAGCTCGACCTGACCGTCGAGGTGCTGCAGGACTCCCGCGGCTTCCGCGCCGTACTGCGCTACAACACCGACCTGTTCGACGCCGCGACCGTCGAACGGTTCGGTGCCACTTGGCGGCGCCTGGTCGAGACGTCCCTCGACGCGCCCGACACTCCCGCGGCCGACGTCGCGCTCGTCGCCGGCGACGACCTCGACTTTCTGCTGGCTCTGGGCTCGGCCCCGGGCACCGACGCGCCCTGAGCGGCGCCCGAGCCGGGCCGGTCACCGTGCCGACGGCACGCCGGCAGCCGGGCACGACCATGGGGCCGCCGGCCCCGAGAGGGGGAAGAGATGGACGAGCGGACAGCGGCGGGCGCCGAACGGCAGCAACTGCCCGACGGCCCGTCGGTGTGGTGCACCAGCGGACCGGCCGCCGTGGCCATGTGGCGGGAGATGCTCCCGCCCGGGACGTACCACCGTGCGGCCCGGCGACTGCGCGGGGGCGACACCCTCGTCGACGTCGGCGCCAACATCGGCCTGCTCTCCCTGCACTGCGCGCGGGCCCGGCCCGGCCTGCGGATCATCGCCGCCGAGCCCGCGCCCGCCCTGCACACCTGTCTGGAGCGCAACCTCGCCGAACACGCCGGCACCGCCCGGTGGCGCGCGGAACGCACCGCGGTCGGCGACCGGGCCGGGCACCTGAGCTTCACCTACTACCCGCAGGCACCCGGCAACTCGGGCCTGTACGCGGACCGGCAGGCCGACGACGGGATCACCCTCGCCTTCCTGCGCAACAGCGGCATCGACGCCGAGGACGCGGCCGAACTGCTCGACGGGCTGCACGAGGGCGTCGAGCTGACCGTGCCCGTCGTCACCGTCTCGGAACTGCTGCGCCGCCACCGTGTCGACCGCGTCGACCTGCTCAAGGTCGACGTGGAGCGCGCCGAACTGGACGTGCTGCGCGGTGTGGAGCGGGAGCACTGGCCGCTCGTGGGCGCCGTGGTCGCCGAGGTGCACGACGAGGGCGGGCGCCTGGACGCCGTACGGGACCTGCTGGGCGCGCAGGGGTTCGACGTCCGCGTCGGTCAGGACCCGCTGCTCGCGGGCACCCCGCTGTACGACGTCGAGGCCGTGCGGGACGTATAGGGCGCATATAGCACCGGAACCCACCATCGCTCCATCACCGTCAGGCCCCACCCACCCGACCCGGCAGAGAGGGAAACCCATGCTGATCCTCCGACGCACCGACGTGACGGACATCCTGTCCGGCCGGGAGGCGGAGATCATCGACCTCGTCGCCGACACCTACCGTCTGCACGACGCCGGGCTGACCTCGCTGCCGCACTCGACGTTCCTGCGCTTCCCCGAGGAGCACCACGCCCGCGACCGGATCATCGGACTGCCGGCCTACCTCGGCGGCGAACGGCCGGCCGCGGGGATGAAGTGGATCGCGTCCTTCCCCGGCAACGTCGCGGCCGGCACCGAGCGGGCCAGCGCCGCCCTCCTGCTCAACTCCTTGACCGACGGCCGCCCCGTCGCACTGGTCGAGGGCGCCGTCATCTCCGCGCGGCGGACCGCGGCGAGTGCCGCGCTCGCGGCGGCGCGGCTGACCGCCGAGCGGCCGCCGCACTCCGTCCTGCTGATCGGCTGCGGCGTGATCAGCCTGGAGATCCTCCGCTTCCTCGCCGTCGCCCTGCCCCAGCTGCGCGAGGCCGCCCTGTACGACACCGACCCCGCCCGCGCCGAGGCGTTCGCGGAGCGCTGTGCCGAGGCCGCGCCCGGGGTGAAGGCTCACGCCGTGACCGACCTGGACGCGGCGCTCGGTGAGCACCGCCTGGTGTCGCTCGCCACCACCGCCGCGGCCCCGCACATGGACCTGGCCGCCTGCGGTCCGGACACCACCGTGCTGCACGTCTCGCTGCGGGACCTGACACCCGCGGCGATCCTGGGCGCGCTCAACGTGGTCGACGACGCCGACCACGTCTGCCGCGAGCGGACCTCGCTCGACCTCGCTCAGCAGCTCACCGGCGACCGCGGCTTCGTCACCGCCTCGATCGGCGCCCTCCTGCGCGGCTCCGCGACGCTGCGCCGGGAGTCCGCACGCCCCGTCGTCTTCTCGCCGTTCGGTCTGGGCGTCCTGGACGTGGCGCTCGCCGAGTTCGTGCGGGCGGAGGCCGAGCGGCGCGGTGGGGGCGTCCGCGTCGAGGACTTCCTGCCCGCCTGAGCACCCCCGCACCACCGCCCGGGCTCCTTCGCCC
>NZ_QHJH01000004.1 GCF_003947455.1 Streptomyces sp. WAC 04229 | reverse complement strand
CCCTACCTCCTGCGCACCGCGATCCCCCTGACCCGCCCCGTCCTGTACGTCACCCAGGACGGCCGCCCGCTGCACCGCGCCCGCCTCCCGCTCACCACCGCCGTCCCGCACCGCCCGCTGACCCTCACGGCCCGCTGGACACACCGGGTCGACCCCGGCGGCGGACCGGTACGCGTCACCGTCGCCTGACCGGCACCCGGAGCGCCCGGCAGCCCTCAGATCACCCGCATCCGCACCAGCGCGGCCAGCGTCAACGCCCCCGGCAGCAGCGGCAGCCAGACCGTCAGGAGCCGGAACGCCAGCACCACCGCCGTGGCCACCGCCGCCGGACCGCCCGCCGCCACCAGCGCCACGACCAGCGCCGCCTCGACCGAGCCGATACCGCCCGGCGTCGGCACCAGCGCCACCGCGACGGTCGCCGCCAGATACGCCACCGCCATGTGCGCGACCGGCACCGGCAGCCCCAGCGACCGGCCCACCAGGACCAGCGCGGACGCCTGCAGCGCGGGGAACGCGAGCGCGCCGCCCCACAGCGCCACCGCCCGCGCCGGGAGACGGTGCACCGAGCGGGCCTCACCGAGCGCCGTCCGCAGGAACGAGACCACCGCCCCGCGCAGCCGCGGCACCAGCACGAGCACGCCCGTCGCGACCACCGGCACCGCACCCGCGACCGCCAGCAGCGGCCCCACCGCCCCCTCGGGCAGCAGCGTGCCGAGCCGCAGCGCGCCGGGGAACAGGAGGAACAGCACGCCCAGCAGGGCGAGCCGGCCCACGCTCTCCGCCAGCAGATACAGGGCGAGAGCCGCCGAGGACCGCGCCAGCGGCAGCCCGCACACCGCCATGAACCGCAGGTTGACCGCGCTCGCGCCCAGGCCCGTCGGCAGCAGGTGGTTGGCCGCGCCCGCCGCGAACTGCGCGGCCAGCAGCCGCCGTCGGGGCAGCCGTTCCACCACCGCGCCCTGCCGGGTGCAGGCGGCGGCCACCCAGGTCAGACAGGTCGCGCCGGCCGCCGCCAGCAGCCACGGCCAGCGGGCCGTGGCGAGATGGCCGAAGCCCTCGGCGAGCACCGACCGGTGCCGCACCGCGACCACGGTCACCAGCAGCAGCGGAAGCACGCACAGGATCCGGCGGACCGGAACCCGGCGCAGGAGCGGCTTCTCGGGCAGTCGTGGGAGTCGTACCGCTGTCGTCACATCACAAGACATTCCCCCAGCCGCGCCAACTACGGATGGCCGACGCGCGGACGACGGCTTACGGACTGCGGGCGGCGCCGCCTTGACCTCAAGGTTGCTTGAGGTTCTACCGTCCTCCTCATGAGTATGGAGACCACAGCCTGGACCCAACTGCACAGCGTCATGAACGCCGAGCAGGAGCGCCGCCCCCTCGCCCGCGCCACGCTGCGCCGCGTCGGCGCCTTCGCCCGCCCGCACCGCACCCGCATCGTCCGGTTCGTGCTGCTCGGGGTGGTGACCGCACTCCTCGCCGTCGCCACCCCCGTCCTGGCCGGACGCGTCGTGAACGCGATCGTGTCGGGCGGCGACGAGAGCAGGGTCGTCCGCCTCGCCCTGCTCATCGCCCTCATCGCGGTCGCCGAGGCGGTGCTCGGCATCCTCTCCCGCAGGATCTCGGCGACGCTGGGGGAGGGGCTCATCCTCGATCTGCGCACGGCCGTGTTCGATCATGTGCAGCGCATGCCCGTCGCGTTCTTCACACGTACTCGTACGGGCGCGCTGGTCTCCCGGCTCAACAACGACGTCATCGGCGCCCAGCGCGCCTTCAGCAACACCCTGTCCGGCGTCGTCAGCAACCTCGTCACCCTCGTGCTCACCCTCGCCGTGATGCTCACCCTGTCCTGGCAGATCACCCTGCTCGCCCTCGCGCTGCTCCCCGTGTTCGTGCTCCCCGCCCGGCGGATGGGACGCCGCATGGCCCGCATGCAGCACGAGGCCGCCGCCCTCAACGCCGCGATGGGCACCCGGATGACCGAGCGGTTCTCGGCACCCGGCGCCACCCTGATCAAACTCTTCGGCCGCCCCGAGGACGAGTCCGCCGAATTCGCCGACCGGGCCCGCCGCGTCGCCGACATCGGAGTGCGCACCGCCACCGCACAGGCGGCCTTCATCACCGCGCTCACCCTCGTCTCCGCCCTGGCCCTCGCCCTCGTCTACGGCCTCGGCGGCTTCCTCGCCCTGCGCGGCAGCCTGGACCCCGGCGCCGTCGTCGCCCTGGCCCTGCTGCTCACCCGCCTCTACGCGCCGCTCACCGCGCTCGCCGGGGCCCGCGTGGAGGTCATGAGCGCCCTCGTCAGCTTCGAGCGGGTCTTCGAGGTGCTGGACCTGACCCCGCTCATCGACGAGAAGCCCGACGCCCGCCCGGTCCCCGACGGCCCGGTCGCCGTCGAGTTCGACGACGTCCGCTTCGGCTACCCGGCCGCCGACAAGGTCTCCCTCGCCTCCCTCGAAGAGGTCGCGTCCCTGGACACCCGCGGCGGCGACGAGGTCCTGCACGGCCTCTCCTTCCGCGCCGAACCCGGACAGACCATCGCCCTCGTCGGCTCCTCCGGCGCCGGCAAGTCCACCATCGCCGCACTGCTGCCGCGCCTGTACGACACCGACGGCGGCACCGTGCGCGTCGGCGGCGTCGACGTCCGCGACCTGAGCGCCCGTTCGCTGCGCGACACCGTCGGCATGGTCACCCAGGACGGCCACCTCTTCCACGACACGGTCCGCGCCAACCTCCTGCTGGCCCGCCCCGGGGCGAGCGACACCGAACTGTGGGACGCGCTGCGCCGCGCCCGCCTCACCGACCTCGTCCGGTCCCTGCCCGACGGTCTCGACACCGTGGTCGGCGAGCGCGGCTACCGGCTCTCCGGCGGTGAACGCCAGCGCATGACCATCGCCCGGCTGCTGCTCGCCCGACAGCGCGTCGTCATCCTCGACGAGGCCACCGCCCACCTCGACAACACCTCCGAGGCGGCCGTCCAGGAGGCCCTCACCGAAGCCCTGGCGGACCGGACCGCCCTGGTGATCGCGCACCGGCTGTCCACCGTCCGCGCGGCCGACCGGATCCTGGTCGTCGAGGCCGGCCGCATCGTGGAGAGCGGCACCCACGAGGAACTCCTGGCCGCACAGGGCCGCTACGCCCAGCTGCACCGCACCCAGTTCGCCCGCCGGACGATGGACAAGGCCGCGTAGCCGCTACCGCGGGCCGGACACCCCGGCCCGCACCGGCAGGTCCTGCTCCGCCCAGACCACCTTGCCGTCAGGGGTGCGGCACGAACCCCAGCGCCGGCACAGCATGTTGATCAGCTGCAGACCCCGCCCGCTCTCGTCGCTCACGTCCGCGTGCTGGATCTGCGGCAGGTCGGGGCCGGAGTCGGAGACCTCCACCGACAGCCGCTCGTGCCGCAGCAGCCGCAGTTCACCCGGGGCGTTCCCGTACCGCAGGGCGTTGCCGACCAACTCGCTGACCACCAGCTCCGTCGTGTCGACCAGTTCCTCCAGACCCCACCGCTCCAACTGCTCGCGCACCGCCGCACGGGCCTGTCCCGCGGCCTTGCCGTCCGGCGGCAGCGGGCGCACGTACACGTCGCACTCCGGACCGAGCGGAAGGGCGAGGGCCGCCAGGACGATCGCGTCGTCCGACCGGTCACCGCCGATCCGCTCGGCGACCGCCCGGCATTCGGTGCCGTCGGCGGGCAGGCCCTCGCCCACCGCCACGCGCAGCCGCTCCAACTGGGTGCCCAGATCGGCCGTGCGCGATCTGACCAGCCCGTCCGTGAACAGCGTCAGCCGGGTCCGCTCGGGCACCCGCCGCTCGACCACGTCGTACGGGATCACCCCCGCCCCCAGCGGCGCCCCCGCGGGTACCTCCAGGAACGCGGAGGCACCGTCGGGCCCGGTCAGCAGCGGCGGCGGGTGACCGGCGCTGGAGACGCGGAAGGTGCCGCCGTACGGGTCGTACACCGCGCACAGACAGGTGGCGACCTGGTCCTCCTCCAGGTCGCGGGCGGCCAGGTCGAGGCGGGCCAGCAGCCGCTCGGGCGCGATGTCCAGCGCCATCAGGGTCCGGGCCACCGTCCGCAGCCGGCCCATGGTCGCGGCGGCGGCCAGACCACGCCCCATCACGTCGCCCACCATCAGGGCGGTTCGCCCGCTGGGCAGCGCGACCACGTCGAACCAGTCGCCGCCCACCGCGGCCGGGTCCGTCGCCGGGTCGTAGCACGAGGTCACGTCGAGCCCGGGAGTGCTCGGGCTGGACCGCGGGAGCAGGGCCCGCTGCAGCGTCACCACGTGCTCGCGCTCGCGCCCGTAGAGCCGGGCGTTGTCGATGTACACGGCGGCCTTGGACGCCAGCTCCATGGCCAGGGCCACGTCGGTCCGGCTGAACGGCGCCCGGCGGCCCGCCCGTACGAAGTCGGCGAGCCCCAGCAGCACCCCGCGGGCGATCAGCGGCACCGCCAGGTAGGAGTGGACGCCCGCCCGGCGCATGATGTCCGACGACTCGCGCGAGGGCGCGATCACGGCGAAGTCCGCCCGCGTCATCCGGGTCACCAGCACCGGCCGGCGGGTGGTGAGGCACCGCTGCCCCAGCCGGTCGGCGGTGTGCACCGACAGCTCGCCCACGGGGTCGGGCGCGAGGTTCAGGCCCTCGACCTCCGACACCGCCATGGCCCTGAGCCGCGGCGCACCCCCTCCGGGGACCCGGTCGCCCTCCTGGAACCGCAGGACCGAGTCCAGCAGGTCCACCGCGGCGCCGTCGGCAAGCTCCGGCACGGCGAAGTCGGCCAGTTCCTCCGCCGTCCGCCGCACGTCGAGCGTGGTGCCGATGCTCAGGTCCGCCGCGTTCAGCCAGGCCAGCCGGCGTCGCGCGCCCAGTGCCTCCGTCATCGACCGCAGCGCCCCCCGCGCCGCCCGGTGCCCGCTGACGAGGGGATTCGGGGGGCGCCGCACCCCGCTCAGCCACGGTCGCTCCCGCACGCCTCGCCTCCTCCCACGGCCTCCTGCCCCGATTCTGCCTCGCCCCGGACCGAGGGGCGACGGCGAGGCCCCGATCGGCGGGGGAGCGCCGACCGGGGGACCGGCCCGGGACGGCTCAGCCGCGCAGCCACACCGCCGTGTCGACGGGCAGCCGGCCGTCCTCGTCCAGCGGCCGGCTGGCGAGCAGCAGGGAGCGGTGCGCGGGCAGCTCGACCGGGGCGGCCGACAGGTTGACCACGCACACCAGACCGCCGGGGCGACGGAACGCGAGGACGCCGTCGGGGGCGGGCAGCCAGTCCAGCGGACCGTCACCGAAGCCCTCGGTGGAGCGCCGCAGACGCAGCGCCTCGCGGTAGAGCGCCAGCATCGACCCCGGGTCCGCGGCCTGCCGGTCCGCCGCGTACCGCGCCCAGCCCTCCGGCTGCGGCAGCCAGGGCTCGTTCTCGGAGCCGAAACCGCAGTACGGGGCGTCGGCCGCCCAGGGCAGCGGTACCCGGCAGCCGTCCCGGCCCGGATCGGTGCCGCCGGAGCGGAAGTGCATCGGGTCCTGGATGCTCCCGCGCGGGACGTCGGCCTCGGGCAGGCCGAGTTCCTCCCCCTGGTACAGGTAGACGGATCCCGGCAGGGCCAGCGTGAGCAGGGCGGCCGCGCGGGCGCGCCGGGTGCCGAGGGCCGGGTCGGTCGGGGTCCCGAACGCCTTCTTGGCGAAGTCGAATCCGGTGTCCTCGCGGCCGTACCGGGTCACCGTCCGGGTCACGTCGTGATTGCACAGCACCCAGGTGGCGGGGGCGCCGACCGGAGCGTGCTCGGCCAGCGTGTCGTCGATGGTGCGCCGCAGCTGTCCCGCGTCCCAGGGGCAGGACAGGAAGTTGAAGTTGAAGGCCGTGTGCAGTTCGTCGGGCCGCAGATAGCGCGCGAAGCGTTCGGCGTCGGGCAGCCACACCTCGCCCACGAAGACGCCCCCGTACTCGTCGGCGACGGTCCGCCAGGAGCGGTAGATGTCGTGCAGCTCGTCCTGGTCGATGTACGGGTGCGGGTCGACGCCCTCCACGAAGTCCGCCAGCGCGGGGTCCTTGGCGAGCAGCGCGGCGGAGTCGATGCGGACGCCGGCCACCCCGCGCTCGAACCAGAACCGCAGGATCTCCTCGTGCTCCCGGCGCACCTCCGGATGGGCCCAGTTGAGGTCGGGCTGCTCCGGCGTGAACAGGTGCAGGTACCACTCGCCGTCCGGCACCCGGGTCCAGGTGCGGCCGGAGAACTGGGAGGGCCAGTCGTTGGGGGGCAGTTCACCGTTCTCGCCGCGGCCCGGCCGGAAGTGGAACCGCTCCCGCTCCGCGCTGCCCGGACCGGCGGCCAGCGCCGCCCGGAACCACGCGTGCTGGTCGGAGACGTGGTTGGGCACGATGTCGACGATGGTGCGGATGCCCATCTCCCGTGCCTCGGCGATGAGTTTCTCGGCCTCGCCGAGGGTGCCGAAGGCCGGGTCGATGGTGCGGTAGTCGGCGACGTCGTAGCCGCCGTCGACGAGCGGGGAGACGTACCAGGGCGTGAACCAGACGGCGTCGACCCCGAGTTCGGCGAGGTAGGGCAGTCGCGCTCGGACGCCCGCGAGGTCACCGGTGCCGTCGCCGTCGCCGTCGGCGAAACTGCGGGGGTACACCTGGTAGATGACGGCGTCGCGCCACCAGTCTTCGGTGCGGTGCGAGGTGGGGGCTGCCACGTGACGGTCCTTTCGGGCAGGGTGGATCTTCGCCGCCGGCCCGGACAGTGCGGGGCGTCGGACGGGCCGGCGGCGAAGGCTGACGGGACGAGCCGGCGGGTCGGAAGAGGAGGAGGGCGGGGCGCGGTGCCTCAGCCCTTGAGCCCTCCGGCGGTGAGTCCGCTCATGATGTTGCGCTGGAAGATCAGGAAGATGATGAGCGTGGGCAGTGAGGCCATGGTCAGCGCGGCGATCAGCACGTTGACGGGCACACCGTTGGACAGCGAGTAGATCCCCACGTTCAGGGTCTGCCTGGCCGGGTCGGGCAGGGTCAGCATGGGCCACAGGAAGTCCTTCCAGACGCCCACGATCGCGAAGATGGACACCACGCCGAGGATCGGCCGCGAGATCGGCAGGACGATCGACCGGAGGGTGCGCATCGGGGAGGCGCCGTCCATCGAGGCGGCGTCGAGCAGTTCCCTGGGGATCGAGTCGAAGAACCGCTTCAGGAGGAAGATGTTGAAGGCGTTGGTCACCGAGGGCAGCCAGATCGCCCACGGCGTGTTCAGCAGGTTGCGTTCGAAGATCGGCACGTCGAGCACCGTCAGGTACTGCGGCACGACCAGGACGGTCGCCGGGATCATCAGCGTCGCCAGCATCATGCCGAGGATGGCCTTGCCGAAGACCGGCCGGAGCTTGGACAGCGAGTAGGCCGCCGCAACGTCGAGCACCAGCTGGAAGGCGAGCGCGCCGAACGCGTAGTACAGCGTGTTCCCCAGCAGGCCGGCCAGGTCCATGACGTTCCAGGCCTGCGAGTAGTTGTCCGGTTCGAAGGACTCGGGGACCAGCGTCGGCGGCGTCCGGACGACCTCCTGGGTGTCCTTGAACCCGCTGGAGACCATCCAGTACATGGGGCCCAGGAAGACCACGGTGAACAGCGTGATCACACCGCCGAACGTCACCCAGTAGAGGACCTTGCCGCGGGGCCGGGCGAGCTGGGCCGGCGAGATGAGCGTGCGTGTGGACATCGGTGGATTCCCCCGGCCTACTCGTCCTCGGCGCGGTTGAGCTTCACGTACGCCGCCGAGAAACCGGCCAGCAGCACGAGGAGCAGCAGGCCGAGGGCCGCCGCGGCGCCGTAGTTGTTGAAGTTGAAGGCGTACTGGTAGATGAGGTAGACGACGGTGGTGGTCGAGCCCTCCGGCCCGGCCCCTCCGGTGAGCAGGAAGGGCTCCACGAAGACCTGCATGGTGGCGATGATCTGCATCAGCAGCATCAGCGAGAGGATGAGCCGCGTCTGCGGGATCGTCACGTGCCAGACCTTGCGCAGCAGTCCGGCCCCGTCCAGCTCCGCCGCCTCGTACAGCTCGCCCGGGATGCCCTGGAGCGCGGCGAGGTAGATGAGCGCCGCGCCGCCCATGTTCATCCACGTCGACGCGATGACCACGGACAGCATGGAGAGGCCGGGGTCCTGGAGCCACTGCTGCTCGGGCAGCCCGACGGAGCCGAGCAGTTCGTTGAGCAGCCCGTAGCCGGGGTCGTACAGGTACTTGAAGAGCAGGACCGCGGCGACCGGCGGGAGCATCACCGGCAGGTAGACCAGCAGCCGCAGGTACCCCTTGCCGTGCCTGAGTTCGTTGATGACGAGCGCGACGACGAACGGCACCGCGAAGCCGAGGACCAGGGCCAGCACGGTGAACAGCAGCGTGTTGCGCCACGCCTGCCAGAAGGCCGGGTCGTTGAAGACCGTTCGCAGGTTGTCCAGGCCGACCCAGGAGACCTCGCCCTGGTCCGTCTTCTGGAAGGCGAGGAGGAACTCCCGGACCATCGGATACCAGGAGAAGAACGCGAAGCAGAGGACCGCTCCGATCAGGAAGCCGTGCGCGGCGAGGTTGCGCTTCAGGCTCCTGCCGAAGGACCCGCCGCGCGGGGGCGGGCCGTCCACCGGCGGCTGGGCGTGGCGGGCTCTCGCCGCCTTGCTCGGGGTCAGGCTGGGGGCCGACATCGTCGCTCCTTGGGGCTGATCTCATGGGCCCCGGGGGGCGGTGCGGCCCGCCCCCCGAGGGAGCCGGTCACTGCGTGGCCAGAACCTGGTCGACCTGCTTCTCCGCGCTGGAGAGCAGCTTGTCGATGTCGGCGTCCTCGTTGGTGAGGATGCCGGACATCACGTTGTCCAGGACCTTGTAGACCTCCTGCGCCTTCGGCGGCTCGGCCATGCCCGGCACCGGGTTGTCCATGAAGGTCTTGAAGTTCTCGACCGGCATCGTGGCGTGCTCGATCCGGGCCGCGTCGTCCTTCGTCTTGGACTCGTTCAGCCAGAAGTTGGGCTGCGGGAGGCCGACCGGGAGCTTGTCGGTCTTCTTGCGGGCCCAGTTGAACTGCCCCTCACCGACGGTGAGGTTCTGGAAGTTCAGCCAGGCGACGGCCGCCTTGATCTTGTCGGCGGAGATCCCCTTCTTGATCATGTAGCTGTTGCCGCCGGCCAGGGTGTTCTTCTCACCCGGGATCGGGCCCATGCCGAAGTTCTCGTAGTCCGCGCCGAGTTGCTGGACCATGTAGGTGATGTCGTCCGGCGCGGCGAGGAACATGCCGAGCTTGTCGGTGGCGATCTGCTTCTGGAGGTCGCCCCACTTGAGCAGCTGGGTCTTGCCCATGCTCTCGTCCTCCCAGCGCATGGCGTGGAGGTTCTCGGCGACCTGCTTGCCCGTCTCGTTGTTGAACGCGGCCTTCTTGCCGCTCTCGTCGACGACCTGGGCGCCACGGCTGTACATCTGGGCGGTGAAGTGCCAGCCACCGGTGTTGCCCGCGCTGTACTCGCCGAAGCCGGCGATGCCGTCGCCCAGACCGGCGATCCTCTTCGCGGCGGTGCGGACCTCGTCCCAGGTGCGCGGCGGGTTGTCCGGGTCGAGTCCGGCCTTCTCGAAGAGCTTGCGGTTGATCAGCAGGCCCATGGTGTAGTTGCTGGTGGGCAGCCCGTAGAGCTTGTTCTCGTGCTTCAGCGAGCCCAGGACGTTCGGGTCGATGTCCTTGAGGGCGGGGACGGTCTTGTCGTTGACGTACGCCGTGATGTCCTCGGCGCCGTCGTTGTCCAGCACCTGCGGCAGGTCGGTGAAGTACGTGTAGAAGACGTCGGGCTGCGACTTGGCCTTGAGCATCGCGGTGAAGCGCGGCGGCTCCAGGCACTGGCCGGGGGTGGAGCGGCCCTCGATGGTGACGTTGGGGTAGGTCTTGTTGAACTCCTTGACGTCCTCCTTCCACTCCTTCAGCTCGGCCGCCTTCGCCGTCGGCGGCATGCAGTCGATGGTGATCGTGACCTTGGTCTTCGGGTCCAGCGGAGCAGCCGGGTCGGAGGACCCGCTGCCGCCTTCGGAACCGCCGCCGTCGTCACTGCTGCTCGTGCCGCAGGCGGCCAGAGCGGTCAGGGTGAGAGCGGAGACGAGCGTGATGGCGCCGGCACGGCGAGTACGGCGGAACCGAGCACTTCTCATGGGTGGTCCCCTTCGGGCATGAACGTGGAAGGCGCCCCACCGCCGATGCGTTGTGGGGCGCCGCTCACTCAACCACCGCGAACAAGTGAACGCAATATCTCGCGCTGATTTCGTAATTGCTTGACAGTCGACCGAAGAAGTTGAGGATCCGCTACCGGGCCCCAACCTGCGCGGTGGAGCCCCGAACCACGAGTTCCGGTTCGAAGAGCAGCTCCCTGTGCGGGACTTCGGTGCCTTGGATCTGGGCGCAGAGGAGGTCGACGGCGGCGCGTCCCATGGCTTCGATGGGTTGGCGGACGGTGGTGAGGGGTGGTTCGGTGCAGGTCATGAAGGCGGAGTCGTCGTAGCCGATGACGGAGACGTCGTGGGGGACGTGGAGTGCGCGTCGTCGGGCGGCGCGGACGGCGCCGAGGGCGAGGGGGTCGCTGGCGCAGATGATGCCGGTGACGCCGCGCTCCAGGAGGCGGGTGGCGGCGGCCTGGCCGCCTTCCAGGGAGAACATGGCGCGTTCCACGAACTCGTCCGGCAGTTCGGCGTGCGCGGCCGCGGCCGCTTCCCGGGCCGCGGCGAGTTTCCTGCGGGACGGGATGTGGTCGGACGGGCCGAGTACCAGGCCGATGCGCTCGTGGCCCAGGGATGCAAGGTGCCGCCAGGACTGCTCCACGGCCACCGCGTCGTCGCACGCGATGCACGGGAAGTCCAGATCCGGGATGGAGGCGTTGATGAGCACGACGGGGATGTTGCGCTCGGCGAGCAGCCGGTAGTGGTCGTGCGGGGCGTCCGCCTGCGCGAACAGACCGCCGCCGGCGAAGACGACGCCGGAGACCTGCTGCTGGAGCAGCAGCTCGACGTAGTCGGCCTCGGAGACGCCGCCCTTGGTCTGGGTGCACAGCACCGGTGTCAGCCCCTGCTGGGCGAGCGCACCGCCGATGACCTCGGCGAACGCGGGGAAGATCGGGTTCTGGAGTTCCGGCAGCACCAGCCCCACGAGCCTCGCTCTCTCGCCCCGCAGTTGGGTGGGCCGCTCGTAGCCGAGGACGTCCAATGCGCTGAGCACGGCCTGCCGGGTCGCGTCGGAGACCCCGGGCTTGCCGTTGAGCACCCGGCTGACCGTGGCCTCGCTGACCCCAACCTTCTTCGCCACCTGAGCAAGTCGTCGCGTCACAAACGCAAGACTAGCGCAAGCCTCTGCAAGAGGCTTGCGCCAGTCAGTATCCTGACCGACAAGGGCCGGTGCGGCCCGCTCGGTCTACGGGTTGCGGTTGATCTTGAAGGTGGACGTCGTGTTCCGGACGTCCACGGCGTTGCCCTCCAGCCTCAGACCGTTGAACGTGACCTCGCCGACCGCGGGTCCCTGCCCCGGCTCGGGCATCTCGTTGGCCCAGAGGCCGAAGCCGGACTTGGCGTCGAACGCGTCACCGCTCTTGCGCGCGCCGGTGACGGACACGTCGGTGAAGACGGTGTCCTTGATCGGGAACTGCGGCTGCCCTCCCACGTAGTTCGTCTGGAACATGATGCCGCTGTACGTCGGGTCGACGATGTCGACGTGGTTGACCCGGATCCCCTGGAACACCTTCGACGCGGAGAACACCCAGATGCCGGGGAAGGTCTGCTGTCCCCAGAAGTGGCCGCCGGCCCGGACGATCGAGATGTTCTCGAAGGTCGTCGGATCGGTGCCGAAACCGTTCATCGGGTAGCCGAAGTCCAGCGAACTGATGGTGATGCCGGAGTAGACCAGGGTGTCCGCGATGTGGATGTTGCGGAAGGTGTTGTTGTAGCCGCCGTAGACGGCGAGACCCGCGGCACGCCAGGTCAGCGTCGTCGAGAGGTTCTCGTACAAATTGTTCTTCATGTCCGCGCCGCCGGCGTCGATGGCCGAGAACAGCGCGAAGCTGTCGTCACCGGTCGCCCGGGCGTCGTTGTTGGACACCAGGTTGTCGGTCGAGCCGTTGGTCATGTTGACACCGTCGGCGAACATGTTGCGGATCCGGGAGTTCTTGATCGTGATCCGGTCGGTGTTGGCGCCCCAGTAGAGGCACACCATGTGCTCGTTCCAGATGTTGTCGATCACGATGTCCGACACGTTGGAGAAGTCGAACACCTTGCCCGGACCGTCGATGCGGCTGGTGTAGTTGCCGAAGTAGGCGAAGTTCGCGAACGACGACCCCTTCGCGCTCGCCTCGGCCCGGAAGCCGACGTCGGTGTTGTCCTGTGTCGTGGGCGCGCGGAACTTGGTGAACCACGGACCGGCGCCCACCACCTTCACCGCCTTGCCGTACACCTGGAACTTGCTCGACGTCTGGTAGTCCCCGGCCGGCAGGTACACACCGACCAGCTTGCCGGAGGTGTCCATGCGGACCCGGTCGAGCGCGTTCTGCACGTCCTGGTGCGTGAACCCGGCCGGCACCGCGTACGCCGCGGGGTCGGGGTTGGCCACCGGGGTGACCTGCTCCAGGTTGACGAAGTCGATCGCGTAGTCGGTGTTGTTCGCGGCGTCCTTCTGCAACCGGATCCTGCTGCCCGCCGGGACGGTCTCGCCCAGCATCAGATGCGCCTCGTCGTAGATGTGACGCGGCGCGCCCGCACCGGGGGAGTTGCCGGGCGATGCCTCGTTGCCGTAGAGCCAGGCGTACTTCGAGGTCAGCGGCAGCGCCTTCTTCATGACGCCGTCGACGTAGACGTTGAGCGTGGAGTCGATGCCGCCGCCGCCCGGCGCGTCCGGGATGGAGAAGCGGGTCATCAGGGTGTTGGTGGCGGCCCGAGTGGTGAACTCGACGTACTCACCGGTCGCGTCGAGCTCGACCGCCTTGCGGCCGGAGGCCTCCCCGGCGATGTCGCCGATGGTCCGGTTCGGTCCGGCCACGGTGGCACCGCCGCCGGCCGTGCCGTCCTCCGCCTCGTACATGTCGTACGGCATGTTGGCGCCGCGCCCGACGAACAGCGGCTGAGTGGAGGTGTTGTTCTCCCGCTTGACCGGCAGTTCGTTGGCGTCGTCGGCCACCTTCACCTTCACCGTGTACGAGCCGTTGGCCGCCTTCCAGGGACCGAGGCTCACCGCGGGACTCGTCGAACCGGCGGCGATGACACCGGAGTGCGCGCCGGTCAGCGTCTTGACGGTGGCGCCGTCGGAGTCCACCAGGGTGAGCGTCACCCCGTGGCCGCTGCCCGCGGAGTCCTGGGTGCCCTGGTTGCGCAGCGCGACCTTGAACGTGACGTCGTCACCGGCGGCCGGGCTGGAGGGGGAGGTGGTGACGGTCGCGGCGACCAGGTCGGAACTCTGGACCGGCTTGACGACCAGCGGCTCCGGACGCGTGTAGGTGTTGTTGGTCTCGTTCTGCTCGATGATCTCGCCGGCCTCGTCGGCGACCGCGCTCAGCTCGTACGAGCCGGCGTCGCGCGCCCCGATGGAAGCGCTGACCGTGCTCTGCGCACCCGCCTGGAGCGCGCCCACGGAGGCGGTGGCGACCTTGGTGTCACCCAGCCGCAGGGCGACCTTGCCGGCCGGACTGGCCGCGGCGCCGCTGTTGCGGACGGTGGCCGACACGGTGATCTCGTCTGACTCGACGGGCGAGGCGGGCGAGGTGGCCAGCTGCGTCACCTCCAGGTCGGGGTTGGGCGCGGCGGCGCCGATCACCTGGAACTCGGCGACCTGCCCGGCCGTCGCCCCCGTGTTGGAGGTGAACCTGAGCTGCACGTCGGCGACCCGGCCGTCGACGGGCACGGTCACGCTGTTGCCGCCGCTCGCCGGGTCGAAGACGTAGTCCTTGGCGGCCACCAGACTGGTGAACCCGGAGGCCGCCTGCTCGCGCCCGAGCACCTGGATGTTCTGGGTGCGCTTGGACCAACCGGTGTCGGGGTTGAGCTTGAGCACGACCGCACTGATGTCGGCGTTGGCGCCGAGCTTGACGGTCAGCGTGTTCGGGTAGCTGCCCGCAGCCCCCTCCCAGTAGGTCGACGTGCTGTTGTCGTTGGCGTTCTCGGCGACGTACGTGTGGATCACGGACGAGGCGCTGATCGGCTTGCCGACGGCCAGGTTCGAGCCGTCCCGGGTGCCGTTGCGGAGGACGGAGTTGCTGTCGCCCGACACGTTGCCGGCCGCGTCCCTGGCCCGCACGAAGTAGGTCACGTTCGCGGTGACGGGCTGTGTGTCCGTGTAGGTGGTGACGTCGCCCGCGACGCTCTTGCGGAGCTTGTTGTCGGCGTAGATGTCGTAGCCGGTGACGCCCTTGTTGTCGGTGGAGGCGCTCCAGGTCAGCTTCACCTGACCGGCGGCGGGCTCGGTGAGGGCGAGGTTCGACGGCGCGGTGGGCGCCTGCGTGTCGCCGTCGTCGCCGCGCCGGGTGACCGTGTTGCTGTTGCCCGACACGTTGCCGGCCGCGTCCTTGGCCCGCACGTGGTAGGTGACCGTCGCGTCGCCCGGGCGGGTGTCGGTGTACGTGGTGACGTTCCCGCCGACCGAGGTCAGCAGGTCGCCGTTGGCGTAGACGTCGTACCCCGTGACGGCCGTGTCGTCCGAGGACGCGTTCCAGGTCAGCCTGATCTGCCCGGTCGCCGGCTCGGTGAGGGCGAGGTTCGCGGGGGTGGTCGGTGCCTGGGTGTCACCGCTCGCCGGGCCGTAGACCTCCAGCTCGGAGACCTGGGCGGCCGGCTGGCCGGTGTTCGCCGTCACCAGGACGCGCAGATGGCGGGCGGTCGTGGCGTCGAAGGCGACGGTCGCCGACTGGCCGCCCGCCGCGTCGAAGGTGTACGCCTTGGCGGCGGTCAGGTCGCTGAAGTCCGTGCCGTTCTCGCTCGCCTGGATCTTCAGGGTCTGGCTGCGGGCACCCCAGCCGTCCGGCAGCCGCAGCACCACGCGGTCGACCCTGCGGGAGGCGCCGAGGTCGGCCTGGATCCACTGCGGCAGAGCGTTGTTGGCGCTCTCCCAGTAGGTCGCCTTGTTGCCGTCGTTGCCGTTGCCGGCCGTGTACGGGCCCGTGGAACTGCTCGCTGTCAGAGTCCGGTTCGCGGCGAGGTTCGTCGACGACTCCCCGGCGGCGTGCACCTCCAGTTCGGAGAGCTGCGCCGCCTGCCAGCCGGTGTTGGCCGTGATCTCGACCCGCACGAACCGCGTCCTGGTCGCGGGGAAGCTCACGGTGACCGTGTTGCCCGACCCCGGGTCGAAGCGGTAGGTGGCGGAACCCTTCAGGGTGCTGAAGCTCGTACCGTCGGCGCTGCCCTGGAGGGCGAGTGTCTGGTCGCGGCGCTCCCAGCCGGCGGGCAGTCTCAGGACCACCTCGTCGATCCGCTCCGTGCTGCCGAGGTCGGTCTGGACCCACTGCGGGAGGCTGCCGCCGCCGCTCTGCCAGTACGAACCCTGGTTGCCGTCGGTGATGTTGGCGGCGCCGTACTCGCCGTGCGCGCTGCTCGCCGCCGTGGCGTCCCCCACGGCGATGTTGGGCCCGCCTGCCGCCGTGGCCGACAGCAGGGGGCCGCCCAGCGCCAGGAGACTGGTCGCGACCACCGTGCACAGCGCACGTGATCTCCAGTTCCGGATTCTCATCTGTCCCCGATCTCCGCCTCGTTCCTGAATGTTCTCTGTCATTTACGTGGAGCGCTCAGAGAGTTGCAGAGAACTGTTGAGTCGTCTACAGGATGTGCGGCATCAACTCGGCGCACAGTGGACCGGAGCGGCCGCGGTGAGGCACGGGGAAGTTCCGGATGACGTCTCGGATCAGCGACTTTCACGGGCTCCGTCGGAGAACCGCAAGCCGCTGTCATTTCCCGCAAGGAATTTGCGGGCGGGGAGCGGGTGAGAGGTCTGCGGTCAGTCGGCCGACGGCTGTGCCGTGGAGCCGCGGACGACGAGTTCCGGTTCGAAGAGCAGCTCGCCGTGCGGGACTTCGGTGCCTTGGATCTGGGCGCAGAGGAGGTCGACGGCGGCGCGTCCCATGGCTTCGATGGGTTGGCGGACGGTGGTGAGGGGTGGTTCGGTGCAGGTCATGAAGGCGGAGTCGTCGTAGCCGATGACGGAGACGTCGTGGGGGACGTGGAGTGCGCGTCGTCGGGCGGCGCGGACGGCGCCGAGGGCGAGGGGGTCGCTGGCGCAGATGATGCCGGTGACGCCGCGTTCCAGGAGGCGGGTGGCGGCGGCCTGGCCGCCTTCCAGGGAGAACATGGCGCGTTCCACGAACTCGTCCGGCAGTTCGGCGTGCGCGGCCGCGGCCGCTTCCCGGGCCGCGGCGAGTTTCCTGCGGGACGGGATGTGGTCGGACGGGCCGAGTACCAGGCCGATGCGCTCGTGGCCCAGGGATGCAAGGTGCCGCCAGGACTGCTCCACGGCCACCGCGTCGTCGCACGCGATGCACGGGAAGTCGAGGTTCTCGATCGACGCGTTGATCAGCACCACCGGGATGTTGCGCTCCGCCAGCAGCCGGTAGTGGTCGTGCGGGGCGTCCGCCTGCGCGAACAGACCGCCCGCGAAGACCACGCCCGAGACCTGCTGCTGGAGCAGCAGCTCGACGTAGTCGGCCTCGGAGACGCCGCCCTTGGTCTGGGTGCACAGCACCGGCGTCAGCCCCTGCTGGGCGAGCGCTCCGCCGATGACCTCGGCGAACGCGGGGAAGATCGGGTTCTGCAGCTCGGGCAGCACCAGCCCGACCAGCCGGGCCCGTTCACCCCGCAGCTGGGTGGGCCGCTCGTAGCCCAGGACGTCCAACGCGCTCAGCACGGCCTGCCGGGTCGCGTCGGAGACCCCGGGCTTGCCGTTGAGCACCCGGCTGACCGTGGCCTCGCTGACCCCAACCTTCTTCGCCACCTGAGCAAGTCGTCGCGTCACACACGAAAGGCTAACGCAAGCACCGCAAGCGGCTTGCTCGGCGGTCGCATTGGGCCGGCTGCGCACTGATTCGGATGGTATGCACCGCTCAGTCCCAAGTGACCCGCGCGAGGACCGGAAGGTGATCGCTGCCGGTGGCGGACAGGGTGCGGATCCGGCCGACCGTCGCGGAGCGCGCCATCACCTGGTCGATCCGGGCCATCGGGAAGGCGGCGGGGAAGCTGAGGGCGACGCCCCGCTCGGGCACGTTCAGCTCGCTGGTCAGCGGATCGAGCGCCCGGTCGTCGACGGTGCCGTTGAGGTCGCCCAGCAGGACCAGCCTGCGCGACCGCTCCGCCGCGACGGCGTCGCCGAGCAGCCCGGCGCTCTCGTCCCGCCAGGACGACGCGAGGCCGGAGAGTCCGACCCGGACCGACGGCAGGTGCGCGACGTACACGGCGACCTCGCCGCGCGGTGTGTGCGCCACGGACCGCAGTCCGCGCTCCCACTCCTCCGTGATGCCCCGCGGTCTGATGTCCAGCGGGCGGGCCCCGCTGAGCGGATGCTTCGACCAGAGTCCGACCGTGCCCCGGACCGTCCGGTACGGGTAGTCCCGGGCGAGGGTCTTCTCGTAGACCGCCCGGGCCGGCGCCACCAGCTCCTGGAGCGCTATCAGGTCGGGCTCCGCACCGGCCAGTGCGCGGGCCGTTCCCGCCGGGTCGGTGTTCTCGTCGCTGACGTTGTGCTGCACCACCACGAGGTCGCCGGCACCGGGGTCCGGCGCGGGCAGCAGCAGCGGGCCGAACTGGTACGCCCAGGCGCCCACCGGCAGCAGCAGGGCGACCAGCGCGAGAGCCGAACGGCGCAGCAGGGCCGGCGGGAGCAGCACCACGACCAGCACGCCCAGCCACGGCAGGAAGGACTCCAAGAGGCTGCCCAGCCCGCCGGGCCGGTCGGGAACCAGGCCGGGGAACCCCAGCAGCAGGGCGGTGAACACCGCCACCCCGGCCGCCACCCGCCCGCGCCGCCAGCTCCACCCGCGCTTCGCCCGCTCGGTCATCGCTCCTCGTTCCGTCGTCCTCGCTGTCAGGACGACGGAACCGGTGGATCGAGTTCCGGGCGATGGAAGCTTTCAGCAAGTCTTGCTGAGAGGGCGTCACATCTCGGGTGCGGAAGAGGTGTCCGAGGGGTTGACCACTCCTGACGGTGCCCATACGGTCACCACCGCAACCTCTTGCAGTCATCTTTCAGAAACGCTTTGCAAGGGTGTCGACTCCCCAGTCAGCCGTCGGCAGACACCCCGGACACCCGCACCCGCACCCGCATCCTCACACGGGAGATTCCATGTACGGGAGCACCAACAGAGCGCGCAGAACCACCGCCGCGGCACTCGCACTCGCCGCCGCCGCGGCCGGCAGCCTCCTCGCCACCGCCCCACCGGCCCAGGCCGCCCCGCCGGGCGACAAGGACGTCACCGCGGTGATGTTCGAGTGGAAGTTCAGCTCGGTCGCGAAGGCGTGCACCGACACCCTCGGCCCCGCCGGATACGGCTTCGTCCAGGTCTCCCCGCCGCAGGAGCACATCCAGGGCGGCCAGTGGTGGACCTCGTACCAGCCGGTGAGCTACCGGATCGCGGGCCGCCTCGGTGACCGCGGGCAGTTCAAGAGCATGGTCGACACCTGTCACGCGGCCGGCGTGAAGGTCGTCGCCGACGCGGTCGTCAACCACATGTCGGCCGGCAACGGCACCGGAACCGGAGGGTCGTCGTACACCAAGTACACGTACCCGGGTACCTACGCGTCGAGCGACTTCGACAACTGCACCGTGCAGATCAACGACTACCGCAACCGCTTCAACGTCCAGGAGTGCGAACTGGTCGGCCTCGCCGACCTGGACACCGGTGAGGACCACGTCCGCGGCAGGATCGCCGCGTATCTCGACGACCTGCTCTCCCTCGGTGTCGACGGCTTCCGGATCGACGCGGCCAAGCACATGGCCGCCGGTGACCTCGCCGACATCAAGTCCCGGCTGAGCAACCCGGACGCGTACTGGAAGCACGAGGCCATATACGGGGCCGGCGAGGCCGTCTCCCCGAGCGAGTACCTCGGCACCGGCGACGTCCAGGAGTTCCGCTACGCCCGCGACCTGAGGCGCGTCTTCCTGGGCGAGAACCTCGCGAACCTGCGGAACTTCGGCGAGGGCTGGGGCTACCTGCCCTCGGACAGGTCCAGCGTCTTCGTCGCCAACCACGACACCGAGCGCGGCGGCGACACCCTCAGCTACAAGGACGGGGCCGCCCACACCCTCGCGCACGTCTTCATGCTGGCCTGGCCCTACGGCAGTCCCGACGTCCACTCCGGCTACGAGTTCACCGACCGCGACGCCGGTCCTCCCGCCGGCGGCCAGGTCGACGCCTGCCACAGCGACGGCTGGAAGTGCCAGCACGCCTGGCGGGAGATCTCCGCCATGGTCGCGCTCCGCAACGCCGCCCGCGGCCAGGCCGTGACCGACTGGTGGGACAACGGCGGCGACCGGATCGCCTTCGGGCGCGGGTCCAAGGCGTACGTCGTCCTCAACCACGAAAGCACCCCGCTCACCCGCACGTTCCAGACCTCGCTGCCGGCCGGCGACTACTGCGACGTCCAGACCGGCAGGGGCGTCACGGTCGACACCGCCGGCCGCTTCACCGCCACCCTCGCCGCCGGAACGGCCGTCGCGCTGCACGTCGGCGCCCGCACCTGCGACGGCGGACCCGATCCCGACCCGGTGACCTCCGGCGTCTCCTTCGCCGTGAACGCCACCACCAGCTGGGGCCAGAACATCTACGTGACCGGCGACCGCCCGGAACTCGGCAACTGGAACCCGGGCAACGCCCTCAAGCTCGACCCCGCCGCCTACCCGGTGTGGAAGCGGGACGTGGAACTCCCCGAGGGCACGTCGTTCGCGTACAAGTACGTCCGCAAGGACGATGCGGGCAACGTGACCTGGGAGAGCGGCGCCAACCGCACCGCGACGGTGACCTCCACGAGGACCACCCTGGACGACACCTGGCGCAACTGACCCCCGTCACTCCGGGAGCATGGGAGAGGGCCCCGCGGACGCGCGTCCGCGGGGCCCTCTCCCATGCTCAGCCTTCGACCCAGCCGTGCTTCCTGCCGTACTCGACCAGCCGCTGCCGGAGCCGCAGGATCTGCTCCCCGGACAGCGACGGAGCCGCGCTCAGCATCAGTTCCGTCATCTCGTGGGTGAACTCCGAGGCGCGCAGCACATCACACGTCGGCTCCTCCGCCTCGTGGAACGTGGGAACCGCCGAACGCACCGGTGCGGCGGCAGGCGGCGCCCCGTCGGCCAGCTGGACGGACGACGCCTTCAGCCCGCGGTCGCCCTCCTCCACCTCGAACTTCACCCAGGCCCCGGAACGCACGGACGTCTCCGGGATCAGCAGATCATTGGCGTGCAGGAAGACGTCCTCCCCGCCGTGCTCGGGGGCGATGAACCCGTAGCCCCGCACCCCGTCGAACCTGACAACCCTGCCTACCGCCATCTCAACCACACACCTCGTCGCACCGCTTCGGCCCTGACAGCTCCACCGGATCGTAGCGCCCCGGCGGCCGTCACCCGAGCGTTATGTCTAACTGCTATCTATTGGTGGTCGCAGAGGAGGGCGGTCTGATGCAGGACGTGGTGCTGGCGCTGCTGGTCAAGGAGCCGTCGCACGGCTACGACCTGCGCAGGCGGCTGGCGGCGGCGCTCGGACCGTTGGGAGCGACACTGAACGCGGGGCAGATCTACGTCACGCTCACCCGTCTGGAGAAGGCCGGAATGGTCGTCCAGGAACGTGAGGACGTGCCGGTGCGCGGCCCGCGGCGCAAGGTGTACGCGCTGACCGCGGCCGGGCAGGAGCGGGCGGCCGCGTGGATGACCGAGGGCGGCGGGCCCAAAGCGGACGTGGCGGAGTTCCATCTGAAACTGGTGGCCGCCGCTGTCTCGGGTCTGGCCGACCCGGTCGCGCTCGTCGAGGCACGGCGGCGGGAACTGCTGCGCACGCTCGCCGAGGCTCAGCACGCCGCTCTCCTGGAGGACACGGATTCAGAGGCCGGGCTGCTTCTGGGGGGCATCGCGCTCCGGTTGCAGGCCGATCTGCGCTGGCTGGAGGCGTGCGAGCGGACCTGGTCCACCCGCGCCCCGCAGGGGAAAGGCGGAGCATTCGGATGACGAACGACGGTCGGCGGGTCAGGGGCCGGTCACGGCGAGGGGGCGTGGACGACGGCCCGGGCCCGGCACCGGTGGGGCACGGGCCAGGCGTCGAGGGCGACGTGCGCGCACCGGTACTGCGGGCCCTCCGTCTGACGCGGGTCTACGGTGAGGACGAGAGCGCGGTGCGCGCGGTCGACGGCGTCGACCTCGACGTACCCGCCGGACAGACGCTCGCCGTGACCGGCCCCAGCGGCTGCGGCAAGTCGACGCTGCTCCAGCTCCTCGGCGGGCTCGACCGGCCCAGCGACGGCGAGGTCTGGCTCGGCGGCCGGCGCATCGACGAGCTCGGCGAGCGGGCGCTGGCCAGGCTGCGGCGCCGCGCCGTCGGCTTCGTCTTCCAGGACTTCCATCTGATGGACGAGTTGACCGCCGCGGAGAACATCGAGCTGCCCGCGCTGCTGGCCGGCGCCTCGCCGCGCGCCGCCCGGAACCGCGCCGTCGGACTCCTGGACCGGGTCGGGCTCACGGACCGGGCCCGGCATCTGCCCTCGGAGCTCTCCGGCGGCCAGCGGCAGCGGGTCGCCATCGCCCGTGCCCTGGTCAACGAGCCGCTGGTGGTCCTCGCGGACGAACCCACCGGCAACCTGGACAGCGCCGCGACCCACGACATCCTGCGGCTCTTCGACGAACTGCGCGCAGGCGGGCAGACCCTGATCACGGTCACCCACGACGAGCGGGTGGCCGCCACGGCGGACCGCGTCGTCTCCCTGCGCGACGGCACGCTGGCCGGCGACACCCGCCTCGCCGTCGGCGGCAGCGGCAACGCGTTCGGCGCGCTGCTGAGCTGGGAGGGCTGACCGTGGGACGCCTGCTGCTGATCTGGCGTCTGGCCGTGCGCGACATGCGCCGCCGTCCCGGTGAGTCGGTGATGTTCGTGGTCGCCGTCACCGCCGCCATCGCCTCGCTGACCCTCGGGCTCTCGGCCAACGACGCCGTCACCACGGCGTACCTGAAGACGCGCGAGGCCACCGCGGGCCCCGACATCGTCGCCATCACGACGGCCAAGGACCCCTCCGGCCTGGCCGGACGGCTGGAGCGGACCCCCGGGGTGGCCGAGCAGGCCGATCCGGTCTTCGCCTTCGAGACCGAGATCCGGACGAACGGCCACACCGCGCGCTCCGCGATCGAGGGACGCGGTGACCAACCGGCCGAGGTCGACCAGCCGCTGGTGACTTCCGGTTCGTGGGTGCGTTCCGGCGGCGCGGTGGTCGAGCGGGGCTTCGCGCAGACGCTGGATCTCCACGTCGGCGACCGCGTCACGATCAGCGGGCGCGACTACCCCGTCGTGGGTCTCGCGATCAGCGCGGCCACCCCGGTGTATCCGTGGAACGACTGGGCGCAGGGGCCCGGGACGTCCGACTACGGCGGCGGCAGGATCTGGCTCACCGCCGCCGACACCCGCGCCGCCGCGGGCGACACGCCGGGCGTCCACCTGTTCCATCTGAAGCTGAAGGACCCGGCCGCGACCCTGAGATGGCGGGAAACCGTCTTCACCGACGAGCGCAGGGGCTCCGAGTGGGTCAACACCCACCACTGGCAGGGCATTCTCCGTACCGACGCGAGCATGATCAAATTCGCGCAGCCCGCCCTGGTCGTCGGCGGCTGGCTGCTCGCCTCGGCCGCCCTCGTCACCCTCGCCGCGCTCGCCGCCGTACGCGCCACCCGTGACAACCGTCGTGCCGGGCTGCTCAAGGCCGTCGGCGCGGGCCCCGGTCATGTCGCCGCCGTCCTGCTGGCGCAGTACCTGCTGCTGACCGTGGTGGCCACCGCCCTCGGGCTGACCGCCGGGACCCTGGCAGCACCCGAACTGGCCGATCCCGGGGCCGGGTTGCTCAACACCGTCAGCGGCCCGGCCACCGACACCGTCGTGGCCGCCGTGTTCCTCGCCGTCCTGGTCTCGCTGGCCGGCACGCTCGGCCCCGTCGTCCGCGCCGCCCGCTCCAGCACCGTCCACTCCCTGGCCGGCTCGGCGCAGCTGTCCACCCACCACCCACGGCTGAACGCCATGACGGCGTACCTGCCCACCGCGCTCCTGGTCGGGGTCCGGCTGCTCGCCCGCCGCCCCGGCCGCGCCGCCCTGACCGCCATCGGTACGGCGACCACCAGCCTCCTGATCACCGCGGTGCTCGCCTTCCACGCGGCACCGGACACCAGTACCGCCTACGCGCCGGACAACCCCCTCGCGGCGCGCAACCTCGTGACCAGCCAGGCGCTGCACGGCGTCACCCTCGTCCTGGTGGCGCTGTCCGCGCTCAACACGATCTTCCTCGGTTGGAGCACCGCCGTGCAGGCCCGGCGCGCGCTGGCCATCACCCGAACCCTCGGCGCCACCCCCCGCCAGGTGGTCACGGCCCTGTGCGCCGCCCAACTCCTGCCCGCCCTGCCCGGGCTGGTGGTGGGCATGCCGAGCGGACTGCTCGTGTACTGGCTGGTGAGCCCCGAGATGGCCATGCCCCCGACGACATGGCTGCTCGCCGCAGCACTCGGCGTCCTCCTGGCCGTCGGATCCCTGACCGCCCTGCCCGCCTGGACCCACACCCGCACCCCGGCCGGCCGCGCCCTCAACGCCGAACCGGCCTGAGAACCGACGCAGTTCCGCATCGCTCAGCTCCGGCTCGGCCGCCTCGGCGGAGTCCTGGACCGACGCCGGGCGGCCGGCGCCCGGCACACCGGGACCACTGCTGAGGAGCGGGGGCGACGAAGGCCGCCTCGCCGGGGCAGCCGAACGCCGAAACGCACCCGCGCGGTCTCCGGCCCCCGGACCCGCCACCGGTCCGGGACGCGCGTGCTCGACTCCCGCCGCCCCCGGCCCTGGTCCCCGGCGTGGAGGAGGAGACGCGAGGCTCCGCGGACTAGTCGTCTTCGTCCCGGCCGCTCAGTCCGCGTCGGAGCTGCGGGCGGTCAGGATGCGGACGGTGCGTTCCCCGGTGTGTCCGTCGCGGCCGTGCCAGCAGCGGAAGTTGTCCAGGACCAGGATGTCGCCCTCGTCGAGGCGGAAGCGGGGGAGGGACGGTTCGACGTCGAGTACGGCTTCGGTGAGGCGGTCGAGCTGGGAGGAGACGTGTTCGCCTTCGGGGTCGCGGTGAACCGGCACCGCTCCGTCCGTGCGGCGCACGACGCGGCGTCCGGTACGGGTGAACTCGACGTGGCGTCCGATCCTGGGAGTGGCGGGCAGCCCGCGCAGGTCCGCCCAGGCGCCGTACAGGTCGACGTCCGTGCTGGTGAGGAAGGTGTGCAGCGCGGGGTCGGTGGTGGCGAGGTGGTCGACGAACGCGTAGGCGTCCAGCGCGAAGGAGTCGCCTCCCTCGGGTGCCGGGCGGGCGCACTGGACGAGGACGTGGTCCTCGTCGGGGTGGCGCCTGCGGTGGGGGACTCCGCCGATGTCGACGACGACGTCGAAGCTGTCGGCGTGCAGGTGGACGGGGTTGCCCGGGTGAGAGGTGCGGACCCGTTGCGGGTACAGCTCGCGGAGTCGGTCGCCGACGACCTGGGCGGCGGCGACCACCAGGGCGTCGGGCGTGTTCTCGTGGCCGGTGAGGATCACCGCCCCGTCCCGGGCGAGCAGTTCGCGTGCCATCCCTGCGTTCCCGTGCGGGATGCGACCGGGGGCGACGCCCGGACCGGAGGTGGAGGGCGGGCGGTGGGTCTGAGCGGGTGCGTGCATGGCTCCAGGCTGCCCCAACAGGGGCCGTTCGTCGTGGTCGTCAGGGGGTGTCGTCGCGCGTGGCGTCGGTGAGCACGGCCCGCCCTCCGGCGTACTTCCGACCGCTCACGTCCACTCGCTTCAGCGTCCGGCGGCCTCCACGCGGTGGCGGCCCGCCCAGCCGGGTGAGGCCGCGGTGATCCGCACCACGCCGACCGCCTCGCGTCCGGTCCCGGGCTTCACGCCGGTTGCCAGATTCTGGAGAGCGCCTGAGGGGTGAGTACCTGCGCGGGCGGGCCGTCCGCGACCAGTCGTCCGTCGCTGAGGAGCAGGCAGGCGTCGGCGGAGCGGGCGGCCTCGAGATCGTGCGTGGCCTGGACGACGGTCGTGCCGTCGGCGACCAGAGCGGTCAGCAGAGCCGTGATCCTCTCCCGGGCCTCGGGGTCGAGGCCGGTGGTCGGCTCGTCCAGGAGCAGCAGGTCGGACTGCTGGGCGAGGCCCTGCGCGATCAGGACGCGCTGGCGCTGGCCGCCCGACAGCTCACCGAGCTGGCGGGCGCCGAGGCCGGTGACGCCGAGCCGTTCCATGGCGTGGTCGACCGCGGCCCGGTCCTGCCGGGTAAGCCGCCGCCACAGTCCCCGCTCGCCCCAGCGGCCCATCTCCACGGTCTGTCGCGCCGTGAGGGGGAGCGCGTCGCCGACGGCGCCGCGCTGTGGGACGAAGGCCGGTGGTGAGCCCTTCGCGTACCGGAGCTGCCCGGAGGTGGCGGTGATCACTCCGGCCAGCACGCCCAACAGCGTGGACTTCCCGCTTCCGTTCGGCCCGACGAGTGCGGTCATGGCCAAAGCCGGTATTTCCGAGCTGAGTTGGCGGAGTACGGGACGACCCGGGTAGCCGGCGTTCAGCTCGTGGAAGCGGACGCGCGCGTTCCCAGGATCGCCGTCCAGTGGCGACGGGGGGATGTTGTTGAACATGATTGTCATTGTAGGGTCTTCGTATGGAGTGGTTGACGGCCCCCTTCGAGGTGGCCTTTGTGCAGCGGGCCCTGTGGGCCGGGATCCTGGTGTCGGCGATATGCGCCCTCGCGGGGACGTGGGTGGTGCTGAGGGGGATGGCCTTCCTCGGCGACGCCATGTCCCACGGACTGCTTCCCGGCGTCGCGGTCGCCTCGCTGCTCGGGGGCAACCTGCTGGTGGGGGCGGTGATGAGCGCGGCCGTGATGACCGCGGGCGTCACAGCCCTCGGCCGCACCCCGCGGCTGTCCCAGGACACCGGTATCGGCCTGCTGTTCGTCGGCATGCTGTCGCTCGGCGTCATCATCGTGTCGCGCTCGCAGTCCTTCGCGGTGGACCTCACCGGCTTCCTCTTCGGTGACGTCCTGGCCGTGCGTGAGAGCGACCTGCCCCTTCTCGGTGCGGCCCTGCTGCTGGCGCTGGGCGTCTCGGCGCTCGGGCACCGGGCCTTCCTGGCGCTGGCGTTCGACGAGCGCAAGGCCCAGACGCTGGGCCTGCGCCCCCGGCTCGCGCACGCCGTGCTGCTGGGACTGCTGGCCCTGGCCATCGTCGCTTCCTTCCACATCGTGGGGACGCTGCTCGTCCTGGGCCTGCTCATCGCCCCGCCTGCCGCGGCCCTGCCCTGGGCGCGCGGCGTGAGCGGAGTCATGGTCCTGGCCGCGGTGGCCGGCGCCTGCGCCACCTTCGGCGGCCTGCTCCTGTCCTGGCACCTGGGCACCGCGGCCGGAGCCACCGTCTCGGCCCTCGCGGTCGGCCTCTTCTTCCTGTCCCACCTGGCGTCCGGCCTCCGGCACCGCCGCCGTGCGCTCCGTGCCGGCGTCCCCGCCCTGGCGGTCACCTTGGCCCCGAGCGCCACCCCGTCCCGACCGAACGAAACCTGAGGCAATCCCCTTGTTCGTCCGAAGAAACGTCACATCGCTGGCCCCGGCGCTGGCGTCCGTGGCCCTCCTGACCGCCGGATGCGGGGGTCAGGACGATGCCAGGTCCGGCTCCGAGAGTCCCGCTTCCTCCGCCACCCCGCACGGTTACGTGGAAGGCGCCACCGAGGCGGCCGAGCAGCAGTCCCGGCTCCTGCTCGGTGATCCCGAGACCGGCGACACCCGGGTGCTGGACCTCATCACCGGCAAGGTGCACGACACCGCCCGCAGGCCCGGGGTCACCGCACTCACCACGGACGGCCGCTTCGGCTACTTCCACGGCACGGACGGCACCCAAGTCCTCGACAGCGGCGCGTGGATGGTCGACCACGGCGACCACGTGCACTACTACCGCGCGAAGATCCAGGACGTCGGCGAGCTCCCGGGCGGCACCGGCACGAGCGTCCGCAGTGACGCGGGCGTCACCGTGGTCACGTCGGCCGACGGGAAGGCGGGCGTGTACCGCCGCGCAGAGCTGGAGAAGGGCGCCCTCGGCACCCCCGCCCGGCTCCCGGGTACCTACGCGGGTCCCGTCGTGCCGTACGCCGAACACCTCGTCGCCCTCACCGGCGGGAGCGGCGGCCCCGCCGAGGTCGCCGTGCTCGACCGGGCGGGCAAGCGCGTCGCCGGCCCGGAGGCGGAGTGCGAGGACCCGCAGGGCGACGCGGTCACCCGGCGCGGGATCGTCCTCGGCTGCGCCGACGGCGCCCTGCTCGTCCACGAGGACGACGGCGCCTTCACCGCCGAGAAGATCCCCTACGGCAAGGATGTGCCGAAGGCGGAGCGTGCCGCGGAGTTCCGGCACCGTCCGGGCAGCAGCACGCTCACGGCACCCGCGGGCAAGGACGCCGTCTGGGTCCTGGACGTCACCGAGGGCGCCTGGACCCGGGTGGAGACCGGTCCCGTGGTCGCCGCCAACACGGCCGGCGAAGGCGCGCCCCTGCTGGTCCTGGAGACCGACGGTGCCCTGCACGGCTACGACATCTCCACCGGCAAGGAGACGACGGTCACCGAACCCCTGCTGAAGGACATCCCCGAAGCGGAGCCCGGCGGCCCCGCGACGCCCGTGATCGAGGTGGACCGCAGCCGCGCCTACCTCAACGATCCCGAGGGCAGGCGCGTGTACGAGATCGACTACAACGACGGCCTCCGGGTGGCCCGCACCTTCCACCTGGACGTCCGGCCGTCCCTGATCGCGGAGACGGGCCGATGAGCGTACGCGTGGGTGCGGCACGGGTCCGTGCCCTGCTGGTGACCCTGATCAGCTTCTTCGTCCTCGCCGCCGCGGCCACCGGCTGCGCGGGCGGCGACGACGAACGGCCGCGGGTCGTGGTGACCACCAACATCCTCGGCGACATCACCCGGCAGATCGTCGGGGACGAGGCGGACGTCAGCGTCCTGATGAAGCCCGACGCCGACCCGCACTCCTTCGGCCTGTCGGCCGTCCAGGCCGCGGAACTGGAGAACGCGGACCTGGTCGTCTACAACGGGCTCGGTCTGGAGGAGAACGTACTGCGGCACGTGGAGGCGGCCCGCGCGTCCGGCGTTGCCACCTTCGCGGCAGGCGAGGCGGCCGATCCCCTCACCTTCCACACCGGGCAGGAGGGCGGCCCCGACGAGGAGTCCGGGGAGCCCGACCCGCACTTCTGGACCGACCCCGACCGGGTGCGCAAGGCCGCCGGCCTGATCGCCGACCAGGTCGCCGAGCACGTGCACGGCGTGGACGAGAAGACCCTCCGGAGCAACGCCGCACGCTACGACGGACAACTCGCCGACCTCACCACCTGGATGGAGAGAACCTTCGCCGCCGTACCCGGGAACCGGCGCGCCCTGGTCACCAACCACCACGTCTTCGGCTACCTCGCCGACCGCTTCGGCTTCCGCGTGATCGGCGCGGTCATCCCCAGTGGCACCACCCTCGCCTCACCCAGCTCCTCCGACCTGCGCTCCCTCACCCAGGCCATGGAGCGGGCCGGTGTGCGCACCGTCTTCGCCGACTCCTCCCAGCCCACCAAGCTCGCGGAGGTACTGCGCCAGGAGATGGGCGGCGACGTCGACGTCGTCCCCCTCTACTCCGAGTCGCTGACCGAGAAGGGCAAGGGCGCCGGCACCTACCTGGAGATGATGCGCGCCAACACCTCGGCCATGGCCGGGGGCCTCACCGGCGACTGAACAAGCCTCCCCGCGGCCCGGCGAACCGAACACGCCGGCCGTTCCACCACACGACCCCGCGCCCTCAGGGCCGGAGAGGAAAGACACAAGATGAACAGGTCGACACGCGCCAGAACGCTCACCGGCACGGCACTCGCCCTGGCGACGGCCATGGCGCTGACCGCCTGTGGCGGAGGCGACGACGCCTCGTCCGACGCCGAGCCGAAGAAGCAGACCAAGAGCAGCGAGGCCGCCGCCGTCAGGAACCCGGTCGTCGCCTCCTACGACGGGGGGCTCTACGTCCTCGACGGCGAGACCCTGAAGCTGGCGAAGACGGTCGAGCTGCCCGGATTCAACCGGGTCAACCCGGCCGGCGACGAGGACCACGTCGTCATCTCCACCGACAGCGGCTTCCGCGTGTTCGACGCCGCCCGCCAGGAGTTCACCGACGCCGAGTTCAAGGGCGCCAAGCCGGGCCACGTCGTGCGACACGGCGGCAAGACGGTCCTGTTCACCGACGGCACGGGCGAGGTGAACGTCCTCGACCCCGCCGACCTGGCCGGCGGCAAGCAGCCGACCACCCGGAGCTACACCTCAGCCGAGCCCCACCACGGCGTGGCCATCGAACTGGCCGGCGGCGAACTCGTCACCACCCTCGGCACCGAGGAGAAGCGCACCGGCGCACTCGTCCTGGACAAGGACGACAAGGAGATCGCGCGCTCCGAGGACTGCCCCGGCGTGCACGGCGAGGCCGCGGCCAAGGGCGAGGTGGTCGGACTCGGCTGCGAGGACGGCGTCCTGCTCTACAGGAACGGCAAGTTCACCAAGGTCGACGCCCCCGGCGACTACGCCCGCACCGGCAACCAGTCGGGCAGCGACGCCTCCCCGATCCTCCTGGGCGACTACAAGACCGACCCCGAGGCGGAGCTGGAGCGGCCGACCCGCATCTCGCTGATCGACACCCGCACCGCGAAGATGAAGCTGGTCGACCTCGGCACCAGCTACTCCTTCCGCTCCCTCGCCCGCGGCCCGCACGGCGAGGCCCTCGTGCTCGGCACCAACGGCGTCCTGCACGTCGTCGACCCGGAGACCGGCAAGGTCGAGAGGAAGATCGACGCCGTCGGCGACTGGACCGAGCCCCTGGACTGGCAGCAGCCCAGGCCCACCCTGTTCGTCCGTGACCACACGGCCTACGTCTCCGACCCGGGCAAGCGCCAACTGCACTCCTTCGACCTGGACTCGGGCGAGAGGCTGACCTCCGTGACGCTGCCGAAGGGCACCAACGAACTGTCCGGGACGGTGGCCGGTCACTGACCGGTCCCGTTCCAGGGATCCACGGACTGCTGAGCGGTCCGAGGGGGAACGCCCGCCGGCTCGTGTTCCGGCGGGCGTTCCGTACCGCCCTCACCAGGCCACCGGAAGGCTGGTGCCGGTGGCCGGACCGAGGCGTTCCTCCCGTGCCCCCGGGCAACGCGGTCCCGAGCCGACGGAGATGGGCGCGCGAACCCTGCCGCGCGCCCACGCGCCGGCCTCAAGCTTCGCGGACAGCCCGAAGGACGAGCCGCTCGGCGTTCTCGTCGTAGGCTCGCCCGTCGAACCCACCGAAGATCTCCACTCGGCGGAACCCCGCCTCCTCGGCCATCCGCCGCAGTTCCACCGCGCTGTACACGAACCACGTCAAGGTCGCTCGCGTCACCCGTTCGCCCCTGACCAGCACCCACTCGCTGCGCAACCGCGCCCACTCGTCGATCGCCGTGTCGGTCTGCACCATCACGTCGTCGCCCCGCCGCACCACCTTGGGCGGGGTGACCCTGCGGGCCAGGAGCTCCTTCCCGGCGAGGTCCAGGACGAGCGTGCCGCCGGGCGCCAGACAGGTGTGCATGGTGCGCAGTACGCGCGCGTTGTCGGCAGGGTCCTCGAAGTACCCGAAGGAGGTGAACAGGTTCAGGACGACGTCGAAGCCGCCGGGTTCGCTGTACTCGCGTGCGTCGGCCCGCACGTACGTCACGTCGGCCCCGGCGTCGGCCGACCGCTTGCGCGCCCGGTCCAGCATGGCCGGGCTCCGGTCGACCCCGGTCACCCGGTGACCCCGGCGGGCGAGCGGCACGGTGAACACTCCGGGACCGCAGCACAGGTCCAGGACACGTGACCCTTCCGCGAGGGCGAGCAGGGGAGAGGTGCCGAGCAGTTCCTCGGCCTGCTCGTAGCGCTGCTCGGAGAAGAGGAAGTCGTGGAACTCGGTCCAGAAGTCATCGTCCTGGAATCCGCCCGTCCGTGTCATCGCGCGTCAGTGCTCCTTCATGGTTGTCGTCGGGGACAGGGCGCCGCGCCGTGCGGTGGCGCACCGTGAGCAGCAGAGGGGGAAGCAGCAGACATTGGGCGGCCGCCAGCAGCCAGAACCAGCCAGTGTGTCCGGCCCGTTCGCCGAAGCCGTACAACTGCCCGCCCAGCACGCCGCTCGCGCAGGCGCCCAGGCCCGACGCCAGCCGCTGTTGGCCGAAGACCACGGCGTCGGAGCGGCGGCTGCGGCGCAGCGCCTCCAGGTCGTTCTTGAGGAAGAGCACGATGTCCCCGAGGGTGATCAGCGCGCCACCCGCCAGCAGTGCCGCCCGGGTGCCGGCCGCCAGCACGGCCATGCCCGCGGCCAGACCCGTGAACCCGACCGCGAGGGCGAGGGCGTACGGCATGCGCCGGATCAGGCCCGACGCCAGCGGCTGGACGACGATGACCAGCGTGAAGCAGAGCAGCAGCACCATGCTGTAGAAAGCGCCGGAGGCACGCTCGACGGCGTACACCGCCAGGAAGTGCTGGAAGTGGAAGTAGAGGTAGAAGGCCAGCGCGTTGGCGGCGAACGGCAGGAGTGCCAAGCCGGCCAGGAGCCCCGGGGAAGCCGTCCCCCGCGACGCGGTGTGACCCCCGCTGTCCGCGCCGTCGCTCCCCGGCAGCCGCGCGTGTCCCGCCGTGACCGCGAGGAACAGCGCCGTGACGGCCGCGAACAGCCAGCCGGGCGACGACAGGACGAACGGTCCGGCGATGAGCGGGCCGACCGCCATCCCGGCGTTGAGCGCCGCGTTGCCCGCCGACAGGAAGGCCGGGCGGCGCTCGTCCTCGACGCCGTGCACCAGGTACGCCTTGTTCGCGGGCAGGTACAGCGCGGCACCGCAGCACGTCAGGACCAGCGCCCAGATCGCGAGCGGCGGCCAGCGCAGGGCCGCGAGGAACCCGGCGAACCCGGCGGTGCGCACGACCAGTGCCCACACCATCGTGCGGCGCAGCCCGATCCGGTCCGCGAGGGCACCGCCGACGATGCCGCCGGAGAACTGCACGAGCGATGCCGCGGCCAGGACGACGCCGACCGTGCCCAGCCCCATCCCGAGACGCTCGTGGAGGAACACCGACATGAACGGCAGGACCATGAAGCTGCCGAGCGGAATGAGGAACGAGCTGAGGAGGAGGAACCGCAGCGGACCGGTGAGCGGGAACAGCGAGGCCCGCGGGCCCGGCCGCCGGGTGGTGCGCTCACCCACCGGGCGCGTCCCGGCCGGGCGGGACGGTGCGTACACGCAGGGCGTTGGCGGCGGCCACCGCGCGGTGGGTGGCGAGTTCGGCGGTCTCCGCCTCCGCGTACACGATGCCCGCGTATCCCCGGCTGTCGCCCAGGTGCTCGATGAGTTCGCCGGCCTGCTTGGTCGGGTACCAGGCGGGATTCCCCGGCATGCCGGTGAGCCGGTCCAGCCCGGTGACGCCGGTGAACACGCCGGGAACGGCCGGGTAGCCGAGGACGAAGGCGACGGCCGGGCCGCCGGGAAGGTCCACGTCCATGAGACCGGGGCGGCGGCCGACCGCTGCCTCGACCATCGCCTCGTACACGTTCACGCCGAGGCTCCGGCACAGGCCTTCTCCGACCAGCGCACCCCCGATGCGGGGATTGACCTCCACCACTTCCGGGCCGTCGGCGGTCAGTACGAACTCCACGTGCGCGAAGCGGTCGGTGTAGCCGATGGCTTCGAGGACCCGGTCGAGCCAGCGTTCCAGAGACGTCGCCTGCGGCGCCGGGAAGGCGACCGGGAAGGCGGTGATCTCCTCCCGGAAGTGCGGCTCGGGTGACATCAGCCGGCTGGACACCCCCAGCAGGCGGGTCCGGCCCGCCCAGGTGAGCGTTTCGGCGCTGTACACCGGGCCGCTGAAATACGGCTCCGCGAACAGGCGTCCCTTCAGCTCCCGACCGGACGCCTCCACCAGCGCCGCGTCGAGTTCACCGTCGTCGCGCACCAGCCACACGTTCTGGCTCCCGGTGCCCGCGGTGTCCTTGAGCACGAGCGGCAGCCCCGCCTCCTTGAGCAGCAGCCTGCGAGCCTCGCGGTCCGGGTCGGCGCCCTCGACGGCCCTCGCCCGGGTGAGACCCGCATCGTGCAGCCTGTTGCGTACGGCGGCCTTGTCCCGGGTCAGCCGCAGGACGGCGGGGTCGAGACCGGGCATGCCGAGGCGTTCGGCGAGGGCGGCGCCGCTCAGGGTCCAGGTGTCGGTCGAACTGATCAGACCGCCCAGCCGCGGGATGCGGCGGAGATGAGCGGCGACCCGCTCCACGTCGAACGTGTCGGTCACGACGACTTCGAGGGCACCGGCGGGCAACCGGTCCAGTTCGTAGGCGTAGTAGGCGGGATCCCGGGTGAGGAGCACCAGGCGTTCACCGAGCCGGTCGGCGGCGCGGACCAGATGGCCGAGGCCGAACGTCAGGGACTCCAGGCAGGCCACGGTCATGCGTCATGCTCCTTCCGGTCTGCCGGGCAACTGGTGCGCTGCCACGTCATCCTCGACCAGGGCATGGTCATCTCCTGCGGCCTGCGGACCTCGACGGGTTTCAGCGCAGCCGGGTCCAGAGCCTCCGAGTGCCGGGCGAACACGCGCTCCACGTAGCGGTGTCCGGTGTCGGCGCCGATCACCAGGTGCGTTCGGTCGGGATGGCGCCGGCTCTCGTACGTCGCCGTGAGATAGCCGGCACCGGTGGACAGCCCGGCGAACACCGCGTGCTCGCGCAGCAGGGCGACGGCACCGGACATGGCATGGGTGAAGTCCAGCCAGTGCACGGTGTCGTAGAGATGGTGCCGGACGTTGTCGAAGGCGATGGACGAGCCGATGCCGGCGATGATCGCCTCGGGATCGTGATGGTCCTGGCTGCCGAAGGTGACGCTGCCGAAGGGCTGCACGCCGACCAGACGCACCGAGGGGTCGGTGCCGCGCAGGCGCTCGACGATGCCGCCGGTCGACGCTCCGGAGCCCACCCCGCCGACGACGGTCAGCGGTGCGTCCGGGAATTGAGCCGCGATCCGGTCGGCGACCTCCTGGTAGCCGAGGTAGTGGACGTCGTCGTGGTACTGGCGCATCCAGTGGTGTCCGGGACGCTCGGCGAGGATCTCGCGCACCCGTCGTACTCGCAGTTCCTGGTCGAGCTTCAGGTTCCGCGACGGTGTGACCTGTTCCACGGTGCTGCCGAGGATCTCCAGTTGGGCGAGGGTGGTGGCGTCGACGGTGGTGGACGCGACGATGTGGCACCGCATGCCGTACCGGTGGCAGGCCAGGGCGAGCGCGTAGGCGTAGATGCCGCTGGAGCTGTCGATCAGCGTCTGCCCCGGACGGACGGTGCCTCGGTCCAGTAGATGGCGGACGGCGGCCAGAGCCGAGTAGATCTTCATCGACTCGAACCGCAGCAGGACCAGTCCGTCGGTGAGCCGGACGAGGTCCGGGGCTTTCAGGGCGTCGGCGATGTGGGGGTGGATCACCCGTAGCCTCCTTGGGCGAAGGTGCACTGGTGGCCGAGCGAGCGGAAGAACGCGGAGAGGTCGGACATGACCTGTGCGCCTGGGCGCGAGGCGAAGAGATAGCCGGCCAGGCAGCCGGTGTGGGCGACGAAGACGCCGTCGGCGCCGAACCGCTCACGATGGGCTTGCAGGCTGCCGAAGGTGGCCTTGGGCAGAACCTCCTGGGACAAGGCGGCGCTGACCGTCGCGGCACGGGCGACGGCGGCCGGGTCACCCGAGTCGAAGCCCTTCACCAGATCGGTCAGACACCGCTGGTACTCCTCGCCGCGGCGCCGGTAGTGGTCCAGTAGCAGAGGAGTGACGGCGGCGGTGTCCACCGTGCCGGGTTCCGTGACGTAGGCGGTGTGGAAGCCGACATCCGGTCCCAGCCGCCGCACCACCCGGTGCCGGCCGCTGAGGTACAGGGCGAACTCGTCGAGGAAGACGCTGTCGGAGCGCTCGATCCGCGCGAGGACGCCGCGCATCACCTCCGTGTCGTACGGCAGGGAGAAGACGCGGAACAGGCAGCGCAGCGTCGCCACGATGTCCGCCGTCGAACTGGCCATACCCACGCCCACCGGCAGTTCGGAGTGGGTGTGCCAGTCACCGGGCGGCAGAGTGACGCCGTAGTGGTCCAGGAAGAGCCGGACCGCCTCCACCGACTTCGTCCCGAGCGGCGGCGCGTGCGGCGGAGGACCGGCCGCCGTCCGCGGAGTGAAGTAGACCCACGAGTGGCGGTCCACGGGAAAGGAGACCACCGCGATCTCAGGATCGGCGCCCACCCGCAACGGGCCTTGGTACAACTCACCCAGAGTGCCCTGGCAGACACCGGACACCGTGCCGCCGTCCATGTCCGGCTCCCGGGGGCGGTACGGCCGACGCGAACCGGCTGGGTCCCGCACACCATCCTCCTCCGTACCGGGCCTTGAACGCCGACCGGGAAGGAGGCGCGGCCACCCGTACGAAGTACGACCGCTCTACCGCCGACCCAGTCCACGAGGTCACGTGCACAGCCCGCGGGACGCGGGCGCAGTGGCAGGTCTTCGGACTCGCGGGCACGTCCGCCACAAGGGCGGACACCTACCGGCCGTCTCTTCCCCGGCCCTGGTGCGGGCCCAGTGACATCGACGGCTTCCGTTCCCACTCACCGCTGCGGGACAGCCCCGGATTCGCACCGGGTTCCCTCTTGCGTCGCGCCACCGGGCGCCCGGCCGGGCGGGAGGCGCGAACCGACTGCGGACATCAGCGTACGGGCGCTCCGGCGCCGGCGACAGTGCGGCTTCGACGGTTGTCTTGAATGTGGAGGGCGGAACGAACGGTGTCCCCCCCACGCGGTTCTGGTTCGGACACCGTCGTGGCCATGCCGTTCAGCGCTGGTCGGTGGCGAGCTCCGCGTAGCCCCAGTCGCGTTCGCGGCAGCACCACTTCGCCCGCACCGGCCGCGGCGTGCGGCTGCCGGCCATCGTCAGCCGTCGTCCGTTCCGTGAGGAAAAAGCGGGCAGAGAGCCGCGGACGGCGAGGCCGGCGCCCTGCTGCTGGCGGCCGACGGACCGGTCACCGCCAGGTGCGCCCTGTTCGACTGCTTCTGGGAGGCGGCCACCCTCTCGGACATTCCCCGGACCGGGCCCGAGACCGCGACGCCTGCGGACTGACCCGCCAGGAGGTTGAGGTGGTGCGCATGCTGAGCCAGGGACTCACCGACGAGACGGTCGCCAAGCACTTCAGTGTCTCCGCCCGTACCGCCCGCCTTATCGCGGCCGAACTGATGGACAAGCCGGGCGCCCGCAGCCGCTTCCAGGCCGGCGCCCGCGCGGTCGCGAAGGGCTCGCTCAGCGGCGAGGAGTAGCGGAGCCGGGGACGGACGGCTCGGCCGATCGAACGCGGGTCGGCCCGGCGAGCCCTGGAAAACGGCACCCCGAGAGACGTGGTCTGCCCTCGGACGGAGAGTGCGGTGTGGAAGGTGACCGCGGGCTCGTCGTCGCGCGACCGACACCGCAGGCCGACCATGAGAGTCCGGGATGGAAGAACGGGAGAAGACGACCTCGTTCGGCAGCGCACCCCGCCACCGTGAAAGACGGCGGCTGCCGACGAGCGCTGCCGAGTCGAGGAGGACGTCCGCTCCGTCAGAGGAGAATGGTGAAGACCTCCGTGCCGGTCCGCTCGTCGAGGCTCGACGTGAGGCAGCCAAGGACGTCCAGGTCGACGGTTGTCACCTCGCGTATGACCGCGGAACCTTGCGCGTAGCCGGATGTCACGGTGCCTGCCCCGGTCACGATGGTCTGGTTGGCTACCCGGACGACGGTCGGCACGGTGAGGGCGACGGTGCTCGTCTGGCCGTTGGCCCAGTGGTAGACGATGACGCTGGTCGGCAGAACCGTGTCCGTCAGCGGTGGGATCAGGCAACTGGCCTGCTCGTTGAAGGAAGCGGACGAGGTACCCGTGAGGAAGGGACCACCTATGCACGTCAGTTCCTCGTTCACGCTGACATCGGTGATCCGCGGCAGGGGGCCCAGTGGGGGTGCGTAGGTCTGTTTGGCTGCTCCGGTGCAGACCACGGTGGCGGCGGCCTGGTCCTGCGCGGCTTGCGCTGCCCCTGCAGGAAGAAGGACAGTGCCGAGGAGAACGGCTGAGGAGAGCGAGAGCAGTCTGCGAATACGGGACATGAACCGGCCTTCCGTTGGCTGGGAAACGCGACACATGTGGCGCGGGGGAGGGTGCTGCCCTCGCTGTAGGTGATCGAGGTGACCCCGTCGTCGACCGGGCACGAGCCATGGGAACAGTGCGACCATGCTGCCCCTGTTGGGACAAGCGGTACATAGTCCTTTCAGGGGGCTCGTGCACCCCCTCGACGGCGCACACCCCGTGCGAAAGCCCGCGCCTCGGGTGCCTCGGCGGGGACCTGAGCCCTGGTGGCGGGAACGCACGGAGCGCGGTGACGGCGACTCCGCACCGGAGGCACAACACGCCTCACCAAGTGAAGGCGGGCTCTGCGAAAGGGGCGTGCACGGCGACGGTGGACTGGGACAGGATTCTGCGGGCACTCGACGCCAGGGCACCGCCGGTGTCCAGGTCGAAGACGACGCGCGCTCCTGGGAAGAGGCTCTGCCGTAGTGAGGCCGGGAAGTCCACGCGCGAGACGAGGTTCTCCGCCATGGCCCGAGGCACCGTGTCACCGTCCCGGTACACCCGGCCGCCGGCAGCCGAGTGCACGGGCATCGTAGCGGGGTGCCGCTCGTAGGAGGCCACGACGGCGCTGAGCGCTTCTGTCTGACGCGACAGGCTCGGATGGTGCGAACCGAACGGCACAGGCGTGACGACGGCTTGGACGCCCATCGCTGATGCGGCCTCACGCAGAGCACGTCCTTCACCTCCCGGGACGGTGACCACCACGGAACGGTCGTCGAAGACCAAGGCTGTGCTCGCGTCACGAACCCCGCTTCGTAGGATGATCTTGTCGGCCTCCTCGCACGAGCACTTCAAGGCGACCATCCGGCCCGGGCAACTGCGCTGCACTTCAGCGGCCTTGAGCGCCAGATGCGCTCCGTCCCGAAGGCTGAAGACCCCGGCGGCCGTCATGGCGGCGAAGTCCCCGGCACTGACGCCGAGCACGACTGCCGGCCTCCCGTGAGCATCACAGAGCGCCTGGTGGGCTGCGAGAGACGCGACGAAGGAGGCGAGTTCGAGGGATCCCGTCCGCTGCAACTCCTCGACTGACGGTGGATCGGCTTCGGTGAGGAAGCGTGACAACCTCGCTCCCCCCTCGGCGGCGGACACCTCGTCCGTTTGCTCTGTGATACGGGCGAAGGCATCAGCGAAGCGCTCACTGCGGCCTGCTGCCGCGGAGATGGCCGCGGGCGCGAAGGTGCCCTGGGGTGGGAAGACGTGGACGGACGCGCCGGCGAATCCAGTTGCCGGCTCCCGCGCTGACTCGATCACGACGCGTCTCCTCGCGAAGGGGGCGACAGCGTCTCCCGCTGCTTCCCGGACAACTCGGAGATGGCTGAGGCGATCTGGTCACCCGCGGACTCGGAGTCCACCTCCAGGGCGTTCAGCAAGTTCGCGAGCATGACGTAGTAGCCGGTCAGCATGATCAGTTCGACCGCCTGCCGCTCGCCGAGGGCTTGACGCAGTGCTGACACCGTCGCGTGATCAAGCGTGTGCTCCCGCACCAGCTCGCCGGTCGCCGCCAGTGCGACCTCCTCGTCCTCCGTGAGCCCGTCGATGTGTACGGTCCCTTCCACGGTGGCGGCGGTCTGCTCAGGGGTCATGCCACATCGTTCGGCGACAGGGGTGTGTTGCGCCTGTTCGTACGCGCAGCCGACGCGGCCCGCAACGGAAAGGATCACAGCCTCGCGCAGGCGTGCGGGAAGGCTGGTCGCCGAGAGCAGGGCCACCCCGAGGTCGATGGCGGGCTCAGCCACCGCCGGCGCGTGGGCGAGCATACGGAACACGTTGAGAGGCACTGGGGTGCGCGTCAGCACCGCCTGGGAGCTGCGTTCGTCAGGATAGGGAAATCGAGCCATGCCGTTCTCCGTCTCTGGTGTGAGGGCTGCCTCCCCCCACCGGTGATCTCCCCCCACTGTTCGGGGCGCGGAGACCCCTCGGAAGGTGCGCCTGCGTCGTCGAGGCTGCGGAGCCGGACGCACGATCACCGGCCTGTGGTGTTCGGCTTGCCGATCCGGGCGACCACACACCACCCCGGACACAGGGAGGCGTGAACGTGATGAACGTCTTCACCTCTCCGTCGGCGCCGGGCCCCACGGACCTCGCCGCGTCTTGGCCTTCCGCGCCGTACACGATGAACTCACCCCAGGTGAACCGTCCGGTGCTGCCCAAGGCGTCCCTTCACGCGACCAGCGGGCCTCACCGGAAGGAAAGCGACTCCCTGCTGCGTCGTAGCGATCACAACGCCCAACTCGTCGACCCGGTGACCGAGTCCCGCACTACTGCCACGGGACGGCGGTGAGGTAGAGGGGGAAGTCCGCTGACGTCGGTCAAGCAGACGTCGACCGAGCCGGCTTCATGCTGTCTCAGTTCCGTCAGAAATTACGTGGCACGACAGCGAGCCGGCTGGGGCTTGCTCAGATGCGGAGAAACCCACGCGGTTTCGCGCGCAGCAGGTCGGCGTTCCTCGATTTCTGGACAGCGAGACGTTCGGGGCCGGGGCGAACCGATGAGACCGGCGGCCCTCACCTCGCTGCCTACCCCTGGAAGTCGCCCTGACCGGGGCTCCCACACCCCGTAACACGGGAGTACGAGTGAACGCGATCAGCGGCGATCGTGAGAAGCCGTTGCCTCGCTCGCTGCGCGCAGAGGAGAGGCTTCACGGACACCGGCGTCCGATCCGGATCCGGGTCCCTCGATCGGGTTCCGCCGTGATCCGTCGCAGTCGGTACGGCGGCCCCCGGCGAGGGATGCACGGCGGACCAGGACGGCGACGTGGTCGTAGAACGGATCATTCATAGGGCCATCGTCCAGCCCGCGGTGGTCGGCGTCTCGTCCTGCGCCTCCCTCCGGGTGACCGGTACGCCCTCCGTGAGGGCTTGGCGGCCGTTCAACGCGTGCACGCATGAACTGGGGTCCGGGAGGTGTGGTGGGCGCACGCGAGGAGCGATGCTGTGGTGCGGCGGCCGGTACGACTCGGGCGTTCATTCGAAGAGAGGGTCTCGAGGTCGGTTGCCCGGCGACAGAGACAAACGTCCGGGCGGACCATCGACTGGGAAATGCCGGAGCTGCGAAGAATCCGGTCGGCTTACGGCACCTCGACCGTGGAGTCGTGGGGAGCGTCCGCTCGCAGTGGCCGGATCGCTTGAGGTGTTGCCGACGTCACTCACTTGACATGTGAGTGGACTACTCGAAGGACGGTCCGTGTCATGCGCAAAGCTTCCGCTTCTCTTCTGGCCGCTTCGGCCCTCGTGGCCGTTGTCTCCCTCCCCGCTGCGCCCGCGACAGCGGCTGAGGACGACAACGGTGTTGTCACCTGTCCCCTGGGGGCGCAGAACACCTCCTACACGCCCGGACTCACCCTCACCGCGCCCGCGCCGCTCGTTGACGTCCACTCCAGCGGCACGCTGGGGCCATGCGTCTCCACCGATCTCCAGCACACGGCGGGGACCTACACCTTCCACGGCAGTGGCAACCTCAACTGTCTGGGTGGGAGCAGCGCCGGAACCGGAAGGATCGACTGGGCCGATCCCGGCACACAGCCGTCCCGGTTCACCTTCACCAGTTCGCTGGCCCTGCGTCCCAACGGCACCACGGTTCTCGTTGCCACCGGCCCGATCACCCAGGGCGACTACACGGGCCGCACGATCGTCAACACGGTCGTCATCACCAGCCTCGACCTCCTCGCCTGCACGACAGCAGGCGGGCTGACCACCACCTCCGGTCCTTTCCTGGTCACGGTGTTGTGACGAAGCAACGGCCGGTCGGTCCGCCACCGAGGACGCACCTTGCACGGCCGCGGCCGACCGTTCACGAAAGGGAGCAGCAATGCACAACCCACCCGGACGAATCCTCCGCAAGCTCCTCATGGTGGCCAGAACGGCAGCGCCCGCCGCGCTGTGCATGGCCGTCCCGCTCGGCGCGACGCCGGCCGCCGCATCGGAGACCGCGGCTGCTGCCCTGGTGACCTGCGTCGGACAGCAGGTCACCGACTACAGCCCGGGCCTCCACCTCACCCAACCTCGGAACGTCGTCTACCAGGCCGATGGAACATACGCCTCGTGCCCTCTCAACGACGGAGTGAGCGGGGTGACCTACAGCGAAGGCGGAGCGGTGACAGGCGCCACCTGCCTCGCCTTCCCCAGCACGGCCACGGCGACCTTGACCTGGAGCAACGGGCAGCATTCCACTGTTCAGGTCACGGGCACCGAGATCGACGTCGCCGGGGCCACCCAGGTCTACGTCTCCCTGGGCACGGTGACGTCGGGCCGCTACGCCGGGTCGCTGGTGAACGTGACCACGGAGATCATCCCGGACCTGAGCAACCCGCTTCCGTGCCTGAACCCGACCGGCCTCACACACGTCAGCGGACTGTCCACCCTCGCCATCCTCTGAGCGCTCGGACCCGGGTGAGAGAAGCCAGACCTCTATCGCAGGGAGGCTGCGATGTACCGATTCCTCAGACGCTTCACAACAGCCGGCGCGACGCTGCTCGTCACGGCCCTCAGCCTGGCCATGACGAGTGGCACCGCTCAGGCGGACGACCCTCCTCTGGCCACGTGCACCGGCGTCACCACCGCCCATCACGACCCAGGGGTCACCTACACGCCCGCGGACATCGACGTGGAGATACACACGAGCGACACCTGTGTGCTGCCCTTGCTGGAGACGGTGCGGCACGACGAACACTTCGTCTCACCCGGCCTGTCCTGTCTGAACCTGCTCAACGGCGGTCCGGGCTCAGTAACACTGCATTGGGGCAACGGACAGCAGAGTGTGTTCCAGTACAGCTCCCAAGTCACCTCCGCCAACGGCGTCACCACGGTCACGCAGACCGGAGTGATCACCAGTGGACGCTTCGCCGGCCACAACGCCGTCGAGACGCTCGTGGGTGCCTCTCTGAACCTCACCGCCTGCCTCAGTGGCGGCATCACCGGCTACTCGTTCAACTCCGCCCTCGTCATCGTCTGACGCCATCCGTACCAGCGCCGCCACGCATGTCTCACACTGCTGGGCAGCGGTGCCGGAGCTCGGTGTGCAGGTGGGCTGCCTACGCGGGGGGAGGACTCCGGCACCGCGCGGCGCGGGTCGGGTGCGAGGGAGGGTCGGGACCGGCGCTGTGAGACCGCGACGTCGTGGCCCTTGCGTCCAGGTGGGCGCAGGGTGTCGGTCCCCACCGCAGCGCTAAGAAGAGGAATCCGACCATGTCCGAGAGTGAACCCGTCGTTCTGCTCGACGAGCGTGGAAACGCGGTGGGCAGCGCCCCCAAGGACCGGACGCACAACAGCGACACTGCCTTGCATCTGGCCTTCTCCGTCTACGCCTTCGACGAGGCCGGACGCCTTCTCATGTCGCGCCGGGCCCTCTCGAAACACACCTGGCCCGGTGTGTGGACCAACAGCTTCTGTGGTCACCCCCTGCCGGGTGAGGCCTTGGAGGACGCCGTACGGAGACGGTCGACGGCGGAACTCGGCACAGATGCCGAACGCATGGATCTCCTCATCGGCGCTGTTCGCTATCGATCCGTCATGGAGAACGGCATCGTGGAGAACGAATTGGGGCCCGTCGTACGGGTTCTGCTCTCTCGGCCCCCGTCACCCAGTCCCCGAGAGGTCGAGTCCATACGGTGGGTGCCGTGGGAGGAAGTACTTCGGGAAGCGAATCAGGACCCGACAGCTCTGTCGCCGTGGAGTGTGATCACAGTGCGACGGTTGGGCCGCCTGGGTCCGGAGCCCTGGAAGTGGCCCGTGGTGAACGACGTGGAACTGCCCCCGGCGCTGCGAAGTCACCCGTAGGGCGAGCGGCCGGCACCCGTGCTCGATGGTCGTACCGCCGGGAGGGGCCCTTACTGCAGCAGCGCGCGTGGATCGGACCTTCCTGTGATCGTCACGCTCGGCCGGGGCCCAGGCCGTGCTCGAGTCCAGATCCAGCCGATCGCTGTCGCTCTTCAGGAGGTCCTGCAAGTACGGCGCCTCACGGTCCAGCAGCAGCGGAGCGATCGGGTCGTGGCCCTGTGCGATGACCACCTCGTCGACGGCGTCCACTGCCTCTGCGGCCCTCGGTAAGCGGAAGACCCAGCTCGCCATTGAATTCTCTGGCCGTTTCGGCCGAGTTCAGAGAGCGCGGAAATCCCGCGTAGTCTCCGGTGTGCGCGAATATCTCGATCACTTTGTCCGGCGGGTATCCCGAGGCGATGGGCGATGCGAAGACGTGTGGTCAGTTGCTCCTCCGCGCCACCGAGTGATGCGATGATCGCAAGCGTGACCAGCTCGCGCTCCTCGTGGCTCATCGCCGGCCGACTGTGAAGTTTGCCGAACACGACGTCGATCACCAGGTCGGCCACATCGTCGCCGACTGGGCCGAGTGCGTCGACAAAGTTCTGGGCCGCCTCCTCTCCTGCTACGTTTTCCGCGACGCGATAGGCCGCAGATGTCTCGGAAGATCATACTGGGCTTCCCTCGATGCCACTTCGTGGCAGCACTTCCGGTGCGAATTTCGGGCAGGCGAAGAGAGTGGACCCGGGTTCACGGTGTGCCCCCGGCCGCTTCTCACCGGAAGGCATGCACCGCGTCTCACCCTGAGCGTGCGTTGCACACCCCGGACACGCCGACGAGGCGTGTGCATGTTGAACGCGGAGGGGTTCGGCACCGCTGAAGCCCTGCTCCGGTGAGTCGTGTGCCGGCGGCTCGCTCCGGCCGGAAGCCCATGGCGGTCGACGCAGGGCCGACACCTCCACCTGCGCCATCAAAGATGAGTCAAAGGTGCGGGTTCGAGCATGTATGGACGGCTTCGGGAGAAGACAGGTAGCAAGGGCTCGGAGAGGGAGCATTCCGCCACCCTTCCTGCATACGGAGCCCCGGTGGCAACCTCGCGGTCCCACGCCGACTGATCGTCGACCGACTCACACGGCTTTTGCGCCGACGACCGTTCCTCCAAGGCCCTCAGCCGCACATGGGGTGTGCACCCTCGCGTACGGGTGTCAACGACTCGGGGCAGTGCGCGCGCTGCCCCGACCGGGCCATTGGCACAGCTCGCACCACAAGCACGATGAAAGCTGTTCAGTCCGTACGCCGGTAGCGGTTGCCGAGTCGTCACGGCAGAACTGGATGTGAAGGAGGGGGATCATGCCACGCCGTCGCACACGCAATGCCTTACTCGCGCAACTGCTGGCCGAAGCGAATCTGAGCGCCGCGCAACTGGCGAGGGACGTCGACCGCCTGGCGGCTGCCCAGGGAATGTCCTTGCGCTACGACCGGACAGCGGTGGCCCACTGGCTGGCCGGCTCCCGGCCGAAGGCTCCGGTTCCCGAGTTCGTCGCCGAAGCTCTGACCCGACGGACCGGGCGTCCGATCAACCCGGAGGAGACGGGCCTGGCCGAGACCGCCGCCGACGACGGGTGGGAGGACGAGGTGGAACGTGGGCGACCGGGGGACCCGCTCCGCGGCCTGGTGACCCTGGCGAGAGCCGACGCCGATCCAGCACAGCGTCCGAGGCTGGTGCGTGTCGTCTTCAGACAGTCCGTCCCGCCCGGTCTCGAACCGGTTGGCCTCCCGAGGGACGTCGGTCCTGGCGTCCGCGGCGCTCAGGTCAGTGAAGCCGACGTGGTGAGAGCCAGGTACATGTCGGACCAGTTCGCCAGGAACTGGTCTCTGTTCGGAGGAGGGCACGGTCGATCCTCGTTCGCCTCGTATCTGAGTGAGGACATCGGTCGGCTGCTGATGAAGCCGGCGTTGCCGCTGCTACGCAAGGACCTACTCTCAGTCACCGGCCAACTCGCCCACACCTTGGGCGACATGGCGGCGGACGCCGGCCACGCGGGACTGGCACAGCGTTACTACTACGCAGCACTGAGGACCGCGGCCGAGAACCAGGACTGGCGTACGCGCGCCATCACGCTCAGGGCGTTGAGCGTGCAGGCGGTCCGGGTGGGTGCGCTGTCCTACGCGATCGACCTCGCCGACAGGGCGATCACCGCCGCGGACGTCGAGAACGGCGACGACCTACGGGCGTTCGTGCTCGTGCAGCGTGCTTATGTCCGGGTGCTGTCCGGTGAGTCCCGCACCGTCTACCGGGACATGGACACGGCCGAGGCCTGCCTGGACCGGGCCCATTCCCGCCCCGGGCCCTTCACCTGCTACCCCAAAGCCGGAATGGCCTACCGGAAGGGGCTGGTTCTCCTGCGCCTCGGCGACACCCCGGCGGCCCTTGACGCACTGAGGTACGCGGCCGAGGACCGCCCTTCGCACGAACGCCGTCGAAGAGCGCTCAGCCAAGTGCGCGTCGCCCTCGTCCTGCTGGACCTGGGCCAGGTCGACGAAGCCTGCGTGTACGGCCGCCTGTTCATGGAGGAGTATCCCTTCCTCCGCTCCCAGCGGTCAGCCGTGCTCCTGAAGGAGCTGCAAGCACGGCTCGTACGCTTCCGGCGCGTTCCGGAGGCCGTTGCGCTGATCAACAGGATTTCGCACCTCGCCGCCGGGCCGGGCACGGTCCGGTCCGGGGCACGCGCGATCGACACGTCCGACTGAACGGCCGGGCGACGCCGGGCGGACGGCCAGGTGTTCAACGCGTTCACGCCCGCCGTCTCACCGGGGCGTGTGACGAGGCACCTCCGGGACAGTCGCACTGCATGGCCGCCGCGGGCCGGTGAAGCGAAGGAGTCGCTCGGCACCGAAGCCGGTGACGAAGCCGAACGAGGCCCGCCGGCCTTGCTCCTCCGCCCGGAGCCTCGACGGGATGGCCCAGAGCCTCCGACGGAGCCGGAGCGAGGACACAGACGAGAGACCGGAACAGGAGGCGCATACCGTGAACGACCCGTGCCATGCCACCGAGCAGCAAGAGCCCCGCGCGGCGCAGGCAGAGGCCGGCCCGCGCGCACCACACTCCGCGCCGGCGACAGGGAAGCTGAGCGCCGAGGAACTGCTGACGACGACCCGGTCGGTACGGCGGCGTCTGGACCTCGATCGTCCGGTCGACATCCGTCTGGTGCACGCTGCTCTGTCGGATGCGTTGCAGGCGCCCAACGGCTCCAACGACCAGCCGTGGCAGTGGGTTGTGGTGGCGGACGCCGTGAGCAGGCGCCGACTGGCCGAGTGCTACCGGAGGGCGGCCCAGCCCTATCTGGAGGCGATGGCGGACCAGGCCGCCGAGTCACCGGAACGCACCGGCGTCTGGCGAGCGTCGGCGCATCTGGCGGAGCACCTGCACCGCGTGCCTGTCCTCGTGGTGCCCTGCCTGAGCCTGTCACCCGGCGACTTCGAGGAGAGGTTCAGGAAGCTGGGGTTGCCTGCCCCGGTGGATCACGTGGCGCACTCCGTGTACTACGGGTCGATCTGGCCCGCCATGTGGAGTTTCATGCTCGCCCTGCGGTTGCGCGGCCTGGCCTGTGCGGTGACGGCACTGCACCTGGCCCGTGCCCAGGAGGCCGCTGAGGTCCTGCGTCTGCCGGAACACGTCACCCAGGCGGGACTCATGGCCGTCGCCCATCCGAAGGGCACGTCCTTCCGCCCCGCACCCCGCAGAGGTGTCGACGAAGTGGTGCACCAGGACTTCTGGCGCTCCTGACCCCTTGCGCTCCACAGAACGCGACGAACGAGCCCATCGCCAGGAACAGGACGGACACGGCATGGTCGACCAGGACAAGGACATCGAGATCGAGGTATCGCCGGCCGACACTGCCGTGGGGGTCGACGGTCCCTACGCCTCGGCCCGACGGGTCGTCGTACGGGAACTCGACGCAATGCTCTCCCATGTCGACGATCGGTCCTGCGCCGGCCTCGCCACTGCGCTCCGCGACTCCAGGAGGATCTTCGTCGCCGGAGCCGGACGTTCCAAGCTCTCCGCGGAGGGCTTCGCAATGCGTCTGATGCACCTGGGCCTGTGCGCGCACGTAGTGGGCGACGTCACCACTCCGCCGATCGGCCCCGACGACCTGTTGGTGGTGTGCAGCGGCTCAGGAGAGACCCCCACCACGGTGATGACGGCGGAGACCGCCGCGGACGCGGGCGCCAAGATAGCCGTCGTGACCGCGAGCGCCGACTCACGTCTGGCCCGGCGGGCCGACCTGTTGGTCCACCTGGCCGAGTACGGCCAGGACCACGAGTTGGACCGGTCCGTTCAGTTCGTCGGCACCCTGTTCGAGCAAGGGGCCCTTCTGTTCTTCGATTCCCTCGTCCTCGCCTACGAGCGGCTGCACAAGGTCGACCCGCGGGACATGCTCGCCCTGCACACCAACCTCGAATAGGCACGGGATACAAGTGACCACACCAGTCTCGCTGACCAGCACCAAGATGAACCTCGGCCTGCGGCAGACCGAACAGTGGATCGACGACGTCCTCCTGCCCAGAGCCAACCCCTTGGGACGGCTGCGCTTCTGCGTGTGCCTGCCTCACCCGCTTCTTCCTGGCGGAGTGCGACGCGTAAGGGGCACCGGCATGACGATCGGGGCCCAGAACGCGTGGTACGAGGAGGGAGCGGTAACCGGAGAGGTCTCCGCCGACCTGCTGGCAGAGATCGGCTGCACACACGTGATGGTCGGACACGCAGAGCGTCGCCGCCTGTTCGGCGAGGACGACCGACTCGTCGGACGCAAGGCGCGGGCGGCCGCGCTCGCCGGCCTGACCCCGGTGATCTGCGTCGGTGAGGAAGAGCGCTCAGGCCCCGCGGAGACCGTGGCCCGCGTCCACCAACAGGCGACGACCGTCCTGGGCTCCCTGCCCACCGGTGCAGCGGCCGTCATCCTCTATGAACCCGTCTGGGCCATCGGCGGCGCGCGGAGCGCCGAACCGCACCAGGCGGCCGCAGTGCTGGACGCCCTGCGCCAAGGGGCACCCGACCATGTCAGTCTCAGTGTCATCTACGGCGGCGCTGTCACGGCGGGAACCTATTCCGCCCTCCGCCGGCTGGCTCCCTGGGACGGGGTGGCACTGGGCAGGGCCGCCCAGGACGGTGCGATGCTCGACGACGTGCTGAGCGAACTTCTCGCTGCGCCGAGGCACGAACCGGGCAGCGGTAGGTGACCGTTGGGCACGAACAGCGAATGGGTGTGGGAGTACGAGGGGTACCGGCCCGAGGAGGAAGGTATTCGCGAGACGCTGTGCGCCCTCGGCAACGGGGCCTTCGGCGTACGCGCGGCCGTGCCCGGCGAGGAATCCGAGGGGCCTCACTACAGGGGTACCTACGCGGCCGGGTGCTACGGGCGTACCTCCCTGTCGGTGGAGGGGCGAACGGTGCAGTGCGAGGCCATGGCCAACCTGCCCGATTGGCTGTGGACGCGCCTGCGGCCTCTTACCGGAGACGAGGACGACGAGCCCTGGCTGTCCGTCGACAGCACCGAGATCCTGAGCCACCATCTCAGGCTCGACCTCCGTAACGGAGTGCTGACCCGCCTCGTCCGGTACCGAGACCTTCGGGGAAGGCGGACCCGAGTGGCACAAGCGGTCCTGGTGAGCATGGACGACCCGGCTCTGGCTCTGGTGAGGACCGAGGTCACCGCGGAAAACTGGCAGGGCGTCCTGGAAGTGGAGTCTGCCCTGGACGGTTCCGTTCGCAACAGCCAGGTGGACCGATACCGCGCTTTCGGGGGGCACTACCTCACCGACTTCCACTGCGCTACCCGGGCCGACGAGCACATTGTGACCGTGGGTTGCCGAACCGTGGGCACCGGAGTGTCCGTCGGCGTCGCGGCCGCAACCGCGGTCCTGAGGGAGAATGCCGCCCGGCCGTCAGTCAGATCCCTGGACGCGGACAGCACTCGCCCTCTGCGCCCGCGTACACTGCTGCGCCTGCCGGTGGCACGTGCGGGCAAGGTCGAGGTGGTCAAAACTGTCGCCCAGCTGACCTCCCGAACACTCTCCCCGGAGGACGTGGGGGAGCGAGCGGCCGAGAGAGCGGCTTCGGCACCACACCCCGCGGAACTGTTGGCCCGTCACCAGGAGGCCTGGCGGAAGCTGTACCACCGGTCCCCACGACCGAGCCCCTCCGTTCCGAAGCAGGTTCACCGGCTGCACCAGTTTCACCTTCTGCAGACGACGTCCCCCCACATCGCCGGTCTGGACGCAGGCTTTCCGGCCCGAGGACTGCATGGAGAGGAGTACCAGGGACGCGTCTTCTGGGACGAACTGTTCGCCGTGCCATGGCTCTCTCAGCAGTGGCCCCGCACAGCCCGCGCCTTGCTCGACTATCGGTACCGCAGGCTCCCCGCGGCCCGCGCCGCCGCGGCGAAGGCGGGCCTCAGAGGTGCGCTGTACCCCTGGCAGAGCGCGGCGAGCGGACACGAGGCGACCCTGCCGATCGTCGCGAATCCGCTGAGCGGCCGCTGGACCGCCGACCACAGCGCCCTCCAACGGCACATCAACTCCGCCATCGCGTACAGCGTTGACCAGTACGTCCGTCTCAGCGGCGATATCGCCTACCTGCACGCACGAGGGGCGGAAATGATTCTCGAGACGGCCCGTATGTGGGCTTCCTCGGCAGCCCAGCACTTCGACGGTCGCCGCTACCACCTCGTGGGCGTCATGGGACCGGACGAGTACCACGACGGGTACCCCGGATGTCCCGTGCCGGGGTTGGAGGACAACGCCTACACAAACGTCACGGCTGCCTGGACGCTCATCCGGGCTTATCGACTGTGGTGCGCTATGCCCGGGCAGCACCGGGAGCGACTGACGGCGCTGCTCTCCATGGCGCCGGACGAACCGCGGTGCTGGCTGGAGATATCGCGCCGGTTACACATTCCTTTTCATGAGGGAGTCATCAGCCAGTTCGAAGGATGGGAGGACCTGGCCGAGTTCGACTGGAACGGCTACCGCTCACGTTATCCGGACCTCAGAAGGCTCGACCGCATTCTCGAGCGCGAGGGGGATCACCCCAACCGCTATCGGCTGAGCAAACAGGCCGACACCCTCATGCTCGGCTATCTCTTCACTCCGGAGGAACTGATGGCCCTCCTCCAGCACCTGGGGTATCCCGCAACCACGGACACCTGGCAGCGCACCGTCGATCACTATCTGCCGCGTACCACTCATGGGTCCACCCTCAGCGCCGCCGTGCACGCCCATGTACTCAATGCCATCGAGCACCCGGCGGCCGCGGAGTTCGTCCGTCGGGCGCTGCGAGTCGACACGGACGGCGCCGACCGCAGCGGAACGTCCTATGGCGTTCATCTCGGTGCCATGGCGGCTGCTCTCCGTCTCGCCACGGAGAAGGAGACCGGTACCCGTACGTGAGGTGACCCCTCTGGTCGCTGCACTTCCGTTGCGTGCTGCGAGCAGGAGGTCGGCGAGGGCGTCAGACCCTGGCGCGCGTCTGCGGCAGGGTAGGCAACAGGGCTCCCGTGCAGCTGAGTTGAGACGTCGAACACTTCCCTCAACGGCACGGGAGCTTCGTGCGGAGCGGTCCCCACCTCGGCCGCGTCGGCGTCACCCGGTCAGTGCCCACGCGAGAACGCTCACTCAGAGAGACACTCTCAAGGTGGGCGGGGTTTCACGCCGGGTGGCCGCCGCCTCATGGGGACTGGTCATACGGATGTGACTTCCATCGTGATGAGGTTGTAGATGCAGAGTGCGCCGGTGACAGGTTGTCCCGCATCAAGCGGTGGGTGGCCGACTTCACCGTCGCGTTCGTCGTGGATCTGTTCTCCCGGGCGATCGTCGGCTGGTCCGCCTCTACCAGCAAGCGGGCCAAACTCGTCCTGGACGCCCTCGACATGGCGCTGTGGCGCCGGGATCGCGCCGGAACTCCCTTTGGTCCAGGGCTGGTTCATCATTCCGATGCGGGCAGACAGTACACGTCGTTCGCGTTCACCGCTCATCTCCTCGAGGCCGGCATCGATGCTTCGATCGGCACCGCCGGCGAAGCCCTGGACGACGCGCTCATGGAGTCCCAGATCGGCCTCTAGCAAGACGGAGTTGATCAAGCCCCGTCGGCCCTGGCACGGTCTGGCCCGACCGGGCAGTCCGACGAGGGCGTGGACCGAGGAGACCAGGACGGCACTGCCGCGGCAGTTCCAACACCGCGCCGCTCTCGCTGACCGTGGACAGCCAGAGCCTGATCCGGGACGGCGTGCCCTGGATTCCGGTCATGGGGGAGTTCCACTTCAGCCGCTACCCGGCCGTCGAGTTGGCGCGAGGAACTCCTCAAGATGAAGGCGTGCGGCATCAACCTGGGAGGGAGGTGAATGAGACCGCTACCTGAACTTGCGGTTGCCGCGGCAGCTGTATGGTGCCCCGTCGCACAGTGACCCGGTGGGCCCGAATGCCATGTGAATCGGCTGGCCAGAGGCCGGCGCTTGGCAGAGACCGGTGTTGTGGCGCTTCGGAATAGGGCCGGGCGCCACGGCAGGTGGGTACGGCCCACCTGGCAGTGAGCATGCCTTGAGACGGATGAAGCCCCCTGCCGGGGGCGTTGACCGTCCTCCAGGCCGACGCGGAGGGTGGCTCCGTGCTCGACCAGTGCGCACCTGGCGCGTCGTCAGGTAAGTCAGCATATGGTCAGCATGAGTCTGGCCCAGTCTGGGGACAGACGCTCCAGCGGATGCCTGGTCGACGTCGGTGCAGCGGCTTGGTCTGGGGGCGTACGTCGACGATGAGCCAGTCGTAGAAGAACCCGAGGTCCGTCATGCGCGTCGGCATGTGGCGTCGTACGAAGCTGTGGGCGCCGTCCGCTCCCACGACCCAGTCGGCGGTCAGCTCGTGCCGTCGGCCGGTGACGTCCTGAGCGGTGACGGTGACGCCCCGCTCGTTGTGGACGAGGCCGACGGCTTCGTGGCCGCGCAGGACCGTCACCTCCGGGCGAGCCTCGACCGCCTCGGCCAGGGCCCGTTCCAGGTCGGGCTGGTAGGTCATGGAGGCGCGCGGCCGGCCGGACGGTCCCGGCCCCGACCAGTCGAAGCGCAGCAGGGTGGCGCCGTCCGCATTGCGCCACTCGTAGGTGTCGGCCGGCTCCGACAGCGTGTCCAGGCGGTCGCCGAGACCGGCGTCGGCGAGCAGGCGGGCCACTTCGTCGTCGAAGTGCACGGCGCGCGGCAGGGGGTAGGGGGTGGGCCACCGTTCAAGGACGGTGACCCGCCATCCGTCCCGGGCCAGGTACAGGGCCGTGGTCAGGCCGACCGGGCCGGCCCCGACGACGAGGACGTCGCTGTGGCCCGGATCGGCGGTGTGCTGGTGCATGGTGGTCGTCCTCACTGCGCCGGTGCGTGGGCGCCGGTCATCAGGGCCGCGAGGTCCTCGGGGGCGAGGAAGGAGGCCGGCGGGGGCGGGCCCCAGGAGTAGAGGGCCTGGGCGTTCTCCTCGAAGACGCCCGGCTTCCACAGGGCGTCGTCGACGATGCAGTCGAGGTCGGAGTAGTACTCGGAGAAGGTGCCGGCCGGGTCCTTGAGGTACCAGAAGAAGTTCGAGCCGATGTGGTGGCGGCCCAGGCCCCAGGTGTGGCGGTCGGGGTCGGTCTCCAGCATGGCGGTGGCGCCGCGACCGATCTCGTCGATGTCGTCGACCTGCCAGGAGGTGTGGTGCAGGAAGGCGACGGGTGCCTGCTGCACGAGCACGTTGTGGTGGTCGGTGGAGCAGCGCATGAAGGCGGCCATGCCCCTGACGGTGTCGCTGACCCTGAACCCGATGCCTTCCAGGAAGAAGCGCTGGGAGGTCTCCTGGTCGGTGGAGCCGAGGACAACGTGCCCGAGCTTGCGGGGGCGGACCTTGTCCTCGCGCAGGATGCCGGGTGCCCGCTCGTGCAGGCGGGCGGTGACGCCGGGCGCGTTGTACGGGGCGACCGGGGCCGGACTCTGCGACAGGCGCGGGGCGAGCTCCACGCGGACCAGGACCTCGGTGCCCGGGTCGACGGCCGTCACGCTGTCGGGCGTGCGGTGTGCGGGAACGTCCAGCCGGGCGAGGGAGGCGGCGACCCGGTCGAGGTCGTCGGGGTTGTCGGCGCCCACGCCCAGCTCGACCAGGCGGCGCCGGGACGCGTGGACGATGCGCAGCTGCTCCCCGCCGTCGACGGTCGAGAACGTGCGGGGTGCCTCCGCGGGAATGCCGGAGGTGTCGGAGGCAGGGGTGAGGCCGAAGTCGGCGTAGTAGGCGGCCGTCCGCTCGACGTTCGGCACACCCATGACGATCTGGGTCAGTCGGTGCAGTGACATGGTTCGCGGCTCTTTCGGATCGGCGGGACGGCGCGGTGCGGACATCGGGGTCGACGGTCGGCGCACGGCCTCGCGGGCGGGTCAGGGGGCGAGCATCGGGTTGCGCAGGGTGCCGATGCCCTCGATCCAGGTGACCAGGACGTCTCCGGGGGCGAGGAACTTCTGCGGGGTGCGGGCGCCGCCGACACCGGCCGGGGTGCCGGTGAAGATCAGGTCGCCGGGGAGCAGGGGGCACACGGCCGACAGGCGGGCGACGAGTTCGGGGACGTCGAAGACCATCGCGGAGGTGCGGCTCTTCTGCAGGACCTCGCCGCCTTCGAGCCGGCAGCCCAGTTCCAGGTCGTCCGGGTCGGCGAACTCGTCGGTGGTGACGAGTTCCGGGCCGATCGGGGCGAAGCCCGGGTGGGACTTGCCGAGGGAGAACTGCGGTGCGGGCCCCGTCAGTTGCAGGCGGCGTTCGGAGAGGTCCTGCCCCACGGTCAGCCCGGCCACGTAGGACCACGCCGTCTCACGGGTCGCGTGGTGGCAGTGCCGGCCGATGACGGCGACGAGCTCGGCCTCCCAGTCGACCAGGCCGTCGGGCAGGGTGACGGCCGCCTCGTTGCCGGTCAGGGAGGTGCGGAACTTGGTGAACACCGCCGGTTCGGTCGGTACGTCCAGCTTCGACTCGGCGATGTGGTCACGGTAGTTCAGGCCGACCGCGAAGATCTGGGCGGGCCGGGGGACCGGTGGTCCCCACACCGTGCGGGTGTCCGTGCCGACCACAGGGGCCTTGGCGGCCTGCGGTGACGCCAGGAACTCCCCGGCCCAGGAGGAGAACGCCTCCCATTCGGTCAGCGCCGACTGCGCGTCCGGGCCGAAGCGGCCGCCACTGGCCTCCGCGGCGTCGATGTAGCCCTCCGGGCCCTTGATCACCAGTCGTCCGTCGATGTCTGCCAGGCGCATGAGGCCCTCCGTGCTGTGCGGGATGTCCGTTCGAAGTCTTGCCTCGCATTTTCGATAAGGCAAGAGATTAACGATAATTTCTACGAGTGTCGTTTCTCTGTTACGGTGCTCAGTCATGGCTGGTGAGAAGGCGACTAGAGGCGGCATCGTCCACGCGCGGATTCGCGAGGACATCTTCCAGGGCGTACTGCGGCCCGGACAGCGGCTGCGTCTGGTGGAGCTGGCGCAGCGCTTCTCGGTCAGCCAGTCGGTGGTGCGCGAGGCCCTCACCCGCCTGTCCGAGCAGGGCCTCGTCCATGCCGCGCCGCAGCAGGGCTTCAGCGTGGTCACCGTGTCCCTGGACGATCTGAACGACCTCACCGAGGCCCGCGTCGAACTCGAGACCCTGGTGCTGCGCCGGGCGATCGAACGCGGGGACATCAAGTGGGAGGCGGCCGTGGTCGCGGCCCACCACCACCTGGCCGCCCTTGACCCCGTGCGGCCGGACGGCACCTTGGACAACGACTGGTTCACCGTGCACGAGCGCTTCCACCAGACCCTGCTGGAAGCGTGCGGCAACACCCGGCTGCTGGCCGCCGCCCTCAGCCTGCGGGACGCGGCCACGCTGTACCGGCGCTGGTCCCGGCCCGTGGGCCACGACGTCGACCGCGACGTGGCGGGCGAACACCAGCAGCTCGCCGACGCCGTGCTGCGCAGGGACGCCGACGGTGCGGCCGACCTTCTCGCCCGGCACATCGACCGTACCTCCGAGGCCCTGCGCACGGTGATCGAGAAGGACCCCGCCGCGGTCGTGTAGCCCGGCCGGGCATCCCGTACAAGGCGCCGGCCGCAGCATTCGGGGTGGCCGGGACCGGCGGCGGGCCCGGTCGTGCGGTACGGCATACGGTGGCACCGTACGACGCGGTACCGGCCCGCTGTCGATCGGCGCGGCAACGCAGCGCAGGCTGCTCTCACGACGGCAAGGACGGCGTCATGACGGCTCACCAAGAACACGGTTCCTCCAGCTGGATCCACCGGCTCACCCCCGATCACGCGGACGACCGAAACGCTCCCGGCACTGTGGACGCGCCACCCGCGCCGGCCAGCTCGCCGCAGGGCCTCGCCGAGGCGACCGAACGGCTCGGACCGCGGCCTGTCGCCTGGGCGGTCGCGGTCGGTCACGAACTGGCCCGCGTCATCACCCGCGAGGTCCCGGAACTGGGCGGCGGACCGGGCCCCTTCGAAACCCTGCGGATGGGCACCGAGGCCGCGACACTGCACACGCTGCTCCTGCTCGCCGGCCCCGAGTCCGACCGGGCGATGCCCGAGGAGTCCCTCATGGGAGACCGTGAGTTCGCCCGGCGGCGCCTGGGCCTGGACAAGGTGCTGCGCGGCATCCGGGTCGCCCACGCGGCCCTGACCGACGCCCTGATGACCGCGTGTCAGGAGCTGGTTCCACCGTCCGAACGCGCGGAGCAGTTCCGTCGCATCTCCGAGCTGCTGTTCGACTTCATCGACGGGTTCGCCTCCCGGATGACCGCGGAGTACCTCGCCGAGCACGACCGGTGGCTCACCAGCGGCGCCGCCGCCCGCGAGGAGACCGTCCGCACGATCCTCGACGGACAGCCGGTGCGGCAGGATGGCGCGAGCGAACTCCTCGGCTACCGGCTGGAAGGACGTCACCTGGCCGTCGTCGCCTGGTGCGGCGACCAGGCCGGTGACGCCACCGGGGATCTCCAGCGGGCGGCGACCGAACTGCTGCACCTGCGCGGCTGCGCCTCGACGCTGGTCCTGCCCACCGGCCGGACCACCGTGTGGGCGTGGGGCGAGCCACAGGCCGCGCCCCCAGCCGCCCCGGCCTCCGGAGAAGTCCGTCCCACCGAAGGCGTCCGCCTCGCCTGCGGCTCGGTGCGCCACGGGCTGCCGGGGTTCCGCCAGTCGCACCACGACGCGCTGCACACCGCCCGGGTCATGCGGATCAACCCGCACGGTGTGGGCCCCGTCGTCGACTACCCGGACGTCGAACTGGCGGCCCTGATGTCCACTGACCTGCCCGCCCTGCGCCGCTTCGTGGGCGACCGGCTGGGCGCGCTGGCGGTGGACAGCCGGCCCGCGGACCAACTGCGCCGGACCTTGCGCCTGTACCTGCGCAACGAGCGCAGTCTGACGGTCGCCGCGGCCCAGCTGCACGTGGCACGCAACACCGTCACCTATCGGGTCAAGCGCGCTCAGGAATTCCTCGGCCATGATCCGGCGGCCCGGCTGCCCGAGGTGATGACGGCGCTGGAGGCCGCGCACACGCTGGGGTCCGCGGTACTCCGGCCGGCGGAGAACGACTCGCACGACGGCCCTCGCTCCTGACGATCCGCTCAGATCAGGGGGGTGACCTGCTCCTGGATGCCCAGGAGTGACCGCCCGTACAGCTCGCCGGCGATGGCCGGGTTGATCACCGCGTGCCGGCTGCCCGTCTCCTGGTCCCGCCAGATCCGCTGCAGCGGGTTGGCTTCGGCGAAACTGCCGGCGCCCTGGACGCTCAGCAGCAGATCCAGGGCCTCGCGGGAGCGGCGGGCCACGTACCCGGTGTCCATCCGCACCCGCGCCCGCGTCTCGAACGGCATGTACTCGCCCCGCGCCGCCCAGCTGTCGATGTCGTCGGCGGCCCGCATCAGGTGCAGCCTGGCGGTGTCGATCAGCTGGGCCGCCTCGGCCAGCTGGATCTGCGTCGAGGGAGACTCACTGGCCTTCTCGTAGAAGGTGTACGAGATGCCCCGGCCCTTGGCGAGGGCGGCCGTGACCACGTCCATGCCCGCCTGGGCCAGGCCCACATGGGGCCCTGCCAGGACCAGTGCCAGCACCGGAACCAGAGCGGACCGGTACAGTGCCTCGTCCTTGTGCTCGGTCGGGTAGGCCCCCTGCACCCCCTGGGTCACCGACAGGATGCGGTGCGCCGGCACGAAGACCTCGTCGGCGACGAGGGTGTTGCTGCCCGTGCCCCGCATGCCGGCCACGTACCAGGTGTCCTCGATCGTCAGCTCGTGCATCGGGATGAGCGCGGCACCCTGGTCGATCTGCTGGCCGGCGGCGTCCACGACGGGAACGCCGAGCGAGGCCCACTGGGAGTGCAGGCTGCCCGAGGCGAAGCCCCACCTGCCGGTGACGACCAGCCCGCCCTCGACCGCCCGCGTGGTGGCGCTGGGAGCCAGGACCCCGCACACCCGCGCGTCCGGGTTCTCGCCCCAGACCTCCTGCTGCGCCCGCTCGGGGTAGAGGCCGACCATCCAGTTGCACACGTTGACCAGCGTCGTCACCCAGGCCGTCGACCCGCACCCGCGTGCCAGCTCGGAGGTGATCTCCAGGAAGGTCCGGAAGTCCGTCTCGTGGCCGCCGAGGCGCCGCGGCACGGTCAGGCGGAACAACCCGGCCTCGGTCAGCGCCGCGATGTTCTCCTCCGCCACCATCCGGTCCGCTTCGGTGCGGGCGGCGTTCTCCCGCAGCAGGGGCACCAACGCTGCCGCGCTCTCCTTGAGCGCTGCGGCGGACTGGGGCGTCGTCTGCGGGGCGGCTGCGGTCGTGGTCATGGGATCCTCCCGGGTTGCGCGGCTCAGGCGGCGCACCTCACCTTGCGAGGTGCCGCTACCGGGATTCCACGCCGGGCCCGCGCGCCTGTCCTGTGTCCGGGACCGCAGAGTTGGTCGCGCGGATTGGGCCGTCGGACCAGTTCGTCCGCGGTTTGCGCCCGGCGCCCAGGACCGCCCGCCCGGCTTGGGCGCCCGGCCCAATGTCATGGGGCGGCAACCGTGGCTTCACTGGGGAAAACCCGCGCCGCCGACGCCGCGTGCGACCACAGGCGGCACGGCCCGGCTCCCGCTTCCCTGGAGGTCGCTGTGTCCGTTTCCGCCTTCGCCCCCGCCGCGACAGACCTGCCCGCCACGACGGCCGACCCCGCGGTGTTCCGCCGGGTGCTCGGCCATGTGCCGACCTCCGTGTGCGTGGTGACCGCCGCGACGCCGGAGGGCCCGGTGGGCGTCACCGTGGGCAGCTTCACCTCCGTCTCCCTCGAACCGCCCCTGGTGGTGTTCTACTGCGGCCGGAACTCGGCCAGTGCCGCGGCGATCGTCGACTGCGGTCACTTCTGCGTGAACGTGCTGACCGAGGACCAGCAGCGGGTGTGCGCGGCCTTCGCCGGACGGACGGCGGACCGGTTCGCCACCGGCGACTGGAATCTGACGGCCGGCGCGGCACCGCGCCTCGGCGGGGCGGCGGCCTGGGTCGAGTGCGACGTCGAGGACAGCTTTCCCGCCGGTGACCACGTGGCGATCGTGGGCCGGGTGCGGCGGCTGGCCGCAGCGAGCGGCCGCCACAAGCCCTTGATCTTTCACCGCGGCCAACTGGTCCGCCTGGACCGGGCCTGTGGCGTACACGCACCCACCCGCGCCTTCGACTGGTGGGACATCTGAGGTGTCGTCCGCACGGTGAGCCCATCGACCACCCGCCACGACGGCGCCCACGGGAAGGCCCGGCCCACCCGCGCGGTCTCGTCCGCCCGCGCCCTCATGGGCGCGCGTCCGTCCCTCCGTAGGGGATCGCACGAGGGCCGTCCTGCGAGAGCCGCCGGGAAACGGCACGGGCCGTAGCCCGCACGGCCGGGCCGTAACCCGCGTCCGGGAAACCTGGGCTGGGTGCCACGACCGACAGCGCCGCCACCACCTCGTCGCCGTCCCGCACCGGCGCGGCCACGGTACTCAGCCGCCAGGGGCGGCTCTGACGGCCGAGGGCGTGGTCGCCACGCCGTACCTCAGCGAGCGCACGGCGCAGGTCGGCCGGGGTACGGATGTCGTCGTCCCCGTCCCCGGGCTCGTAGGCGGCGATGGCCCGGTCCTGGACGGCCGGCGGTGCGAAGGCGAGCAGCACCAGTCCCACGCCGGTGGACGTCAGGGGCAGGCGGCCGCCCACCCGGTAACGCACGGGACTGGCGTCGAGCGCCGACAACCGCTCGACGAGCAGAGCCTCCCCCTGGTCGCGCACGGCGAGCAGCACGTGCTGACGGGTGACGTGGAAGAGGTCCTCCATGAACGGCATGGCCACGGACCGCAGCCCGTGACCACGAGGCGCCAGGGACGCGGTCTCCAGCAATCGCAGCCCCACGACGAAGCGACCGTCGTCGAGACGTTCCAGCGCACCCACGTGAACGAGCGACCGGGCGAGCCGCAGCGCGCTGCTGCGGGGGATGCCGCTGCGCTGTGCCAGGTCGGCGAGGGACAGCGCACGGTGATCACTGTCAAAGGCGTTGAGCAGGGCGAAGGCCCGGTCGATGACCGGTTGCCCCTCGGCGGGCCGGCCTCCGCGCCGCGGCCGCGCACCACCGTCAGAACCAGGTGTTTCATTCATCGGAATCACTCATGCCAATGTACGGCCTCCCTTCCTACGGTGGTAGCCGTACGGAACAGCACCCCAGGAGCCCCGCATGACCTCGACCGGACTCATCGACGTCCACGCCCACTTCGTCACCGACACCTACGTCGCCGCGGCCCGGGCGGCCGGTGTCGAGCACCCCGACGGAATGCCCGGCTGGCCCACGTGGAGCGTCGAACAGCATCTCGACCTGATGGAACGATCGGGGATCGAGAAGTCCTACCTGTCGATCTCCTCCCCGGGCGTGCACTTCGGCGACGACGGCGACGCACGGGCTCTCGCGCGGGAGGTCAACACGTTCGGTGCCCGGATCCGCACCGAGCATCCGCAGCGGTTCGGGCACTTCGCCTCCCTCCCGCTGCCCGACGTCGAGGGCTCGCTCGCCGAGGCCGCCCACGCGCTCGACGAGCTCGGCGCGGACGCGGTGGCGGTGGAGACCAACCATCACGGCCTCTACCTCGGCGACCCCCGGCTCGAACCGCTGTGGGAGGATCTCGACCGCCGCGGCGCTGTCGTCTTCGTCCACCCCACCTCACCGCCCCACGCCGAAGACATCGTCCTGGGGCGGCCGCGGCCGATGCTTGAGTTCCTCTTCGACACCGCCCGCGCCGCGAGTGACCTGCTCTTCCGCGGCGTGCTCGCCCGTCATCCGCGCATCCGCTGGGTCCTGACCCACGGCGGGGGAGTGCTGCCGCTGCTCGCCGACCGCATGGAACTGTTCCGCACCCTGCTGGGCGGCGACCCCGGGGACGCGCCGAGCACCGTCGAGCAGCTGGGCCGCCTCTGGTACGACATGGCCGGAACGCCCTTCCCGCGCCAGATCCCGGCGCTCGACGCGGCATTCGGTACGGAACGTCTCCTGTACGGCAGCGATTACTGCTGGACACCCGCTGACGCGGCCCTGGCCCAGGTCGAGTCCGTCGACTCGGCCGTACAGCCGTCCGCCACCGACACCTGGCGGGACCTCACCACCCGCAACGCACGCCGTCTGTTCACCACGAACGCGGCATGACCGCCCGCCGGCCGAAGGAACGGGCGGCCGGGCCGCAGCGATCACAGCAAGGAGCGACATGAGCAGGTACGTTGAGCCGTCCGCGATCAACGGGCGGGTGGTGCTGAGGGGCGTCACCGTCGTCGACCCGCTGGACGGGAGCCGCACCCCGGGCCGGGACGTGGTCGTCGAGGGCGGCCACATCACGTCGGTGACGACGACCGGCGCGCCGGTGGCCGACGCCCACGTGGTGGAGGGGCGGGGCCGATTCGTCGTCCCGGCGTTCATGGACATGCACATGCACGCCCTGAACACTCCGGAGGACGTCGACGGCACCTATGCGCTGATGCTCGCCGGCGGTGTCGTCGGCTTCCGCCAGATGTCGGGCAGCAGGACACTGCTGAAGTCCCGGCGCGAGGGCACGCTGCCCCGGCCGACCGGCGCACCGGCGCTCAAGGCGACCGCCGGCGACCTGCTGACCCCGCTGAACGCGAGCACGGTCGAGTCAGCGGTGCGGGCCGTACGGGAACAGCACCGGGACGGCGCCGACTTCATCAAGGCCGGTGCCACCACCCGGGTCACCTTCATGGCCGCCCTCGAGGAGGCGAACCGGCTCGGCATCCTGCTGGGCGGTCACCTGCCGTCCGATCTCGACCCCCGGGAGGCCGCGCGCGGTGGTGTCTGGTCGATCGAGCACCTGGGCCCAGGTGTCACCATGTTCGCGGCGTCTTCCTCCCGCGAGGCCGAGGTCCGGGCCAAGAACGCCGCCCGGAAGCTCCCGCCGATCCCCAAGGTGAAGTTCCCCGGTGCCGACAAGCTGGTGATGAAACTCGTCAAAGGCATGGCGGTGAACCCCGCGACGAGCACGTCCGAAACGGAGGCCCACGCCTACGAGCTCGCCGACGGCTCCTACGACCAGCACAAGGCGGAGGAGCTGGCCGCCCTGTTCGTCGAACACACCACCTGGCAGTGCCCGACCCTGATCCGGGTCCACACGCAGCAGTTCGGCGACTCGCCGGAACACACCGCGGACCCGCGACGCCGCTACATGGCACCCGAGGAGCTGCGTGCGTGGGACAAGTCGGCGAGGAAGTTCTCCAGGCTTCCCGACGCCACCCGCGAAGCCCTGCGCGGCCACTGGGCCGCGCAGCTGCGGATGACCAAGACCTTCGCCGACGCCGGAGTCCCGATGGTCGCGGGTTCCGACGCGTGCGGGGCGGCGGGCATCATCCCCGGCTTCGCCCTCCATGACGAGTTCGACTATCTTGCCGAGGCCGGACTGGACCCGCTGACCATTCTGCGGATGGCGACGACCGAACCGGCCCGCTTCCTGGGCGAGGAGGGCGCTTTTGGCCGGGGCATTCCCGGCATGTCCGCCGACCTGGTGCTCCTGGACCAGGACCCGCTGCGGGACCACACCGCCCTGCACCACATCGCGGGCGTGATGCGGGACGGCTCCTGGTGGTCCCGCGCCGACCTCGACGCGGTGCTGGAACGAGTCGCCGCCAAGCCCGGCGCTCACTGATCCCGGCTCTTCACCGCGCCTTCGGCGCCACGGCGGCGCTCGTCCGCGGTCGACCGTGCGGACGATCCGCCGACCGACTCCGGCCCGGAGACCCGCGATCCCCTCGCCCGGCACGCCATGACAATCCGGTATGACATGACAAGAGGAACACCCATGACGGACATCGACGTCGTCACCCAGACCGTACTGCTGGAACGCCAGGGACGTGACCGGGGCTGGTGGGACCAGATGCGGGCCTGTTACTGGCCCGACTCCATCGTGACTCTCAGCTGGTACCGAGGGGACGGGCCGGGGTTCGTGGACGCCTCCGAGGCCATGTCCGGGCGCGGGGACGCGAGCGTCCACCGCCTGTCCCCGCCCACCGTCCGGATCGTGGGTGACCGAGCGTTCGTCGAGACACCCGCCGGCATCGAGGTGCGGACCGAGGTCGACGGCGTCACCGCCGACCTCGTCTCCTACACCCGCATCGTCCACCGCCTCGAACGACGCGACGGCCGCTGGGGCATCGTCGCGCTGGACTGCGTCTACGAGCGCGACACTCTCCACCCCGCTGTCCCGGGCGGGCACATCACCATTCCCCGCGAGGACCTCGCTCGCCACCGCGCGCCGTACGCGCTCCTCGCCTGGCACCTGGCCCGGCGCGGCTACGACGTGGCCACCGACCTGCTCGGCGACGACCAGCCCGAGCGCACGGCGGCCTTCTACACCGAGACACTGAAGTGGCTCCGCGGCTGAGCCTGCCCGGCCGGGGGCAGCCGGACAGCGCCGAGTCAAGGTGGAGGACAACCCGGCCCACGTGGCGGCGGCGCTCCTGTGCTGGACATCGCGCCTGACATCGCGACGATCGCTCCGAGTTGAACTCACGAAGCACGGGCCGCGGTCGGCATCAGCCGCGCGGTGTCAGTACTCGTGCGTAGGTTCCGACGACGTTTGACAGGTCTGCGGTATGTGGACGCGGAAAGGGGCTCGCTCGGTTGATGGTTCATCAGGTAAGTCAGCATTCGGTCAGCATGAGCCGCAGAGCGTTCCCGGAGAATTGCCCTAACAGTCGTCGGAGACGGCGTGAAAGCCCAGGTGGGGGCCGTATCTCCTGACCGGAGCGATGTTCCTCACAAGCATCGTTCGGCGCGTGCCGGTGTACAGTCGAGACCGCCCTTGACCTGGAGGAAGTAGGCAGGGAGCCGTCTCAGAGGAGTCCAAAGTGCTGCGTACTCTGTTCAAGTCCAAGATCTAGCATCTGGGCGTTTGTGCAGGTCAGAGGCATAGTAGGGCCGCTCAGGTCAGCAATTGGTCAGCATCGGGTGCGAGGGCGTCCTGGGTTGCTGACCTGGCGATCGCCGCGGCGGGGGCCTGGGTGCAGATGCCCGGCTCCTGTTCGGAAGGTGCGTCGCGTGGCTCGTCAACTCGCCTGCGGTATGGGGTCGTTCTCCAAGGGCTGCGGCTGTGCCAGGCCGATGCGGAGGCCGCACCCATACACGATCCGTTTCCGCAGCGGTCTGGGGAAGCAGGTCGAGAAGGGCGGGTTCGGCACGCAGGATGACGCGATCGATGGGCCTCACGCAGATCTATGCGGAGAAGAAGCGCGGCTCCGTCTGTCGCGGAAGCGAGCCGGGAGCTGGGGCAGAAGACGGTCGCGGAATTACCTGAAACAGGCTCTGGCTGGAGGGCCTGTGGTTCGCAAGCCGCTACCCGGACACCGACGTCGCCCACAAGAACCTGCGGCTGTACGTGGAACGGCTGCGGGACGTCGTCACGGGCGTCGCCCGCGGTGACGGCCCGCAGTAGGGGGCCGGTTCAGAAACTGACCGACTGGAGGGCGCCCAGGCCAACGTCCGCGTAGGAGTGCTTGCCGGAGACGAAGATGTTGACGCCGTAGTAGTTGAACAGCCAGCAGGCGAAGGCGGCCAGGGCCAGGTAGGCGGCCTTGCGGCCCTTCCAGCCGGCGGTGGCGCGGGCGTGCAGGTAGCCGGCGTAGGCGACCCAGGTGATGAAGGACCAGGTCTCCTTGGGGTCCCAGCCCCAGTAGCGGCCCCAGGCGTCGCCCGCCCAGATGGCGCCCGCGATGATCGTGAACGTCCACAGCGGGAAGACGGCGGCGTTGACGCGGTAGGCGAACTTGTCGAGGGAGGCGGCGGAGGGCAGCCGGTCCAGGACCGAGTTGGCGAAGCGGCCGGGGGTGCCGCCGGAGGCGAGCTTGTTCTCGAACGAGTCCTTGAAGAGGTACAGGATCGTGGAGACCGCGCCCACGTAGAAGACCGCGCCGCAGAAGATGGCGGTCGAGACGTGGATGTACAGCCAGTACGAGTGCAGGGCCGGGACGAGCTGGTCGCTGGCCGTGTACAGGACCGTGACGGCGAGGCCGAGGCCGAGCAGGACGGTCGTGGCCAGCGGCAGGCCGAGCCAGCGGACGTTCTTTCGCAAGGCGAGCAGGACAAGGTACACGCCGACGGCGACCGTCGTGAGCGTGATGTTGAACTCGTACATGTTGCCCCACGGCGCCCGCTGCACCGACAGGGCGCGACAGACCACGCCACCCGCCTCGATGGCGAAGGCGAGGACGGTCAGTGAGATGGCGATGCGTCCGTAGAGGTCGCCCTTCTCGGTGCCGCCGTGCGCGCCGGGACCGTCGGGCACGTCACGGGAGCCGGAGGCGGAGCGCACCACGACCTGCGGCCGTTGCAGTACGGCGGTGCCCCCGGCCTTCTTCACGGTGACGGCCGGGCCGGACGCCGCCTTGGTGGCTGCGCCGGCGGTGAGTGCGGCGGCGGTACGGCCGACCTTGCTGCGGCTGCCGAAGAGCCACTCGGTGATGTACGCGAAGAAGGCCAGGGTGTAGACGGCCATCGCGGAGTAGATCAGCGTGTTGCTGACGTTCGCGAGATGCTCGTTGGTCGCGGCGGCGAGATTCACTTCTTCTCAGTCTCTTCGGCAGTGACGGCGTGGGTGTCGGGGGGTTTGGGGATGGCGCGGTTCTCGGGGTTCTTCGGCGCGGCGGGCGCCCCCGGCCCGGTCCTGTTCCTGGAGGACGAGGAACCCGACTGCCCTGCCCCCCCGCAGCACTGGCGGCGATGCCAGGAGCCGATTCGGCGGCGTTCTCGCCGGTCGACGCAGCTGTCTGCCACGCCTTCCGGTTCGGCCTGCCGAGATCGGCTCCCCGCAGCGCTGCCTACTGGGCACCCTTGTCGGCGTGCCCTCCAAGCCGCTGTGCGACCCGCTCGGCTGTCTGCTGGCCCGTAAGCACGGCGCCGTTCATGGTTCCGGCCCACTCGCCGGCGGTTTCTACCCCGGCCCAGTGGATGCGCCCGTGAGGCTCTGTGAGGGCGCTGCCGTAACTGACGGATGCATAGGGGGCTACAGCAGGGTTCGGCCCTCCCGGGGCGAACGGTTCGGACGCCGGGCCCCAGCAGTGGTCCACGTAGTCGATGGGGGTGCTCGCCTGAGCGCCGTACAGCCCGACGAGCTGGTCGATCACCCGGCGACGTCGATCCGCCGAGTTGAAACCGTCGAATACGCGAGGGTCGCAGAAGGCCATCAGGACGCCTGGTCCGCTGTCATCGGGCGAAACGTCGAAGGTGATGAAAACGGTACCGGTGTCGGTCAGTGCCTCACCCGAAAGCCCGCTGCTCCGCCAGAAGGGCTTCTCGTAGGCGACGAACGCCTTGCTCAGTGTGCCCAGACGCCAGGTCTTCGCGAGCCCTTCCGCCTTGTCGGGCAGGGCAGGCTGGAATTCGATATCGACGCGGTGCGAGGGGGCGGCGGTGACGATGGCGTACTTGGCGTTGATCACTTTCGAGTCGGTACTGACCGTGACGCCGCTGTCGTCCTGGGTGATTCGTCGAACAGGGGCACCGACGACAACCCTGTCGCCGAGTTGCTCGGCGAGCCTCACGGCGATCTCCTGAGTGGTTTCGGTGATTCGCTCCTCTTGCTGACCGCCCTCGACGCTGAGCATGTGCTCCACGCCCCCTGCAGCGCGAATGTAGCGCAACGCGTGCAGCAGAGAGACATCCCCCGGGCTGCAGCCCCACTGCACCTTGGTGAGGATGGTCATCAGCGCCCGCGTGCTCGTTGTCGCCTGCTGCTGGTCGAGCCATTCTCCGAACGAGACCGCGTCGAGCCGGCCGGCGTCCGGGGATTCCCAAGCCGCATCGACGTTGATGGTCGAAGTCAGTTCCGCCACCGCCATCTGAATACGGGCCAAGTCTTCCAAGGCTTCGGGTGAGACCTCGGGAAAGGTGCCGGTGTAGGTGCTGCGCTGTCCGTCCATCCACAGGACGTTGTCGCCCTCGTCGAACTGACTGGTCGTGGTGCACCCCAACCGGCTCGCGAGGTCTCGGATCGCAGTGTGCCGCTGTGCGACCCACGTCGCGCCGAGGTCCACCTTGACCCCGGCCACTTCGCCTGAGAACGCTCGGCCTCCGACGCGGTCGCGACCTTCCACGACCAAGACCGACACGCCCATGTTCCCCAGCCGTTCTGCGGCGGTCAGGCCGGCGAAGCCGGCGCCGACGATCACGACGTCGACTGCTGTTTCCTCGGTTCCGCCCTTAAGAGAGTTCGACATGCTTTCCTCCTTCACTCACGCGGTCTGCGTATTGTGAGATGTATTGGGTGATCGGGTCAGTAAGGGATTTCGAGACTGCTGTATGCCGCGCCAGGTATGGTGACGTGCCACGCCTGAATCCGCGGCGCCTATGTCAGTTTCCGACTCCTCCTTGGACGCGGTTCCGACGTTTCCACCGTCCCAATTGTGGAGTCCAGCTGCAACAGAAAAGTGCACCTGTCTCGGTCGGGGCGAGTGCACGATGCACCGACCTCCTCCTGAGTTCGGAGCATCACCGATTGACGAGCGATGTGGCACGTCATACCTCGCCACGCCCGAAGCCTGTGGCTTCATTCGAACAATTCGGCGATCGTGAAGTTGCTCGCCGTCCGGTCTCGTAATGGAACACCGGCTTCGGCTGATTTCTGATCCCTCGAAAAAAGTCAAAACAGACTTGAGTGGCTGCCCTGTCGGCGCGGGGTGGCCGAATAATCCGGGTCGGCCGCGTCGTGCCTGGTGATCCGGACTCCACCCCGCCGTGCTCAGGGGGTGAGTACGAGGCGGATCGGGTCTCCGATCTTCTTCTCCAGCCGGGCGACGGCGTCCGCGGCTTCGGCCAGGGGGACGTGGGCGCTGACGGAGGGGCCGAGGTCGATCCGTCCGGCGGCGGCCAGCGCGACGAGCTGTTCCACGTGCTCGGGTTCGGAGCCGTAGTGTCCGCGGATCTGCCGGACGTTGAAGCAGAAGTCGATGCTGTCGGCGACGCTGACCGGCTCCGGGGTGAGGCCGGCGAGGACCAGGACGCCGTTCGGGCCGAGCACGGTGCCGGCCTGGGCGCGGGCAGCTCCTACGCCGGCGAAGTCGAAGGCGACGTCGATGCCCCGCCCTGCCGTCGCCCTTCGCACCGCCTCGGTGAAATCTCCGGCCGTGGGGTCCAGCGCCTCGTCGGCTCCGAACAGGAGGGCGCGCTCGCGGGCCGAGGCCAGCGGGTCGACAGCGATGACTGGGGCGGCTCCGGCCAGGCGGGCGAGCCGGATGCCGTGGGCGCCGAGACCTCCGGCTCCCCAGATGCCGACTGCCTGCGCGGGGCGGACCGCGCCGGTGTCGACGATCGCGGCGTACGGGGTGGAGACGGCGTCGGGGATGATCGCGGCCTGGTCGAACGGCAGGTGGTCCGGGATGGGGAGCAGGGTGTCCTCCCGGGCGAGGGCGTACTGCGCCCAACCGCCGTCGTAGTCCACTCCTCGAGTCAGAGGCTTGCGGCAGGTCATGTAGCGCAGGCAGTCGGCGCAGTCGCCGCACGCTTGACCGGCCTGTAGTACGACGCGCAGGCCGGGGGTCCAGTCGCCCTTGACGCCGGGGCCGACGGTATGGACGACACCGGCCACCTCGTGGCCGGGGGTGAGGGCACCGGAGTCCCTGACGGTGTCCACGGGGTAGAAGGGGCTCAGGCTGCCGTCGATCAGATGGATGTCGGACAGGCAGACGCCGGCGGCCCGCACTTCGACGAGGACTTCGCCCGCGCCGGGAACCGGGATCGGGACCTCTTCGACGGCGAAGGTGCGGGTGTCCAGGCGAAGCCGCCCGGCCAGCATGGTGTTCATGCGCAAACCTCGATGTGCTCGGGAAGAAGCGCACGCCTGCAGCTCAGACGCACGACATGGTCACATGACCATGTCGATTAACCGTGTCTGTTGACGAGGTCGCCTGTCAAGCGGCCGCCCCCGGACGTTCGTATCGGATTCCAGGTTCCCCAGCCGCCTGTGTCCTTCGATACAGTCACCTGACATGTTCGACTGACAAAGTCGTGTGTAGATTGGTTGGTGACCGCTGGAGAGAAACGAAAGGCACGCTCATGACTCAGGTGTCCGTAGGTGCGGCGCGGGCGATCCCCGAGCGCCCCCCGCTGCCCCTCGTAGGCCACGCGCTGAACCTTCCTGCGGGCGCGGACTTCCTGGCCTACCTGCTGAAGGAGTTCAGGGAGTTCGGGCCCGTGTACCGGCTGCGGGTCTTCGGGAGGGACACCGTCATGATCGGCGGCCTGGACCTCGTGACCGAACTGTCGGACGAGACCCGCTTCCGCAAGCACGTTCACGCCGACCTGGTCGAGGTCCGGGCCCTGGCCGGGGACGGTCTGTTCACCGCCTACAACCACGAACCGAACTGGCGCAAGGCCCACGACATCCTGATGCCCGCGTTCTCGCTCGGCGCGATGCGCAGCTACCACGCCCCCATGCTCAAGGTCGCCCGCTCGCTGATCGGCAAGTGGGACCGGCTCGCCGGGGTGCAGTCGGTGGATGTCCCCGACGAGATGACCCGGCTGACCTTCGACACGATCGGTCTGTGCGGCTTCGGCTACGACTTCCAGTCCTTCCGGCGCAACGACCTGCACCCGTTCGTCGACGCGATGACCCGGGCCCTCGTCTTCGCCCAGGAGAAGGGCGAGTCAATCCCGGGCTCCGAGTTCTTCAAGAGGAAGAAGGTCGAGCAGTTCCGGAGGGACGTCGACCTGATGACGGACCTCGTCGACGAGGTGATCAAGGAGCGCCGTGCCTCCGGCGACACCAGCACGGACGACCTGATGGGGCTGATGCTGCACACCGAGGACCCCGCCACCGGCGAGCTGCTGGACGACGTCAACATCCGCCACCAGGTGATCACCTTCCTGATCGCAGGCCACGAGACCACCAGCAGCGCGCTCTCCTTCGCCCTCTACTACCTCACCAAGCATCCGGAGGTGCTCGCCCGGGCCCAGGCCGAGGTGGACGCCTTGTGGGGTGACACCGACGACCCGGATCCCGGGTACGGCGACATCGGCAAGCTCGCCTACATCCGCCAGGTGCTCAACGAGAGCCTGCGGCTGTGGCCGACGGCGCCCGCGTTCGCCGTCGAGCCGATCGAGGACACCGTCATCGGCGGCAAGTACCCCGTACGCAAGGGCGAGTCGCTGATGGTGATCACCTCGGCCCTTCACCGTGACGCGGCCTGGGGGGAGAACGTCGAGCTGTTCGATCCCGAGCGCTTCACCCCCGAGCGGGAGGCGGCCCGCTCGGTCCACGCCTTCAAGCCGTTCGGCAACGGCGAGCGGGCCTGCATCGGCCGCCAGTTCGCGCTGCACGAGGCCACCCTGCTGCTGGGCCTGCTGGTGCACCGCTACCGTCTGATCGACCACACCGACTACCAGCTGAAGATCAAGTCGACGCTGACCATCAAGCCCGACGGCTTCAGCCTCCGGCTCGCCCGCCGCACCAGTGACGAACGGCGCCTGCCCGCCGTGACGGCGGCGGATCCCGTCGCGGGCCGGACCACCACCGTGACGCGCCGTGCGAGCGGCACCGCGCTGACCCTGCTGCACGGATCCAACCTCGGCACCTGCGCCGGCATCGCCCGCGACCTCGGCGGCGACGGCGAGGAGCACGGCTTCGTCCCGTCCGTCGCCGCCCTCAACGAGTACACGGAAAGACTGGCCGGCACCGAGGGCCCCGTCGTCATCGTCGCCGCTTCCTACAACGGCCGCCCCACCGACGACGCAGCCGAGTTCGTCGCCGCTCTGGAGAACCTCGCCCCCGGCTCGCTCACCGGCCTGCGGTACGCCGTCCTCGGTGTCGGCGACCGCAACTGGGCGGCGACCTACCAGCGCATCCCCACCCTGATCGACGAGCGTCTGGCCGCCGCCGGCGCCGTCCCGCTTCTGGAGCGCGGCGCCGCCGACGCATCAGGTGACTTCGGCGGAGTGGTCGACCAGTGGACGGCGGACCTGTGGGCGGTCCTGCTGGACGAGTACGGCGAAGCGGTCGCCGGCGAGGCGGCGGGTCCCGCACCGGAGGCGGAAGAAGAAGGGCTGTACGAGCTGGAGGACACCTCGGAGTCGGTCCTCGGCGGTCTCGCCGAGCGCCACGGCGTCCAGCCGATGGAGGTCCTCGAAGCGTACGAACTCGTCGACACCGACCACGAACTCGGACGCTCCAAGCGGTTCCTGCGGCTCCGTCTGCCCGAGGGCGTCAGCTACCGCACCGCTGATCACCTGGCCGTCCTGCCCAGCAATCCCGAGGCCCTCGTCCAGCGTGTCGCCGACCGCTTCGGCCTCGACCTGGACCGCACGGTCCGGCTGCGCGCCCGCCGTCGGAGCCGGGGCGCGCTGCCGGTCGACCGGCCGCTGACCCTGCGCCGCCTGCTCACCGACTTCGTCGAGCTGCAGGACCCGGCCACCCAGGAGCAGGTCGCCGTGCTCGCCGAGCACACGTCCTGCCCGCCTGAGAAGCAGCCGCTCACCGTCTTCGCCACCGCCGATGCCGAGACCTTCCGGGAGCAGGTGTCCGTCGCGGGGCTCAGCGTCCTGGACCTCGTGGAGCGCTACCGTGCGTGCGAACTGCCCTTCGAACGCTTCCTGGAAATGCTGCCGGTGCTGCGCCCCCGGCACTACTCGATCTCGTCGTCCGCCGCGGCCCGGCCGGGTGAGGCGGACCTGATGGTGTCGCTGCTCGCGGCGCCCCACCGGTCGGGGGAGGGCGCCTTCCGGGGCATCGCCTCGCACTTCCTGCAGACGGTGAACGCGGGCGACGTGATCCAGGCCCGGGTCCTGCCGTGCAGCGAGTCCTTCCGCCTCCCCGAGGACACCTCCGTACCGGTGATCCTGATCAGCGCGGGTACCGGTCTCGCGCCCTTCCGCGGCGCGGTTCTCGACCGCCACCACGCCGGCTCGACCGGGACCCTGCTCTGCTACTTCGGCTGCGACCATCCCGACGTGGACTTCCTCCACCGGGAGGAGTTCGAGGCGGCCGAGGCGGCCGGCGCCGTCAGCATGCGTCCCACCTTCATGCACGCGCCCGAGAACGGCGCCCGCTTCGTCCAGGAGCGCATCGCCCGCGAGAGCGAGGAGGTGTGGTCGGTCCTGGAGTCCGACGGGCGCGTCTACATCTGCGGCGACGGCCGCCGTATGGCACCGGCCGTACGGGAAGCGTTCATGGCGCTCTATCGTGAACGGACCGGTGCGAGCGATGAGCAGGCCGTGGCATGGCTCGCGGCGCTCGTCGAGTCCGGGCGCTACGTCGAAGACGTCTGGGCCGGCTGAGTCTCACGCGTAGGCAGAGACGGTTGGGGGCGCACCTTCCAGGTGCGCCCCCAACCGTCTTCACGTCGTGTCAGGCCGTCGGCACGTCCGGGAGGTCGAGGCCCCCCTTGGCCAGCGCCACGGTCGCGGCTACGAGTGCCCTCAGACCCGTCCGCTCCGTGGCCTCGTCCGGCACGCTCAGCAGGACCTGCATGGTGAGTCCGTCGAAGCCGGAGAGGAAGAACCGAGCCACTGTTTCCGGGGACTCGGCCAGTTTCTGTCCCGTCCTGTCCGCGGTTTCGGCGATCACCTGTGCGGTCACCTCGATGACCCGCTGGTAATGGCTCTGCCGGGCCTCGTTGAGCCCGGGCACACGCAGGGCGAACATGGTCAGTTCAGTGAGCAGCTGCTGGTGCGACGTCGGCTCACGCACAGTGCCCCACAAGGCCCCCGCCAGGGCGCTGAAGGTCCTCTCGAAGCCCGCGTCCTCCGGCGCCGCCCGCTGCACCTGCGCGACCAGCTCGTCGGTGATCTGGTCCATCACCGCCCGGTAGAGATCCTCCTTCGTGCCGAAGGTGTAGTGGACGGTGGCCTGTGCGACGCCGAGCTCCGCGGCGATGGCACGGGTGCTTCCCGCGGCGACGCCCTCCCGGGTCATGAGGTCGATGGCCGCCTTGATCAACTGGGGGCGGCGCTCCGCCGCGGAAACATGAGCCATACCGTCCAGTATATCGACTTAGTCGATCGATCAAGTCGGTGTGATCGAGGGCTGTGTCACCGGCCGGGCGAACGCCCTCGTCGCACGCGCGTCACCCGTGAGGCACGAGCGGTGTTTAGTTCGCTCGATGGTCGGATCCGCTGCCCGCGGGGAGAGCCTGTTCGGCCCAGATGACCTTTCCCTCACGACTGTGTCGTGCGCCCCAGCGATCGGTGAGCTGGGCCACCAACAGCAGGCCCCGGCCGCCTTCGTCGAAGATCCGGGCGCGGCGCAGATGCGGGGCCGTGCTACTGGCGTCGGAGACCTCGCAGGTGAGCGTCGACTGGAGGATCAGTCGCAGCTGGATGGGGCTCTTGCCGTAGCGGATCGCGTTCGTCACCAGTTCGCTGACGGCCAGCTCGGTGGTGAACGACATCTCCTCCAGCCCCCAGGCCGCCAGTACGTCGGACGCGAAGCGGCGGGCTCCGGATACGGCTGCTGGATCGGACGGCAGGTTGATCGCTGCGACATGGTCGGGATCGAGGGCTCGGGTCCGGGCAATCAGCAGGGCGACGTCATCGGCGGGTCGGCTGGGCAGCAGAGCGGCCAGCAGCTGGTCGCAGGTCTCCTCCAGCGACTCCGGCGCCGAGGTGAGGACATCGTGCAGTGTGGTGAGTGCGACATCCACGTCACGCGTGCGGTCGGCGATCAGCCCATCGGTGTGCAGGACCAGCAGGCTGCTCTCCCGCAGTTCGAACTCGGTCGTCTCGAAGGGGAGTCCGCCCAGGCCGAGGGGCGGACCGACCGACACCTCGGGCAGCTCGACCACGCTGGAGGTCCGGGTGTCCTCGCCGGTGGTCGAGGGGGTCACCACGGTCGGCGGGACATGGCCGGCACTGGCGACGGAGCATAGACGGGAGACGGGGTCGTAGATCGCGTACAGGCAGGTGGCGCTGGTCTCTCCCTCGTCCCGTGACTCCTCGCGCTGCATCCGGATGACCACGTCGTCCAGATGCGTGAGCAGCTCATCGGGCATGAGGTCGATGTCGGCGAAGGCGCGGACGGCTGTGCGGAGTCGACCCATGGTGGCGGCGGCGTGCAGGCCGCGTCCGACCACGTCGCCGACGACGAGCGCGACGCGGGCCCCGGACAGCGGAATCACGTCGTACCAGTCACCGCCCACACCCGCGCGGGACCCGGCGGGCAGGTAGCGCGAGGCCGCTTCGACGGCCGACTGTTTCGCCGTGTGTCGCGGCAGCAGGGTTCGCTGGAGGGTGAGCGCGGTGGAGCGCTCACGGGTGTACCGGCGGGCGTTGTCGATGGACACCGCTGCCCTGGAGACGATCTCCTGCGCCAGCAGGAGGTCGTCGTCGTCGAACGGAGCCGAGGTGCGATGGCGTGAGAACTGCACCAGGCCCAGTGTCTCCCCACGGGCGTGCAGCGCTACGAGGAGAACCGAGTGGAGGCCGAGGACGCGCAACGCCTGATTGTGGGACTCGGACGGGGCCATCCACATGGGCATCCCGGCCCTTCCGACGCGGTGCAGGACGGATCGTCCGGTGGCCAGTGTGCGAGCCGGTTCCGAGTCGTCGGGGTAGGAGTGGGCCTCACCGATGCGGAGCAGGGACTCCGGACAGCCGTCGAGGACGGAGCGCTGGGCGACTCGGCGCTGCGTCAGACCCTCCGGTGAACCCGTGCCCTGTTCGTCGAGGGCGGAGTCGAACAGGTCGACGGTGACGAGATCGGCGAACTCCTCGGTGCACACCTCCGTCAACTCCTGTGCGGTGCGGGTGACGTCGAGTGTGGTCCCGATCTGCTTGCTCGCCCAGTTGGTGAGGGCGAGTCGGCGCTGGAGCAAATGGTCGCGCTCCTCCTGGTAGGCGGCGACGACCTCCTCCGAGGACCGGTCCACGTAGTCGAAGCCGATCGTGATCAGCCTCATCGCGGCGAGGTGGATCATGTGCCAGTCGCTGGTGAGGCGGGGAGCTTCGGCCTGGACCATTTCGAGCAGGCTGAGGTGGCCGAGCCGGTAGCCACGCAGGAGTCTGCTCACCGGGATCCCTCGCCGGGCGTAGAGGCGACCTACTTCCAAGACGACCGAAGGGGCTTTCGGCGCGCTCACGTCAGGTTGGGTCTCCAGGAGATCCAGAATGGTGGTGACGTGCTGGGCTGTCTCCTCCAAGGTCAGAGCCGCGATCTCCCCTTCCTCCCGCAGTTCGGGGAGTTCGCCGTTCAGGCGCTGGAGCATCAGGCCGGCCAGCTTCTCCGCCTGTGTCCTGAGGTGGCGGGCCAGCTGACCAAGGAACGCATCGACGTCGGTTCCCATAGTGTGAATGTACGGGAAGCCCTTGACGTACGCCCCTCGTCAGTGAGGGCCAGCCCCTCAGCTGTCTCGCGCCGGGGTTCGACGCGCTCGACTGACCGGCTCACCCGTACGGGCGTCCGGGGACGCACTCGGCCAGGGGCGCTACGCCAGGCTGGTGAGGCAGAACGGATCAGAGCCCCTTCAGGAGACGGCCATAGACAGGACACGAAAGGCACGGCCGCGGGCCGGGCTGGCAGCCCGGCTGCTCGCGCGGTGCGCCATGGTGGCGGCAACCGCCGCCGTGGCAGTGCTGCTGCTCGCGCTGAGCGGGGGCGGACTGCTCGTGGTCATGGCCGGGATCCTCGGGTTCGTGGTCTGCGCCGCAGGCATCTGGTGGCTCGTGGCCCGGCGCGGTCTCGTGCGGCTGCTCGGCGCGTTCGTGGCCGTCGCGGCGCCGGCCGGAGTGCTCGTGTTCTACGCGCGGAGCGGTCTGTGGCTGATCGCGTTGATCTCCAGCCTGTGCTGGGCGACGGCGGTGACCTGCGGCCGCACGGCGCTGCACCGAGCGCGGCCGCCCCGGTCGCAGCGGCCCGTACGCGCACGTCCGCCGAGGCGGGCGGTGCTGATCATGAATCCGAAGTCGGGCGGTGGCAAGGTCACCCGCTTCGACCTCGTGAAGCGGGCGGAGCGACTGGGCGCGCGGGTGATCCTGCTGGACCCGTCAGCCCCGGTCGACGTGGGCGGACTGGCCCGAGAGGCCGTAGAAGACGGTGCCGACCTGCTCGGTGTCGCCGGTGGCGACGGTACTCAAGCACTGGTCGCGGCCGTCGCCGCCGAACACGGACTGCCGTTCCTCGTGATCTCCGCGGGTACCCGCAACCACTTCGCCATGGATCTCGGCCTCGACCGCGCCGACCCGGCCCGCTGCCTCGATGCCCTGACCGAAGGAGAGGAGATCCGGGTCGATCTCGGCGACGTCTCCGGTCGTCCCTTCGTCAACACGGTGTCCTTCGGCGTGTACGCGGACATCGTGCAGAGCCCCGAGTACCGCGACGACAAGACGGGTACCGCACTGAAGCTCATGCCGGACCTCTTGGCCAAGGAGGGCGCGCGACGACTCGACGCGCGCGCGGACGGTACCCGGCTCGCGGACCAACAGGCGCTGTTGATCAGCAACAATCCGTACGCTTCGCCCGACGAACTGAGCGGCGGCGGGCGCCGGCCCGTGCTCGATGACGGGGAGCTGGGCGTGATCGGGATCAGGGTGGCGAACGCGGCCCAGGCGGCACAGCTGGCCCTGTGGGGCTCACAGGCGCCGGGGCTCACCGTGACGACCGCGCGGCGGGTCGAGGTTACGGCCGGGGGCCCGCAGTCCCCAGACACGGGGGGCGGTCAGGAGGCGCAAATTCCGGTGGCGGTTGACGGGGAGGCGCTGTGGCTGCGCACACCGGTCGTGTGCTCGGTACGGCCCCGCGCGCTACGGGTGCTGCTGCCACGCGACCGCCCCGGCGCACCGCCACCAGCGCCCCCGGTCGACTGGCGGAAACTGCTCGCCCTCGCGTGCGGTCCCGTGCGCGGCCCGGGCCCGTGAGTTGCTCGGGTCGGTCCTCAGAGACCGAGGTAGTCGCCCAGGTCGGCGTAGTCGACCTGCCACAGGCCGGGCGAGCCCTTCGGGTACTGGGACCGGAACCCGAGGATGCGCTGGACACGCGGCGAGAGCGTCTTCGCGACCTCCATGCCGACCAGGAAGGGGTACGCTTCCTCGCCGGTGAGGAAGCCCGGATTGAAGGCGAAGGCCAGGGCCCGCCGGTACTCGTCGCCGGTCTGGTTCGCGCCGCCTCCGTGCGCGGTCTTGCCGCTGAACAGAAGGGCGTCTCCGGCGTTCATAATCGCGGGAACTGTCTGCTCAGGAGTTCCGCGATCCTCGAAGTCGCTCCAGTGGTTGCTCCCGGGGATGACTCGGGTGGCTCCGTTCTCCTCCGTGAAGTCGGTCAGGGCGATCAGGAAGTTGAGGGTGACCTCTGGACCGTCGGGCCCCATCCCGATGAAAGGGAACCAGTTCTCCAAGTCCCGGTGCAGCATCTGCGCCTGGCTGCGGGGGCCGATCTCGATCACTTGCGCGGTGGTCATCCAGTACGTGCCCGACTCCGGGAGGAAGGTCCGGTCGCAGACCTCGTGGACCAGGGAGTGCTCGAGGATCTCGTTGCGGAACGTGGCGCTGTGCGTGACCAGGTTGGTGAGTCGCTTGGTGTTGCTGCCGTGGAACGCGGCCACCATTTCGTTCTCGTGGGTCGAGCCGGGGCGAAGAGCCTGCAGCGGCGGCTCGATCTCGGCGTTGAAGCGGTTCATCTGCTCGTTCGTCAGGAAGTTCCTGACGACGACGCCTCCGTCGCGGGTCAGGAGCGTGAGGATCTCGTCCGTCGGCGTGTCAGTCTCCACCGACGTAAGGGTCTGACGCTGCTTCTGTGTGGTCATGTGCCTTCTCTCCCTCAATGTCCTTGCTGTTCCCGTGGTTGGTGGCGCTACTTTCGCCAGCCACGACCGCCGTCGAGAACGACAGCGAGCACCTGCCTTGCTCGGGCGCGGTGCACGATGCACACGCCGGCGCGGCGCCGCTCTCCCGCGGTTGTCGAGTCAGGAGCCGGCGCCTGTCATGACTCCGTGCCTCCCTCAACGCCGTGCGCCGGGTTCGTGCGGCCCCCTCCCACGGCCGCGCGCTGCCGAGCCATCCGAGGAGGAAGGCTGCCGGGACGGAGATCAGCCCGGGGGTGTGAAGCGGGATCAGGTTGAAGTCCTGCTCCGGCAACAGCGCGTACTTCGTCCCGGACACCGCGGGGGAGGTGAGGGTCAGGAGTGCGCAGAGGGACAGCCCTCCGTAGACGAGCCACAGAAGCCCTCGGCGGTTGAAGCCGGTCCACAGGAAGGAGTAGACGAGTGCGGGGAACACACAGGTGGCCGCGAGACTCAGCGAGAAGGCGAGGAGGAATTCAATGGGGTAGCGGTACAGGGCGGTGGCGAGGAGAAGGCTGACGACGCAGAGCGCGACAACGGACAGTCGCATGACGGCGGGCTCTCCGATGCCGATCCTGGAGCGGCCCTTCTGCCCGAACAGGTCGCGGGCCACGGAGACGGCGGCGGCGAAGGTCACGCTCGCCACGGCTGTGAGGACGGCGAGAAAGGCGACACAGGCCACGAGGACGATGACCACGACCCGGCCCGTGGAGTGGTGGGGGAGGACCTCCGATGCCAGGAGGATCGGGGCTCCCTGCCCCTTCACGTCGACGACCCCGATCTGTCCGCTGCCCACCACCGCGGCAGCGGCGACACCGGCCGTGATCAGGAGCAGGTAGAAGAGGCCGGTCAGCCCTACGGCGACGCTCGATGAGCGTCGCGCGGCGGACGCGTCCCGACTGGCGCTGACCCGCAGGAGCAGGTGGGGCATCATCGCGGTGCCGAGGACGACGACGATGTGGTCGCTGATCGTGCCGAGCGGACCGAAGTCGGCGGTGTGCGCCCACAGCCCGGGGCTGAGGTAGTCATCCGGCGACATGCTCTTGTCCATGGCGGCCGACAGCAGCGATTCAGGACTCCAGTCGAACAGGCGGAGCGCCAGCAGGGTCAGTGCGGCGAGCGTCGCCAGGGCTATGGGCACCTTGGCGACCTGTATGAAACTGGTGCCGCGCAGATCCGCCACTCCTGCGAAGCATGTGATGAGGAATCCCATCAGTACCGTGCACACCACTTGGGCCGTCTCGGTCGGCATGCCGATCAGAAGTGCGGCGGTGATGCCGCCGGCCCGCAGCTGGACCATGAGCAGGGGTATGGCGATGCACAGCGTCACCACCGCACCGGCGATCCGCGTTCCCGGTCCCTCGGCACGCAGGGCGAACAGCTCACCGAGGGTGTAGCGGCGGGTCGCGCGAATCCTGGAGGCGAGGAGCAGGAAGACACCGAGTGCGAGGGCACTGTCGACGGCGGTCGAGACACCGTCGTACCCGAACAGGGCGATCGCTCCCGGCAACGAGACCAGGATGACGACCGTGATCTGTTCCCCGGCCATCGCGACGCCGTTGAAGACGGGCGGGAGAGACCGGCCGGCGACGTAGAGGCGTTCCGGATCGTCGTCCTGAGTGGCGAGGGTGAAGACCCACAGGAGGCAGAGGCCGATGAAGACGAAGAAGGCGGTGATGACCGCGCCCCTCGCGGCGGAGCCGATGAGGTCGGGCGAGCCGGCGCTCAGGAGGTACGTCGTCACCACGTGCCCCCGACCGAACGAGAGGCAGCGGTCGTCGCCGGGGCAGGCTCGCACGAGGACGCGGCCCGGCTCTCGTACCACCACGTCCCGCCGACGAGGACGAGGAGCTGCGTGAGCGCCCACGCCGTGCCGAGGGTGAGGCGTCCGTACACGGAGACCTCACCGAGGGTTGTGGAGCAGGAGAGCAGGACACCTACGGCGAGCGGCAGGGCGTTGACAGTGACCAGCACTCGTGTGTCACGGGATGAATGCCGGGAGGAAGCGGAGGGCACGAGATCTCTCTCTGAAGATAAGGGAAGACGGACACAGCGCGACGGGTCGTGGAGACGGTCGCAGCCGTTGAGGACGAGCGTTGGATTCGGGTGGCCGTACCGGGACGCGTGTGGTGTCAGCGGCGAGTGGTCGCCGTCAGGCCGGCGTATCGCCCCGCCTGCTCCAGCAGTCGGGGGACACCCGTTTCGAGCGACGGCCCGAAGGTCTTGTCGTGGGGACGCTCCCCACGCTGCCAGCGGGTGTAGATGGCCTCGCAGAAGATCGCTGCCTTCCACAGTGCGAGGGTCTGGTACCAGGGCAGCGGGGTCAGATCGAGGCCCGTGCGGGACTCGTAGCGCTCTGCCAGTTGGCGCCGGGTGAGGTAGCCGGGCGACCGTGTCACCCGGGTGAGTTCGAGCGGGGTGGCAGGGCTGCCGGCCTCGGAGTAGGTGGCGGTGAGGTAGCCCAGGTCCGCGAGCGGGTCACCGAGCGTGGCCATTTCCCAGTCCAGGATCGCGAGGACCCTGGCCGGCGCCTGGGGTGCGAACATGAGGTTGCCCATGCGGTAGTCGCCGTGCACCACCGATGCCGCCTGGCTCGTCGGGAGGTTACGGCCGAGCCAGTCCCCGATACGCTCCACCGCGGGCAGGCTGCGTGTGGTGTTGACCTCCCACAACCCGTGGAACCTGTCGACCTGGCGCCGGAGATAGCCCTCGGGGAAGCCCAGGGAGGCTAGTTTCGCTCCGGTCACGTCGATGCTGTGCAGGGCGACGAGGGTGTCGACGACCGCCTCGCCGGTGGCCCGGCGCTGTTCGGCGGGGGAGAGGCGGGATGGGATCGTGTCGGTGATGACGATCCCGTCGAGCCGGGACATGAGGTAGAACGGCACCCCCAGCAGCGACGCGTCCTCGCATACCGCGACGATCTCCGGCACCGGCACCCCGGGGCCGTCGAGGATCCTCTGGATGCGGGCCTCGCGCACCATGTCGTGCGTCGATTTGGGCAGCGGCGGGCGCGGTCCACGGCGTAGGACGACGCACTCGTTGCCTCGGTGGAGCAGGTAGGTGATGTTGGAGTGGCCGTCGCCGATGCTCTGCCACGCGAGCGGGCCGCTGCCGATGCCGTGTGCGTCGAGGAAGCCGGCGACCGCGTCGAGGACGAGGAGCGGCGGGCTGTCGAGGTGACGGGAACTCTCCCAGCTCGCGACGACCTCCACGCCTTCGGGGACGGTGTGCATCACGAGCCTCCGTTCCGGCCCACGACAGCGTCGCCCCGGTACCGCTCACCGGCCTGGACCGCTGCGCTGCGGCCGGCCGATGCCCGGCGGGCGATGGCCCACCGGTGGGTCTCGTTGGAGCCGTCGTAGATCCGGAACGGGCGGACCTCGTTGAGGTACTGCGCCAGTGGAAGCCCGTCGGAGACCCCGTCCCCTCCGCAGATCTGGACGGCACGGTCGACCACCCGGAAGACCGCCTCCGAACAGTGCACCTTCGCCACCGACGACATCGCCGAACCCGCCTTCGGGTCACTGTGCAGCAGAGCCGCGGTCTTGGCGATGACCGCGTCGGAGGTCTCGATGTCGATCACCGACTCGGCGATGAGGTGCTGCGCCAGGCCGAGCGAGTCGATCGGGCCGCCGAACAGCTCACGCCGCGCGGCCCGGTCCAGCGCGATGTCGTGCGCCCGCCGCGCCAGCCCCAGCCACCGCATGCAGTGTGTGAGACGTGCGGGTCCGAGCCGTACCTGCGCGTACCGGAATCCCAGTCCCACCTCGCCGAGCACCGCGTCGTCGGCAACGAAGCAGTCTTCCAGGTGGAGGTGCGGGTGACCGCCGTCGATGGAGCGGTCGACGGTGTGGATCGCCTCGCCGACCCGGATTCCGGGGTTCGTCATGTCTACGAGGAACATGGTGGCCCCTTCGGGGGAGCCGTCGACGGCCGGCGTTCGCGCCATCACGATGCAGAACCCGGCACCGACAGCCCCGCTGGTGAACCGCTTGTGGCCGTCGATGATCCAGCCGCCGTCGGTGCGCACGGCTGTGGTCCGCAGCGCCGCCGGGTCGGATCCCGCTCCGGGGTGGGGCTCGGTCATGCCGAAGCAGGACCGGACGTCCCCGGCCGCCAGGGGCGCGAGGTAGTGCTTCTTCTGCTCTTGGGTCGCGATGAGGTTGAGCATGTGCATGTTCCCCTCGTCGGGTGCCATGCAGTTGAGCGCCACGGGACCGATCGGCGAGTAGCCGGCCTCCTGCAGGATCGGTGACCAGTGCTCGATGGGCAGGCCCTGTCCGCCGTACTCCGTCGGCACGAGCGGCGCGAAGACACCGGCCTCCTTCGCCGCGGCCTGCAGCCGGTCACGGGTGGTCTGGTCGAGACGTCCGCCCGGTGCGGGCTCGGCGTCTATGACGACCTCGCGAACGAACCGGTGAGTGCGCTCACGCAGCTCCGCGATCTCCGGCGGAAGGTGAGGGAAAGTCATGGATGTCCTTTGTCGGATGGGCGCGGTCGTCACGCGGTGCCGCCGTCGACCGTGAGGCCGCCGTCGACGGTGAGGATGTGGCCGGTGACCCAGGAGGAGTCCTCCGAGGCCAGGTACGCCACGGTGGAGGCGATGTCGGTAGGCACGCCCGGACACCGCAGGGGGCGGTCGGCGGCCACCTCCTTGCCGACGGCGGTGATGGTGCTGCTCCAGGGAAGAGCACAACGATCAGTCCGTGGAGGGTGGTACCGGTCCGGCGACGTCGATGCGGCGTAGTTCGGCACGCCGGATCTTGCCGCTCTGCGTCTTGGGCAGGTCGGCGAGGAAATGGACCTCGCGGGGACACTTGTAGGCGGCCAGACGATCCCGGGCGAAGGCGATCAGCTCCTCCGCCGCGGCGGTCAGGCCCGCCTTGAGCGAGACGTAGGCGACGACGGTCTCACCGCGGTACGCGTCCGGCTGCCCGACGACCGCGGCCTCCAGCACCGACGGGTGCTCGTACAGAGCGTCCTCGACCTCGCGCGGCCAGACTTTGTAACCGGACACGTTGATCTGGTCCTTGAGCCGGTCCACCAGGTAGACCCAGCCCTCCTCGTCGATGACGGCTACGTCACCGGTACGGAGCCGGCCCTCCGGCATCGTCTGGCGGGTGACTTCGGGCTTTTCCCAGTAGCCGGGCACCACCTGCGGCCCGCTCAACTCCAGTTCGCCCTGTTCCCCGCTCGGCACCGGATTGCCGTGCGGGTCCACGACGCGCGCGGTGAGGTGCGGCAGGGGCTTGCCGATGGAGAGCGTGCCGCTCGGCGGATGCACGGGGGCCCTGTCCCCCGGAGGCACGGCGATGACGGCGGACGTCGTCTCGGTCATCCCGTAGCCGTTGTGGAGGTAGACGCCGAATCGCTCCTGGAACCGCTCGACTGTGGCCGGGGGGATCGGCGCGCCGCCGGAGTACAGGGCCTTCACCGACGCGAAGTGCTCCGGTCCGGCCTGCGGCAGCTCGTAGAGGGCGTTGTACGCGGTGATGGAGCCGATGGTGTAGGTCACCCCGTGCTCGGCGAAGGCGTCCAGGGCTACTGCGGGGTGGAACCGCCCCGTGAGGACGAGCGTGGTGTCGGTGAGCAGGGAGATCGTCGCGTTGACCACCGCGCCCGTGATGTGGAACAGCGGGGCCATGGCGAGCACGACGTCACCGTCGCTCACACCCATCCACGACGCGCACGTCGCCACCACGCTCAGGACGTTGCCGTGGGTGTTCATGGCACCCTTCGGCGGCCCCGTGGTTCCCGAGGTGTACGTCAGGAACGCGACGTCGTCGCGGGTCAGCTCCACGGGTGAAGGGCTGCGGCCCTCGAACTCGCCGATCAGGGCCGCCAGGTCGCCGTCCGGTGCCGGAGCGTGACGCTCCGTCGTCATGAAGACCCGCGGATCGTTCCTCGACTGGTAATCCAATGCCGACGTGCTGACCAGCCATCGGACCGTGCTCCCCGCCAGCGTGCCGAGCGTCTCGTGGACGTCCGAGTCCGCACAGACGACCCCGACCGCCCCGGAGTCGTCGACGATCCGGCGCAGCTCCTGACGCCGGTACATCGGATTGAGCCCCAGTGCCGTGGCCCCCAGCTTCCACAGGGCCAGCAGCACCAGCGCGTACTGCGGAAGGTTCTGCAGGTACACGCCGACCCGATCACCCCGACCGGTTCCGCGGGCCTGGAACGCTGCGGCCAGGGCGTCCGACGCCGCGTCCACCTCCCGCGCGGACAGAGCACCGTCGAAGAATCGGAGCGCTGTGCCGTCCGGGTTCCTCGCCACGCGTGCCTTCCAGGCGGCCACGAGCGAGTCGGGGGCCGCGCCCGTCCCCGTACCGAACCCGCCGGGGAACGTGCCCCGCCACCGGCCCTCGTCCACTGTCATCTGCCGTCCTTCCCACCCGTGTCCATGCGCTTGGCGTGCCGGTCACGTGAGTTCGCGCTTGAGGATCTTTCCGGTGGACGTCATCGGCAGGGTCTGCACGATCTCCACGATGCGCGGGTACTTGTAGCCGGCCATCTGCTCCCTGCCCCAGGCGATCAGCTCCTCGGGACGGGCCTCGGCGCCGCGGTCGAGGATGACGAACGCCTTGATCTCCTCGCCGTGGCTCTCGTGCGGCACGCCGACGACCGCAGCCAGGCTGATCGCGGGGTGCGTCATCAGGACCTCCTCGATCTCACGCGGGTACACGTTGAAGCCGCCGCGGATGATCAGGTCCTTCGCCCGGTCGACGATGTAGTAGAAGCCGTCCTTGTCCCTGCGGGCGAGGTCGCCGGTGCGGAACCAGCCGTCCCTGACTGCTTCGGCGGTGGCCTGGGGGCGGCCGTGGTAACCCTTCATCACGTTGTGGCCCTTGACCGCGATCTCCCCGATGACGCTGCCCGTGCCGTCGTCCTCGACCTCCGACCAGTCCGAGTTGACGAGCTTGAGCTCCACGCCCCAGACCGGCACGCCGATGGAGCCGGGCCGTGGCTCTCGCGCCGGATCGCTGAAGGTCACCACCGGAGAAGTCTCGGAGAGGCCGTAGCCCTCCAGAACCCGGACCCCCAGACGCTCCCCGACCTGCTTGATGATCTCGGCAGGGAGAGAGGCTCCGCCGGAGACGCCTACTCGCAGGTTCTTCGCGATCCTCGCGACGTCGACATCGTCGGTGAGCGCCTGCAACAGGCCCCACCACATGGTGGGAACGCCCGCGAAGAAGGTGATCTCCTCCCGCTGCATCAGAGAGACCGCCTGCCGGGCGTCGAACCGTGGCAACAACACCAGGGTGCTCGCCGTCGAGAAGCCGGCGTTCATCTGCACGGTCGCGCCGAAGGAGTGGAACAGCGGCAGTACGACCAAGTGGGTGTCCAGGGCGGGACGGTTGTCCAACAGCCGGTTGCACGCCAGGGCGTTGAGAACCAGGTTGGCGTGGCTGAGTTCGGCACCCTTCGCCTGTCCTGTCGTACCACTCGTGTAGAGCAGCACAGCCGGGTCGTCCCCCGTGGTCCCCATGCTGTCGAACGTCGTCGCGCTGCCCTGCAGCGCGGCGCCCATGGTCTCGACGCCTTCGATCGGACTGTGCGCCTCGGGATCGGCGGTGACAAGGAAGAAGTGCTCGCAGCCCGCGGTCTCGGTGAACCCGGCGTGTCCCTCCGCACCCATCGGCAGGCCCGCGTCCCCCTCGAAGCAGAAGTACGCTTTCGCCTTCGAGTCGGTCAGGTGGTAGGCGATCTCCCGGCTCTTGAGCAGGATGTTGAGCGGTACGACGACGGCGCCGGCCTTGAGGATCCCGTAGTAGACGATGGGGAACCAGGGCACGTTCGGACAGCTGAGCGCGACCTTGTCGCCGGGCCAGATGCCGCGGTCGACCAGGAGGTTGGCGACCCGGTTGGCGGCGGCCTCGACCTGGGCGTAGGTGAGGCGGGTCGTGCCGAGGACGACGGCGTCCCGGTCCGGGTGTGTGCGGGCGGAGTCCTCGAGCAGGACCGAGAGGTTCAGCATGGTGTCTTCCGGGAAGGTGGGCCGGGCCAGGCCGCGGGGGAACTGAACACGCGGCCTGGCCCGGAGCGGGTGGGGATTGCACGCGGCTGGATGCGGACGTCACAACCGTCGCAGCAGCCGGTCGAGGACCTCGGCCGTCGCCTCGATGTCGGCGGCGGTGTGTGCCGTGCTGATGAAGACCTTGCCGGACGGCATGAACAGGAAGCCTTGACGCAGCATCTCTTCGAGGATCACGGTCCAGAGCCCGCTGGTCCCGTGGAGTCCGGTGGCTCCACCGGCGGGGACGTACTGGAGGAGCGAGCCGACCCGGTTGAAGCAGCCGAAGTCGGCAGATGAACCGAGAGCGCCGCCGACGAGGGCTTCGAACTCGGACGAGGTCCGTTCGAGCAGCTCATACACCGAGGGATCGGCCAGGACGCGCATCGTCGCCGTCACGGCTGCCAGTGCGACCGGGTTGGCGTTGAAGGTTCCGGCGTGCACGACGCCGGCCGTCACCTGATCGACCAGTTCGGCCCGGCCGACGACGGCGCTCTGGGTGAAGCCGCCGGCCATCGCCTTCCCGAAGACGGACAGGTCGGGCAGCACACCGTACTTCTCGGCCGCCCCGCCCCGTGCGATCCTGAACCCGGCGATCACCTCGTCGAAGACGAGGACGACACCGTGCCGGTCGCAGAGGGTTCGCAGCGTCGACAGAAACTGCGGTGAGGGTACTTCGACGCCTGCGTTGCTCATCACCGGGTCGACCAGTACGGCCGCGATGTCGCGCTCGACGGCCTCGCCCAGCAGGCGCTCGGCCAGCTGTACGTCGTTGAAGCGCGCCACGACCAGGTCGTCGAGGACGCTTGCCGACTGTCCCGGTCCACCGGGGGTTGCGGGGCGGTCGCAGTCGTCCTCGGACATCCCGGCGTACACGGTGTCGTGCCAGCCGTGGTAGCTCTTCGCGAACTTGAGGACGCGGCGCCGCCCGGTGGCGGCGCGCGCGAGGCGCAGCGCCACCTGCACCGCCTCGGTCCCCGTGTTGCTCCACAGCAGTCGCTCGCCGTGCGGCACGGCCTCGAGAACCGCTTCCGCCGCGAGGTACTCGAGCGGGTGGCCGGTGCCGACGACCTGCATCTTCGCCGCCACCTGCGTCACGGCGGACACCACGCGCGGGTCGCCGTGACCGAGGACGAGCGGGCCCCAGGCCATCACGTAGTCGACGTACCGGTCGCCGTCCAGGTCCCAGACGTACGCGCCCCGCGCCTCCCGCACGAAGAGCGGATGGGGAGGCATCGCGGCGCGCAGGCCCGACCCCACACCCCCGCCGACGCTGCGGCGGGCTCGCTCGAAAGCCGAGCGTGATGATTCCAGGGCCATGGGATCGCCCCTGCCTTTCAGTACGTGATCACCGAGCGGATGCCGATGCCGCGCTTCATCTGGTCGAACGCCTCGTTGATGTCCTGGAGACCGATCTCGCTCGTCACGAGGGAGTCCAGGTCGATGCGGTTGTTCATGTAGTGGTCGATCAGCATGGGGAAGTCGGAATCCGGCTTGCTGGAGCCGTAGTTCGAGCCGATGAGCGACAGTTCCTGATCGGACATGACGAAGGGGTCGATGGAGATCCTCATGCCGTCCGCCACTTGCCCGGCGACTACCGCCGTGCCGCCTCGGGCCAGGACCTCGTAGGCGGACTCGATGGTGCGGGGCAGTCCGATGGCCTCGATGGCGATCTCCACGCCGCGTCCGTCGGTGAGTTGGTGCACCCTGTCGGCGACATTCTCGCGGGCGCTGTTGATCAGGTCGGTCGCACCGAAGACGCGTGCCTGCTCGAGCTTCTCGTCGGAGATGTCCGCGGCGATGATCCTCCGGGCGCCTGCGAGCCGGGCCCCCTGGATCGCGTTCAGCCCGACGCCTCCGCAGCCGAGGACCAGCACGGTGTCGCTCGGCCGCACGCCGGCCGTGTTGACGGCCGCGCCGACGCCGGTGGTGACGGCGCATCCGACCAATGCCGACTGCGGGAACGGGGCGTCGTCCCGGATCGCGATCGCGGCGGACTCGGGCACGAGGGTGTACTGGCCGAACGTTCCGAGGCCCGCGAAGCTGTAGACGTCGCCCTCGTCCACGGACGTGATCCGGGTCCGGCCGTCGAACGAGAGGTGGTTCGCCGAGTGTTCGCTGACCATGTCACACAGGACGGGCCTGCCGCTGATGCAGTAGCGGCAGCGGCGACATGAAGGCGTCCAGGACAGCACGACGTGGTCGCCCTTGCTCAGGGTCGTGACACCTTCGCCGACGCTTTCGATGATCCCGGCCCCTTCGTGGCCGAGGATCATCGGCGAAGGGACCTCCCAGTCGCCCACGAGCACGTGCAGGTCGCTGTGGCACACTCCGCTCGCCTTGAGCCGCACCAGCACCTCGCCGGGCGGAGGCGTCGAGGGAAGATTCACTCGTTCGATGGTCAGTGGTTCGTTCGGCGTCCTGAAGACAGCGGCGTCGAATTCGATGGTCATGGCGGTCTTCCTTCTGCGCGGTGCGGCGATCACGTCCGGGCGGTGCGGATGAGCTTCTTGTTGGCGAACTCGTCGATTCCGGCCCGCCCCAGTTCGCGGCCAAAACCGGACTGCTTCACCCCGCCGAAAGGCAGTTCCGCGCCTTCGAGGCCGACGCCGTTGACGAAGACCATGCCGGCGTCGATCCTGTCGGCGACGCGCAGCGCCTGCTCGGTGTCCGTCGTGAACACGTAGGAGCCCAGCCCGTACGGGGTTCCGTTCGCCAGCTCGACGGCCTCGTCCTCGGATCCGACGCGGTAGACGGTCGCCACGGGGCCGAAGAACTCCTCGGCGGCCGACGCCGACGTCGGCGAGACGCCCGTCAGAACGCCGGGCGGGAAGTACGCTCCTTCGCGCTGTCGTGCGGAGACGAAGGTCGCCCCGTCGGCGACGGCTCGCTCGACCTGCTCCTCGAGGTACTCGGCGGCGGCGACCGAGGAGAGCGGCGTCAGCCCGTCGGTCAGGGCGAGCACCTTCTCGGTGAACTTGTCGAGGAAGGCGTCGTAGAGGTCCTCGGCGACGATGAAGCGCTTCGCGGCGTTGCACGCCTGCCCGGTGTTCTCGAACCGCGTCTCGACCGCCGCCTGGACCGTGGCGTCGAGGTCGTCGGTCGACAGCACGATGAAGGGATCCGAGCCGCCCAGCTCGAGCACCACCTTCTTGAGGCTGCGCCCGGCCTTCTCGGCGACCTCCGCGCCGGCCCGCTCCGAACCGGTGAAGGAGACGCCCTGCACCCTGGGGTCCGCGATGGCCCGAGCGATCTGCTCGCCGGTGGCGTGGACGTTGACGTAGGCGCCCCGGGGGAAGCCCGCGTCCGTGAACAGATGCTGGAGCGCCTCGGACGACTCCGGACACTGCGACGCGTGCTTGAGCACGATGGTGTTGCCCAGCGCGAGGTTGGGCGCGGCGAACCGGGCCACCTGGTAGTACGGGTAGTTCCAGGGCATGATCCCCAGCAGCACGCCGACCGGCTGGCGACGGACGAGAGCGGTGCCCTCTCCTTCGAGGAGCTCGATCGGTTCGTCGGCGAGGAACTTCTCCGCGTTCTCTGCGTAGTACCTGTAGATCGAGGCGCTGAACTCGACCTCCGCGACGGCCTCGTCCACCGGCTTGCCCATCTCCCGATGGATGATCTCGGCAAGTTGCGCGCCGCGCTCGTCGTGGAGGGCGGCGACGGTGTTCAGCAGCTGGGCGCGCTGTTCCACGGAAGTCCGCCTCGACCACTGCGCGTAGGTTTCCGCCGCCGCGTCGACGGCCCCCGCCACGACCTCGTCCGTCGCGGTCGGGTACTCCTTGACCAGCTTTCCGCTGGCGGGGTCGACCACCGCGTACACGTGCCTCTTCGCCATGCTGACTCCTTCTTCGTTCTCGGGGTTCATGCGAGGGTTCCGGTCGTGCGGACCGGGTTCGCGTCAAGGGCCGCGTTGTGGTCGTGCAGCGCGCGGTAGGCACGGAAGTAGACGAATCCCTGGGTGCCCCACGTCGCCAGTGCGGCGGTGTAGAAGATCGTGCGGTCCGCGTCGTCGAATGGCAGGGGGAAGAAGTCGTAGGTCAACGCGATGGTCGTTCCGGCGGTGGTGACCAGGCCGGTCCAGATCGCGAGCCGTTTTTCGCCCGCCTTCCAGAGCCGGTTGGCGAAGTACCCGAGGAAGACCGCCGTGAGGAGGTTGGCAGCCACGTAGAACACGGCGACCCAGAACGCGATGCCGCCGGTGTGCAGGTCCGCGCCGTGGAACTGCCGGAGGAAGAGACCGGCCACGGTCGCGACTCCGAACACGGCGACGTCGACGCCGAGGCTCGGCTTGTAGCGGTGGGTGACCTTCATCAGGCCCATGATCAGAATGAGCGTGATGCCGATCGATCTGGAGAAGGCGTCGAGGAAGTACGCCACGTCGTACAGGACGCTGTCGCTCTTGGCGCCGAGCAGTGACCAGAGCAGGAAGTTGGTGCCCGACGTCGCGACGACCATCCATTCGAGGCCCAGGAGGTAGTTGCCGTAGCGGCGGATGAACTTCCAGCCGTAGAAGTAACCGGCGAAGATCATCCACAGGTCGGCCAGCAGGAACAGCGTCTCCCTCATCGGGACGCCCCCTCTCGGACGTCGCGGGCCAGGAGGGTGACGATGCTCTCCGCGGTGCGCTGGCCCGTCAGAACCGCGCCGTTCATGGTTCCGGACCATTCCCCGGCGGTCTCGCTGCCGGCCCAGTGGACGCGCCCGTGAGGCTCGGACAGCGCCTTGCCGAAGCTCGTGGTCGCATAGGGGGCGACCGCGGGATTGGGGCCGCCCGGGGCGAAGGGCTCCGCTCCCCAGCGGTGATCCACGTAGTCGATCGGGGCGTGGGCCTGCGGACCGTAGAGGTCGGCGAGCTGCTGGACGACCCGGTCGCGCCGGGTCTCGGGGCCGAAGCCGTCGAAGACGCGCGGATCGCAGAAGGCCATCAGCACGCCCGGTCCGCCGGGGGCGGGGGACACGTCGAAGGTGATGAACACGGTTCCGGTGTCGGTCACCGCCTCACCGGAGAATCCCTCGGCCCGCCAGAACGGCTTCTCGTAGGCCACGAACGCCTTGCTCAGCACGCCCATGCGCCAGGTTCGGGTGAGCCCTTCGCCCCGCTCGGGCAGTGAGGGGTCGAACTCGATGGCGGCGCGGTGCGCCGGCGAGGCCGTGACGATCGCGTACCGGGCATGGATCTCGCCGGAATCGGTGCTGACGGTGACGCCGTCGTCGTCTTGGGTGATGCGTTGCACCGGTGTCTCCAGGCGCACGCGGTCGCCGAGCCGATCCGCCACCCGCTTGGCGATCTCCTGGGTGGTCTCGACGATCCGGTCCTGCTGCTGACCGCCGTCGACGTCCAGCATGTGGTCGAGTCCGCCCGCCGAGCGGATGTAGCGCAGCGCGTGCAGCAAGGAGACGTCGCCCGGGGTGCATCCCCACTGCACCTTGCTGATGACGGTCATCAGCGCGCGGGTGCTGGGGAGCGCGTTCTTCCGGTCGAGCCACTCGCCGAACGAGATGGCGTCGAGCCGGCCGGCCCCGGGCGTCTCCCAGGCGGCGTCGACATCGATGGTCGCGACCAGCTTGTTCACCGCCGTCTGCATACGGGCCATGTCCACCAGGGCCAAGGGGGAGACCTTGGGAATGGTGCCGCTGTAGGTGCGACGCCGCCCCGTCATCCACAGCACGTTGCGGCCCTGGGCGAACTGGTCGGTCGTGGTACACCCCATCCGGCTCGCCAGGTCCCGGACGGCGGTGTGGCGCCGTGCCACCCACGTCGCTCCGAGGTCGACCTTCACGCCCGCCACCTCGCCGGACAGCGAACGCCCTCCGACCCGGTCGCGGCCTTCCACGACCACGACGGACCGTCCCGTGCTCACCAACCGCTCGGCAGCGCTCAGTCCTGCGAAACCGGCACCGACGACCACGACGTCCACCGTGGTGCCCTTGGTGCGGGGCTCACGAGATCCGGACATGGCTTCCTCCTTCACCCACGCGGTTCGCGTGCTGCGAGACGTAGGTCGTGATGGGGTCGACGAGGGCCTCGGGGATGTGGTGACCCATGCCAGGGATGACCACGTGCTGCGCTGAGCGGATCGCCCGGACTGTCGCGGCGCCACCACTCGGGTCGACCAGCGGGTCCCGATCGCCGTTGATGACCAGGGTCGGGGCCGTGATCCTGCTCAGATCGGCCGTCCGGTCTCCGGAACGCTGGATCGCCTGGATCTGACGCGCCGTGCCGGCTGCCGGCTCACCGGCGCTGCGATCCCACCCACGAGCCGCGATGACGGCCTCGGCCGCGTCGTCGATGGGATGGTCCGTTCCCGCGACATGCCGGGTGAGTCGCAGGTGAGCACGGACCGCCGCCGTTCTGTTCCTCGCAGGCGGGGCGGCGAGGAGCCGGATCGTCGACAGAGCCGGCCGGCCCACCTTCTTCGCCCCCGTGGTCGAGTAGAGCGAGGTCAGCGACATCACGCGCTCGGGCGCCGCGGCCGCGATCGTCTGCGCGATCATCCCGCCCATCGACCGCCCCACCAGGTGCACCCGCGAGATCCCGAGATGGTCGAGCACGCCGATGCCGTCCTCGGCCATGTCAGCCAGCGCGTACGCGTCGCCGCGCGGACGCGCCGCGATCTGACGCCACAGCCCGGGAGGGGGAGCGGCGACGAACGTCGACTTACCGACGTCCCGGTTGTCGATCGCGACGACCCGGAAACCCCGGGTGACGAGCGAGCCGACGAACGAGTCGGACCAGAAGGTGAGGTCTTCGCCCAGCCCCGCGATGAGCAGCATCGCGGGGTCGTCCTTGGCGCCGTGTTCCCGGAAGCAGATCGTCATCCCGGACGGCAGAGTCGCGTACCGGTCGGGGCTCGTCTCAGGCATGGGTGGCTCGCCGCCCGTCGGACGACTGCGCGGCGGCCCTCCGACGGGTGCCGAACTCGAGGTTCTCGTCGGCCACCGGGCCGCGGAGCGCCCTGGCGTCCTCGGGGTAGGACATCGCCATCCGCCAGGGCTTCTCGGGGCCCTGCTTGGGCAGGAGCTTCTCGCCGCGCTTGGCGTACCCGGCCTGAAGGTCCATGACGGGCCTGCGATTCGTTCCCGACGGCGCGACCGGAACCACCGTGTCGTACCCGCGGGAGTCCATGTGCCGGACCAGGTCGATGAAGTAGCGACACATCAGGCTCACCTTGAGCGTCCAGGACGAGGTGGTGTAGCCGATCGCCATCGCCCAGTTCGGGATCCCGCTCAGCAGCATGCCGCGGTAACAGAGCGCGTCCGCGATGTCGATCTGGCGCCCGTCCACCACGATGGGCATGCCGTCAAAGAGCCGCAGGTTGAGCCCCGTGGCGGTGATGATGACCTCGGCTTCCAGTTCCTCGCCCGACGCCAGGACGATTCCGCGCTTGCTGAAACGCGCCACGGCATCGGTGACGACGGAGGCCCTTCCTTCCTTGATCGCGTCGAAGAAGTCCCCGTCCGGTGCCACGCACAGCCGTTGGTCCCACGGGTTGTACGGCGGGTTGAAGTGCTTGTCGACGTCGAAGCCCTTGGGAAGGCGCTTGACGTTCTCTCGCCGGATGAACGCCCGCCCGGCCTTGGGGAAGGCCCGTAGGCCCTTGACGACGGCGTGTTCGGTCCAGATGTTCTTGAACCGCGTCATGGCGTACCCGCGCTCTTCTCCGAGCAGCTTCGTGAGCGCCAGGGCGACCCTGTCGACACGGGGGAGCGCCATGACGTAGGTGGGGGTGCGCTGCAGCATCGTCACGTGCCGGGCGGCGCCCGCCCCGGTGGTCATGGCCGGCACCAGCGTGATCGCGGTCGCGCCGCTGCCGATGACGACGACCTTCTTGCTGCCGTAGTCGAGGTCCTCCGGCCAGTGCTGCGGATGGACGATCCGGCCCTCGAAGTCGTCCCGCCCCGGGAACTCCGGTGAGAATCCCTCGTCGTACCGGTAGTAGCCGGTGGCGGCGAAGACCCATCCGGCGTGGATCGTCCTGGTCCGGGTCGCTCCCGTGGCGGGGTCCGACGTCTGGACGGTGAGGGTCCACCGTGAGTCCGCCGTGGACCACTCCGAGCGGACGACCCGGTGGCCGAGCTTGAGGACGCGCTCCAGGCCGTTCTCCTCGACGGTCTCGTGCAGGTAGTCCTTGATGAGGGGAGCGTCGGCGATCGCGGCTTCGTGGCGCCAGGGCTTGAACGCGTATCCGAACGTGTGGAGATCGGAGTCCGAGCGGATGCCGGGATAGCGGAACAGGTCCCAAGTGCCTCCGATGTCGTCGCGCGCTTCCAGCACGGCGAGCGACTTGTCGGGGAGCTCCCGGCTGAAATAGGTGGCCGCGCCGATCCCGGAGATCCCGGCTCCGATGATCACCACGTCGAATTCCTCGACGGCGTCCAACACCTCAGCTGTCATGACGTTTCCTCGCTGTTCCTGTGGCGGTCACCTCACTGTCGCGAGCCGCGACCGCCCCCGAGAACGACAGCGGGCACCTCCTTCGACACGGCTCGGTGCACGATGCACAGGAGGGCCGGCCCGCTGCGCCCATACGGTGTCCGACGTTCGGGCCGAGGCCCCGGTCCAGCCCGCGGCCCGGCCCTTCCGGGAGCCGACCGGCCGGAGACGGCCGTCCAGAGGCCGGTCGTGCCGCAGCCGTTGCGGCAGCAGGACCGGCGTGATAGAGGTTTGCCCCCGGAGTTTAGTGCTACTAAACGTCTCGTCGAGGTCGTGCGCGGAGGTCGAGCCGGCCGTGCTCACGACCTCGTCGCGCGTCGGGCCACACGGATGTGTCGAGCCGAAGGGCAATCGCCCCCGTCACTCCCGCGATCGCGGCCGAGTGGAAACGGCCGACGAACCGGAACCCGTACGAAGCCAAGTCTTCTCGGGCGGGAAGACGCGCCTCCTGCCGCCCTGGCCCAGCCCGCTGTGTGGGAGCCGCACCCGTTCGTTCGCGCAGGCGTACCGCTTCATGCACTCCTTCATCCACCCATGACGAGCCGGTACTGGCCCGTGAGCCGAAAGGTGGTCGCGATGACCGACCTCTCCAAGACAGGTCACGCCGAAGCACCCGGCGGTGAAACAGGGTTGGACAACCCGCTCCACCGTGGGCTGGGCGTGTCGCAGATCGTTTTCATGGTCGTCGCCGCGGCGGCACCGCTCGGGCTGGTGGCCGGCGGGGTGCCGCTCGCCTTCGTCGTGAGCGGCAGCCCGGGGATGCCGCTGTACTTCGCGCTCTCCACCGTGCTGCTGCTGATCTTCGCGGTCGGCTTCACGCTGATGGCCGGACGGGTACGCAACGCGGGCGCCTTCTACGCCTATGTCCAGGCGGGGCTGGGCCGGATACCCGGTCTCTCGGCCGCGACCCTCGCGCTCTTCTCCTACACGCTGCTTCTCGTCGGGGTGAACGCCTATGTCGGCGTCGCGACGAGCAACGTCGTCCAGCGGTACGCCGACGTCGGCTCCCCGTGGTGGGCGTGGGCGCTCGTCTCGCTGGGCGTCATCGCCTTCCTCGGCTACCGCGACATCGAACTGAGCGCCAAGGTGCTCGGTGCCGTGCTGGTGCTGGAATCCATGCTGCTCCTGGTCCTGGACCTCGGCATCGTGGGCCACGGCGGCGCCCACGGCCTGACGGCCGAGCCGGTGTCGCCCCCGATCATGGGCACCGGCTCCCTGGGACTCGGCGTCATGTTCGCCCTCTTCGGGTTCATCGGCTTCGAGGCGACGGCCGTGTTCCGCAACGAGGCGAAGGACCCCGACACCACGGTCCCGCGGGCGACTTACGTCGCGATCCTGGTGATCGGAGCCTTCTACGCGTTCACCGTGTGGGCGATCGTGGTGGGTGCCGGCGTCGACGCCGTGGTCGGAGCCGCGCAGGCCGACCCCGAGGGCCTGGTCCTCACGCTGACGCGGAGCTACGTCGGGTCCGTCTGGGCCGATACCATGCAAGTACTCCTGATCACCAGTCAGTTCGCCTGCGTACTTGCCTTCCACAACGTCGTGACGCGCTACCAGTTCGCGCTGTCCCGGGCCGGCGCGCTTCCGGGGGCACTGGGCGTCGTCCACCCCTTGCACCGTGCGCCGTCGGCGTCCTCGGCCGTCGCATCGGCGGTCGCGTTCGTCACGACGCTTGTCGTCGCCGGGCTCGGCCTCGACCCGATCGGGGACCTCTACGCCTGGTTCTCCGGAGCCGCCACCCTCGGCGTCGTCCTGCTGATGGCTGCCACCAGCCTTGCCGTCATCGGCTTCTTCCGGCGCGCCGACGGGCGGCAGCCGGTGTGGCGGACGGTCGTGGCCCCGGGCGTCGCCTTCCTGGGCCTGGCCTGTGTGGTCTGCATGATGGTCGCCAACTTCCCGCTCCTCGTCGGCACCGTCACGGGCGCCTGGGTGATCGGCGGGCTCGTCGCCCTCTCGGCCGTGGCCGGCGCGGTGCAGGCCCTCGTCCTGCGAGCGCGCCGACCGGCTGCCTACGAGCGACTCTGAGCGACTCGCCGGTCAGCTCATGGGCCGCAGCGGGCGCGGCCGGGCTGTGCACCGTGCATCGTCCCCGGGGGAGGCCGGTGCACGGTGTCGTTCTCACCGCGGCCGTGGCCTGTGACAGTGGGATACGAGGCAAACGCCACCGGCGAAGTCCGGTTTCGCCGAGCACCGTGTCGTGGGTGGGCCGACCGGGGCGCCCAGAGGAGTGACGTTGAAGAATCGAACTGTCGTGGTGGGGCTCGGCGCCACTGGCCGGGCCATCGCTTCTTCCTTGCTACGGCGCGCGGACGTGGAGATCGTGGGAGCGGCGGACCGGGACCCCCGCGTGGCTGGTCAAGACCTCGGAGTGCTCCTCGGTGGCGTCGCGAACGGTGTCGTCGTCGTGAGCGACCCGGCCGAGCTGCCCGCCGCCGACCTCGCGATCGTGGCGACCGTCTCGGATCTGGACAGGGCGGCAGACGTCCTGCTGCCGCTGCTGGAGTGTTCGTACAACGTCCTGAGCATCTGCGAAGAGTTGGCCCATCCATGGCGGAGCCACCCCGATCTGGCCCGACGGCTCGACGACACGGCCAAGGCGCACGGCGTGACCGTCCTGGGCAGCGGGGCGAACCCGGGGGTCCTGATGGACACCCTTCCTCTCCTCCTGACCGTACTGACTCAGCGCGTGGAGAGGGTGCGGATACGCCGACGGACGAACATGTCACGCTACGGCGCGATCCTGTCGAAGTTCGGCCTCGGCTTGACCACGCGCGAGTTCGCGACGGCTCGCGGCCGGGGCGAGGTCGTCGGGCACCACGGCTTCGAGCAGGCCGTGGGGGCGCTCGCGGCGGGGCTCGGATGGGATCTCGACTCGGTGGACGTGGGAGAGGTCGAACCCGCTGTCGTGACGACTTCGCCGCGCGTCGGGGACCACATGCGTATCGAACCGGGGCAGATCGCGGCGGTCACTCACGCCGCCCGGGGCGTGCTCAAGGGCGACGTGGTGATCGATCTGGAGATCACGTTCGGGTTCTTCGAACCGGCCGACGAGGTGGTCGCGGGCGATGACTACCGGATCGTCGGAGAGGAGCAGGTAGTCGACCTCCGCTCCTCCGTGGGCTTCGATTCCTTCCTCAGCACCATCGCGGCGGCGGTCAACGCCTCCACCGCGGTCGTCGAGGCGCGTCCCGGTCTCCTCTCGATGGGGGACCTGCCTGCCCGTTCGGTCGCGGCCAAGGGAGAGCGGCGAGCGGGCCGGGCCTCGCTCGGGGCCACGACTTCTCAGGACTGAGACGCAGAAGACGGAGAACCTCCTGTTCGCCGTCTTCACGCGTCTCGCCGAAGAGCCGCCCGCCACGGTCGATCCGCCGGACGGGAACGGGGGGCTCGGGCGTGCTGCCGAGCACGCCTCGACGCGGAGCACGAAGTGAGGCGGACGCCTCACCTGGAAGGAGATCGGGACGACATGAGGACCGACAGCACGAAGTACACCAGCTTCACCGGCTGGATCGACCCGCCGGACGACGTGCAGCCCGCGCTGGACGGCGATCTCACCTGCGACATCGCCGTCATCGGCGGCGGCATGGGTGGCATGGCGGCTGCGCTGCGCCTCGCGGAGCGCGACCAGGACGTCGTCCTGCTGGAGGCCGAGTTCTGCGGCTACGGCTCGGCCTCGCGCAACGGCGGTCAGATCGCCGGGGCACCGGGTGGCGACCTGCGGATGCTCAGCCTCCAGTCGCCGAAGAAGATGCCGGTCATGGCCAAACTGGCGGAGCACGCGGGCCATTATGTGGAAGACCTCATCAAGACGCACGACATCGACTGCGACTACGTGGCGAACGGCCTGGTGTGGGGTGCGGTCTCACCCCTCATGATGCTCAGGGTGCGGACCCAGGCGGCGATCCTGCGCGCCTTCGGTGGGGGCGGGACCGTCGGCAGCAGGGAGGAACTCGGCCTCCCCGCCGGCTTCGTGGGCGGGATGCGGGAATCCATCGGCGGGATGCTGAACCCGGGCAAGCTCGCTCGTGGTGTGCGTCGCGCACTGCTCGCCTCCTCGGCCAAGGTCTTCGAGCAGTCGCGAGTGAGCGATGTCCGGCGGACCGGCAGCACCGTCGAGATCACGACACCGCACGGCACCGTGCGGGCCAACAAGGTGCTGCTCGCAACCAGCGTCTACGGCGGCGAGTGGGACATCACCCCCAAGAACCTCGCGACGCCGCTGTACGTCATCGAGATCGAGTCGGAACCCATCGCGCCGGAGCGACTCGCCGCGCTGGACTGGACCAGTCGGTCCGGCATCATCACCCAGCACCAGTTGATGACCCACTACCGGCTCACCGAGCGCAACACCATCGTCTGCGGGGTCCGCAAAGCGCAGCGAGGCCAGACGTACCCGCTCCCGGACCGGGTCCCGGACCCCGGTGTCGTGCGGGACATGGGGAAGGATCTGGCCAACCGGTTCCCGTCGCTGTCCGACGTGGCCGTCGAGCGGGCCTGGGGCGGTTGGATCGGCATCAGCCCGGACTGGCTGTCGGTCGCCGGGCAGGTGGGCGACAACGTCTTCTACGCGATGGCCTGCAACGGCCACGGCCTCTGCCAGGTGCCGTACGTGACCCATCAGCTCGCCGACTACATCGTCGACGGAGAGATGCCGGAGGACCTCGCCGGCATCTGGTCGGACGCCTCGAAGTACTCGAAGTCGATGTCATTGCTGATGCAGCCGCTCGTTCTCCGGGCCATCTGGGGGCTCGACCGTTTCAACGACTTCTTCAACGGCAGCAGGACGCTGGCCCGGCGGGCGCTCCGTCGTGGCAGGCGCGGGGGTCACTGAGGGTTCGGGCGACGCCTGCTCCGTGACGGCGCGGTGTGAGATTGCCACCCGCTACGACAAGACCGCCGAACTCCGCGAAGCAGCCGTCGCCTCGCGTCACTCCTGATACGGGCCGGCATTCGACGCCGTGATCTGGGCGGGCCCTCGCGCGGCGCGCAGCAGGGGAGGCGACAGGACCCAGAGGACCTCGCTCACCGTCGTACCCGGATTGTCGAACTGGTGAAGCGTCTGTCCGGAGAACGAGGTGGACGCCCCAGCCGACAGCGTCCGGGTCTCGCCCCCGACGATCAGACGGGTCGAGCCGCTCAGCCCCATCGCGAAGATCGTGGTGGTGTCGAGCCGATAGGGGCCTCCGGTGCCCCCGCCCGGCTCGATCACGGAACGGAAGACCTGGAACGCCGTGCTGTCGGCAGGTGTGAGCAGGTACTCGGTCACGCCCTCACCGCCCATGTCGATCCGGCTTCCACCGTCCATGACGTGCTCGTCGGGGTATGCGAACAGCTCCCCGACCCCGATCCGCAGCACCTCGCAGACGCGCAGCAGCGTCGGGACGGACACGCTGGTGAGCCCACGCTCCAGCTGACTCAGAAAGCCCTTGGTGACCTCTGCCCGGTGCGCGACCGCCGTCAACGACAACCCGCGGTCGAGCCTGATCTTCCGCAGCTGCGCGCCTGTGGACGCTTCGAGGGCGGTGGCGCCCCTTTCCGCTCCCTCTGCTGTCCCGCCGTCACCGATGGACATGCTGTGCTCACCGCCCGTCCCGAGGCCGAGGTCGGGTGCCTGTCAGGTGACAGGCCGACCCGGACGAGTCCTCTCCGTGGCACGAGGCTAAGGCATGCGCGCCAACGGAGTCGGTGCGCCCTCGTGAAGAGGGCGACGGCGTCCAAGCCCTTGTGGCGCCACCGAGGGCGTGGTAAATCTGCCGCCGTTTAGTGGTGGTAAACGGCAGCCGACGGCCCGCGCCTTCGCCGTCGGTCAGGCCGCCGGCAATCCCATCACTGTCCGTGACACGGCATGTCGGGAGCCTCGGCTTCCCCGAGAGCAGAGGGACACTGAGAACATGGAAGAGCTGTGGCCCCCGCCCTCCCATGAGGTGGCCGATGCGATCAGGTCACTGTGCCAGCGCCTGCTGACGGAAACCGACGCCCTGATCGCATCATTCGCAAGGCCCTCCCTCGAGGCCCAGAACGATCCAGCCCTCTTGGCGGACGCGTCGCTGGTCGAGGAGGATCTGGCGCTCAACCGCTCCGATCTCGTCCAATGGCTGACCGCGAACGTCCAGCAACCGGGGCGGCGGGTGGAGCCCTACGTCGGCTCGAGGACCACGGCCTACATCAACGATCTCGTCTCCCGGGGCATCGAACCCGACTTCGCCGTCGCCTGGCGCGTGGCGCTGGGGATCGGCTGGCGGGGATGGCTGGAGGAATGCGTGGCGGACTGCGCCGACTCCGACCTCCTCGTGGGCGTTCTGGACGTGACGGGGAAGTCGCTCGTGCAGTACGCCCTCGACTCGGTCGCGGCCCTGCGCCAAGCCGGCCTCGCCGCGGCGATGGGCAACACGGACGCCGAGGGGATCGCACTCATCCAACTGATCGCCGGCGGGGCGCCGATGGCGGAGGACCTCGCCGAGAGGCGCCTGCGCCACCGGATGGCGCGGTGGCACGTGGGCCTCGTGCTGTGGATCGACGATCCTCAGCAGGCCGACGCCCTGGACGTGGCGATCGCCGCCGTGCGCTCCGTCGCCGGAGGCCGGAGCGCCCTGGTGGCGCGCGCCAGCGCCACGTCACGGTGGATCTGGCTCTCGGAAGAGGTCGTTCCGGACCTTCACCACGTGGAGAAGGACCTCGCGGCGACCGACGAGGTCCGCGCGGCGGTGGGAAGGCCGGGACGCGGACTCGAAGGATTCCGCTCCAGCCACCAGGACGCCCTCGCGGCGCAGGCGCTGGTCATCCGGCTGGGGTCCGACCGGCGATTCACGCCCTACGCCGACGTCGAGCTGATCGACGCGCTCACGAAGGATCGTTCCGGCGCACGCAGGTTCGTCATCAACACCCTCGGACCGTTGACCGAAGCCGACACCGCTCTACGGCAGGCCCTCCTCACCTACGTGCAGTGCGGCTTCAACACCACCCGGGCAGCAGCCAACCTCTACGCGCACCGCAACACCGTCGAACGGCGGGTCTCGCGGGCCAACGACCTCTCGGCCGTCAAGGTGGAGGACAATCCGACCCACGTGGCGGCGGCGCTCCTGCTCCTGGACCTCGCGCCCGACATCGTGGCGAGCACGCCGAGCTGAGGCCATCCGCATGCATGGCCTGAAGAGGCCGCCGAGGACACCACGAAGGCCCCGGCGGTAAACGGTCTCGCCCGATGAGAGCGAGGTACCTCACAAACATCGGACGGGTGCGTCGATGTAGAGTCGAGGCCGCCCTTGACCTGTACAAAGCAGGCAGGGAGCCGTCTCCCAGGAGTCCAACATGCTGCGCACCATGTTCAAGTCCAAGATCCACCGCGCCACCGTCACCCAGGCCGACCTGCACTACGTGGGATCGGTGACCATCGACGCCGATCTGCTCGACGCCGCCGACCTGCTGCCCGGGGAACTGGTGCACATCGTGGACATCACCAACGGGGCCAGGCTGGAGACGTACGTCATCGAGGGGGAGCGGGGGTCCGGGGTGGTCGGGATCAACGGGGCCGCCGCGCATCTCGTGCACCCCGGTGACCTGGTGATCGTCATCAGTTACGCCCAGGTGACCGACGCCGAGGCGCGGGCGCTGCGGCCGCGGGTCGTGCACGTGGACGGCGACAACCGTATCGTCGCCCTGGGTGCGGACGCGTCCGAGCCGGTGCCCGGTTCGGACCAGGAGCGCAGCCCGCAGGCCGTGTCGGTCTGACGTACCGATCAAGGGGACGAGGAGCGTGGCCGTGAGCGACATCGAGATCCGTGACGACCGGGCGGCGGGCCGGCTGGAGGCGCTCGAGGCCGGCGAGGTCGTCGGCCGGGTCGAGTACTTCGTCCTGGACGCTCCCGAGCGGGCCCTCGTCCCCGTCCACACCATCGTCGAACCGGCCCACGAGGGCCGGGGCATCGCGGGCTCGCTGGCGCGTGAGCTGTACGCCCTGGCACGCCGTGAGGATGTCGCCGTCGCCCCGCTCTGCCCCTACGTCGTGAAATGGGCCGAGCGCCACCCCGAGGAGGCGCCCGCCGCCGATCCGGAGCTGCTGCGCGCGGCCAAGGAGTGGCTCGTGGCGAATCCCGAGCGGTTCTGATCAGGCGCAGGGGACACACGTGCTGGCACTGCTGCACACCTCGCCCGTCCACGTCCCGGTCTTCGACGCCCTGCGCGACGCCGCGCACCCGGGTCTCGAGCTGCGGCATCACGTCGACGCCGGATTGCTGGACAGGGCGCGGCGCGAGGGGCCCGAGGCGGTGACGGACGCCGTGCGTGGCGTGTTGCGGCGGGCCGTGGGGGAGGGGGCGAGGGCCGTGCTGTGCACCTGCTCCACCATCGGTGCCGTCGCCGAGGGTGCCGCCGACGAGGCCGGGGTGCCCGTGCTGCGGGTCGACCGGCCCATGGCCGCCGCCGCGGTGGCGGCCGGTCCACGTGTCCTGGTCCTCGCCGCACTGGAGAGCACGCTCGCTCCGACGGCGGCCCTGGTCGAGGAGGAGGCCCGGCGCGCCGGCCGTGCCGTGCGGCTGCGGACCCGACTGGTCGCGGGAGCCTGGGCGCGGTTCGAGGCCGGTGACACCGAGGGCTTTCTGCGGCTGGTGGCCGAGGCCGCCGACGCCGTCACCGGTGCCGACGTGATCGTCCTGGCCCAGGCGTCCATGGCGCCGGCCCGGGAGTCGGTCCGCACCCGCGTTCCGGTGCTCGCCAGCCCCGCGCCCGGACTGGACGCCGCAGCGGAGGCGGTGCGCCACGGCCACCTGGGCCCGGGGGTTCATGCGGGGGAGTGAGTGCGGCGGCGGGCGTCGGGTAGGCGGGGGACAAGTCCAGAGCCGACGTCGACGACTGGCCGGAGGACAGCGCCATGACGAACCCGTATCCGGATCCCGTTCCGCCGGGGCCCACTCCGGGGCCCACACCAGGTCCGGACCCGGAGCCCCCACAGCCGCACCCCGACCCGGTGCCGCCGCCGAGCCCGGGCCCGGAACCGACCCCGCCGCCTCCGCCTCCGGGGCCCGGTCCGGAACCCACACCGCAGCCCCCGGGCCCCGGCCCGCAGCCGACACCGCAGCCGCCTGGGCCTCCCGAGCCCTCGCCGTCACCGATCCCGCCGGGACCGGAGCCGGTGCCCAACCCGGAACCGGGACCGCCCCTCACCTGAGGGGCGCCCGGGCCGACCAGGGGCAACCAGGGGCGACAAGGGGCGACAAAGCGAAGGGCCGGTGGACGAGTCCCACCGCGGTCTCACTCTGCGGTCTGACTCCGCGGTCTCACCGCGGTCCCACCGCGGCCGTCCACCGGACCCTTCGGCCTGCCACCGCCCCGCGCCGCGCGTTACGCCGTGACCTCCGACCGGTCCCCGCCCCACAGCGTGTGGAACGCGCCGTCCCGGTCCGTCCTCCGGTATGTGTGCGCGCCGAAGAAGTCCCGCTGCCCCTGCGTCAGCGCCGCGGGCAGCCGCTCGGCGCGCAGCGCGTCGTAGTAGGCGAGGGCGGCGGCGAAGCCGGGCGTCGGCACACCCTGCCGGGTCGCGGCGACCAGGACTTCGCGCCAGTCGTCCTGAGCGGCGGCGATCTCCTGAGCGAACGTCTCGTCCGACAGCAGGCTCGGCAGGTCGGGACGGGCGTCGTACGCGGCGCGGATGCGGTCCAGGAAGGCCGCGCGGATGATGCAGCCACCGCGCCAGATCGCGGAGACCGCGCCCAGGTCGATGTCCCAGCCGTACTCCTCACTGCCCGCCGCGATCTCGTGGAAGCCCTGCGTGTACGAGACGATCTTCGACGCGTACAGGGCCTGCTCGACGCGGTCGGCGAAGGCGGCCGCCTCCGACTCGCCGAGCGCCGACGCCTTCGGACCCTCCAGCCCCCGCGAGGCCTCCCGCAGCGCCGCGTGCCCGGACAGGGACCGGGCGAAGACGGCCTCCGCGATACCGGACACCGGCACGCCCAGGTCCAGCGCGATCTGCACCGTCCAGCGGCCCGTGCCCTTCTGCTCGGCCTGGTCGACCACCACGTCCACGAACGGTTTGCCGGTCTCCGCGTCCACGTGCGACAGCACCTCGGCGGTGATCTCGATCAGGTACGAGTCCAGCCGGCCGGTGTTCCAGGTGCGGAAGATGTCGGCGATCTGCGCGGGGGAGTACCCGGCGACGTCGCGCAGCAGCTGGTACGCCTCGCCGATCAGCTGCATGTCGGCGTACTCGATGCCGTTGTGCACCATCTTCACGAAGTGCCCGGCACCGTCGGGGCCCACGTGCGTGACGCAGGGCGCCTCGTCCGCCGCCTTCGCGGAGATCTTCTCCAGCATCGGGCCCAGCGACCCGTACGACTCCTTCGAGCCGCCCGGCATGATGCTCGGGCCGTGCAGCGCGCCCTCCTCGCCGCCGGAGATGCCCGTGCCGACGAAGTGGATGCCCTGCTCGCGCAGTTCGCGTTCCCGGCGCCTGGTGTCCGCGAAGTGGGCGTTGCCCCCGTCGATGATCATGTCGCCCGGCTCCAGGAGCGGGGCGAACTCCTGGATCACCGCGTCGGTCGGGTCGCCGGCCTTGACCATGATCACCAGGCGTCGGGGCCGCTCCAGCGCCGTCACGAACTCCTTGGCGGTCTCGGTCGCGACGAAATCGCCCTCGCCGCCGAACTCCTCCACCAGCGCGTGCGTGCGCGACGCCGTGCGGTTGTGCAACGCGACCGTGTAGCCGTTGCGGGCGAAGTTGCGGGCGAGGTTGCGGCCCATGACCGCGAGACCCGTGACGCCGATCTGCGCTGTACTGCTCATTGGGATGGCTCCTAGTGACCTTGGTGTCGGTGGTGCCGGTCGTGTCCGCCAGTATGGCCGGTTCCGCCCCGTGACCATCCTGACGTGCCCGTTCGCCGGTCGCACTTTCTGGCCCGGCGGACTCCAGTACGCACGGAACGCGCTCCGCGCCTCAGCGGGCGGGCGGCGCATCCGGCCAACGGGGGTCCGTTCCACGCCACTTGGCGGGACGAACCGGCCGATTGCCGTCTTGTCATGGCCTGTTCGCGGCGCTTACTTTTGCCCCTCCTGACGCATGTCGAGGGGGACCTCCATGGCCGTACGCGGCCGGCACCGCCGGTATCAGCCGAACAGGATCAACCGCGCCTCACTGACCGTCACCGCGGGCGGCGCCGGTCTGGCCCTCCCGCTCGTCGGTACCGGCACGGCCCAGGCGGCCGACGTGGAGACCTGGGACAAGGTCGCCGCCTGCGAGTCCACCAACGACTGGGACATCAACACCGGCAACGGCTACTACGGCGGGCTGCAGTTCACCCAGTCCACCTGGGAGGCCTTCGGCGGCACCCGGTACGCCCCGCGTGCCGACCTGGCCACCAAGGACCAGCAGATCGCCATCGCCGAGAAGGTGCTCGACGGACAGGGGCCCGGCGCCTGGCCGGTGTGCTCGCAGCGGGCCGGGCTGACCCGGGGAGGCGGCACACCGGACATCCGGCCGGCCGGGGGAGCGGGGGACGAGAAGTCCGCCGGCACGCCCTCCGAGAAGTCCGCCGAGAAGCCCGCCAAGAAGCCCGCCCCCAAGGCGGACTCGGTGAAGGACATCCAGCCGCAGACCACGCCGCAGTCCCGGGCCGGCAAGGGCCGCATGTACACGGTGGTCACCGGCGACACCCTCTCCGGCATCGCCGACACCCACCGGGTCGGCGGCGGCTGGCAGGGGCTGTACGAGGCCAACCGCGACGCCGTCGGAGCGGATCCCGACCTGATCCTGCCGGGTCAGCGCCTGTCGCTGCGCGGCGGGTCGGCGGGCACCGCCCCCCGCACCGACTCCGGGACCGCCGCGCCGCGGCCGGAGCAGGAGAAGCCACGGGAGCGGGAGAAACCGCGGGAGAAACCGCGGGAAAAGAAGCAGGAGAAGCCGCGGAAGCAGCAGGAGCGGGAGCAGCGGAAGGCCCCCGGGAAGTCCTCCCCCGACAGCGGCACCAGCAAGGCCAAGGCCGAGGCCAAGACCAAGGCCAAGACCGAGACCAGCGAGGACAAGGCCACCGCGCACCGTGCCGTCGTCGCTCCCGTCGACGGCGCCGTCGGCACGCCCTACCACCAGTCGGGTTCCTCCTGGTCGAAGGGCTACCACACCGGCGTCGACTTCCCCGTCCCCACCGGCACCTCGATCAAGTCGGTCGCGGCCGGGCGGGTCGTCAGTGCGGGCTGGGGCGGTTCCTACGGGTATCAGGTGGTCGTCCGGCACAGCGACGGCCGCTACTCGCAGTACGCCCACCTCTCGGCGATCTCCGTCCGGGACGGACAGTCGGTGGGCGCCGGCCAGCGCATCGGACGTTCCGGCTCCACCGGCAACGTCACGGGCCCGCATCTGCACTTCGAGGTGCGGACGGGGCCCGGTTTCGGTTCCGACGTCGACCCGCTGGCGTACCTGCGGGCCGGAGGGGTCAGGATCTGACCCGGACCCGGTGGCGGCTGATCATGGGCGGCGGCACGAACGGGCCGCCGTAGAAGGGGCCGTAGGAGAGCAGGGCGTCGTCGCTCTCCGCCCGGCCCCGTGCAGCGTGCAACTCCGTCGCGGGGTCCTTGGCGGGGGCGGCCGCCGGCACCGGCGGTGACACCGGGGAGGGCAGCAGGACCTTCTCGGACAACCGCGCCACCGGAACGCCCGCCGCCTCCGCCGCGACGGATGCCGGGACCGGACCCGTCGGTACCGCGACCGCGCCGGACGGCACCGCGACCGCGGCCGGCGGCACCGCGGCCGGCTCAGCCCCGTCCGCTTTAGGAAGGGCCGCGGGCCGCTCGGCTTCCCGCGCCTCGCCCTCTCCGGCGGACGCCGACTCCCGTGCGATCCGCTCCGTCGTCAGCAGGATCAGTCCGCCCGCCGCGACCACGCCGCAACTCAGGGCGAGCGCGGTGCCGGTGGTGCCGTACCGGAAGGTTTCGCCGAACATCGTGATGCCGACCACCGCGGCCACCACCGGGTTCACCACCGTCAGCGTGGCGAGCGGGGCGGCGAGGCCGGCGCCCCGGTAGGAGGCCTGCGACAGCACCATGCCCGCCGTGGCGAGCACGCCGATCACGGCCATGGACGGCAGGTCGGCGGCGGACACCCCGCCGCTCCAGTCGACCGCGACCGTCTTGGTGAAGACCGAGGACATGCCGAACGCGATGCCGGACGCGACCGCCAGCAGGATGCTGCGGACCGCCGGGTGCCGGTGCGCGGCCCGCGCGGCGATCATCAGCGCGACGATCACCGCGCCGGTGACGACGGCCGCGCCGATCCGCTGAGCCGTGTCCAGCGACTGCGCGTCGGCCGCGCCGACCAGGGAGAGCAGACCGGCGAGTCCGACCGTGGCCATGAGCGCGCCCCGCCAGGCCGTCGCGCCGGCCTTGCGGCCCACGAACAGCGCCGCCATGGGCAGCGCGAAGACGATGGTCAGCGCACCCAGCGGCTGCACCAGGCTGAGCGGACCGAGGGCGAGCGCCACGACGTGCAGCAGGCCGCCGAGGCCGTTGAGCGCGACCGCCGCCCACCAGCCGGGCCGGCGCACAGGGGCGTACTGGGCGGCCGAGGAGGACGCCGCGACCTGCTCCTGCACGATCGCTCCGCCCGCGTACGCCACGGCGGAGACGAGCGACAGCAGCACGGACAACGCGAGGGCGCTCATCGGCTGATCCTCTGCGTGAGGCGGGGGCGCTGGGCCCGGCGCGGCGAACGGTCGTCTTCCATGGACAACACGATGCCGCCTCAGGGTCTTCCCGTCGTCGTCCCTGAGACTTCATTGGGTCCTACTACCGATGGAGTACGACGACCCCCTCGTCCTCCCCAGGGTGGGCGACTTTCGTCAGGTACCCCTGGTCGCGACCCCTACGGGGCTTGATAGTACTGCTCTCCGTGGACCTCGACCCCGCCCTCGCCGCACTCCGCCCGCTCGGCGGCTTCTTCGTCCTGCACGCGTCCCGGCCGTCTCCGCCCCGGCCCCTTCCCACCCTCGCGCACGCCTATGCACCGGATTACGGGGACACCGGCCCGGACGTTCATGTTCCGGTTCAGCCCGGCCCGCAGGGCGACCTCGTGGCCGACCCCCTCGCCCACCGCGTCCGGAGGGTGTCGGACGCCCTGCGCGCCCCCGAGGCCCGAGTCGCCGCCTCCGTCGCCCAGCAGGGGCTCGCGGCCCGCCTGTGGTCGGTGGCGCTGGCCTGCGCCGCCCTCACCGGCCGGGTCCCCGACCTCGCCCCGGACCTGCTGCGCTGGGACCCCGACGCCACCGCGCCCGACGACCTCTGGCTCGCCGAGGTGCGGTCCGCGAGGCCGGCGGACACCACCGCCCTCGCGGACGTCGTGCTCACCGCCCACCTGGTGCCCCTGACGGCGGCGGTGCACGACAGGTACGGCGTCGCCACCGGGCTGCTGTGGGGCAACGCGGCCTCCGCGCTGGCGGGCGCCGGCCGGGAACTGGACCGCTGGGCCCGCCGGCACGGTCGTACGGACACGGCCGGGCGGGCCGAGGCCCTGACCGCCGGACTGCTCGACCATCCCCTGCTCGCCGGGACCGGCACCCTCACCGGCACCGCCTTCCGGCGCCGCAGCTGCTGCCTGTACTACCGGGTGCCCGGAGCGGGCGTGTGCGGCGACTGCTGCTTCCCGCAGCCGCCGGGATCGCGGCAGCCGGAGTCCCGGCAGCCGGAATCGCGGCAGCCGGGAACGCCGCCGCCGGGGTCCTCCCGGTCTCCGCAGGCCCCGCGCTCTTCCTAAGGCGCCGCGTCTGGGTGACCATGAAGGGACCAGCCGCGAAGACGGGAGGTTCCGGGTGCGTGTGGGACTGCTGACCCGGGAGTACCCGCCGGACGTGTACGGGGGCGCGGGTGTCCACGTCGAGTTCCTCGCCCGGGAACTCGCCCGCCTCGTCGACCTCGACGTGCACTGCTGGGGCGAGGGCCGCACCGACGGCGTGCTGCGCCACCGCCCCTGGTCCGCGCTCGACGGCGCCAACGACGCGCTGCGCACCTTCTCCGTCGACCTGGCCATGACCGCCGCCCTGGAGGGCCGCGAACTGGTCCACTCCCACACCTGGTACGCCAACCTGGGCGGCCACCTCGCCAAGCTCCTGTACGGCATCCCGCACGTGGTCACCGCCCACTCGCTGGAGCCCCTGCGCCCCTGGAAGGCCGAGCAACTCGGCGGCGGCTACGAGCTGTCCGGCTGGGCCGAGCGCACCGCCGTCGAGTCCGCCGACGCCGTCGTCGCCGTGTCCGGGGCGATGCGCGAGGACATCCTCGGCTGCTATCCCGCGCTGGACGCCGCCCGCGTGCACGTCGTGCACAACGGCATCGACACCACCCTCTACCGGCCCGACCCCGGCACCGACGCCCTGGACCGGATCGGCCTGGACCGCTCCCGGCCGTACGTCCTGTTCGTCGGCCGCATCACCCGCCAGAAGGGCGTCCCGCACCTGCTGCGCGCGGTGCGGGACATCGACCCGGCCGCGCAGGTCGTGCTGTGCGCCGGCGCCCCCGACACACCCGAGATCGACCAGGAGTTCCGCGACCTCTACGCCGGGCTGAGCCGCGCCCGTGAGGGCGTGCACTGGATTCCGCGCATGCTGCCGCGCCCGGAGGTGATCCAACTCCTCACGCACGCGGCGGTGTTCGTCTGCCCTTCCGTGTACGAGCCCCTGGGCATCGTGAACTTGGAGGCCATGGCCTGCGGCACGCCGGTCGTGGCCTCCCGGGTCGGCGGCATCCCCGAGGTCGTGGCGGACGGTGAGACGGGCGTGCTCGTCCCCCGGACCGAGGGCCGGGACGACGCGTTCGAGGCGGGCCTCGCGCGGGCGCTGGACTCCGTCCTGGGCGACCCGGCGACCGCCCGGCGGATGGGCGAGGCGGGCCGCGAGCGGGCGGTGGAGGAGTTCGGCTGGGACGCCGTCGCCCGCCGCACGGTCCGGCTCTACGAGGAGATCCTCAAGCAGGCTTAGGCGTCCCGCCCCGGGGCAGCCGAGGGTGAACGAGGGTGAGGGGAGCGGCCCATGCGTCGTGGAGGTCCTTCGGTGCTCGGCATCGTGCTGGCGGGCGGAGAGGGCAAGCGGCTGATGCCCCTGACCGCGGACCGCGCCAAACCCGCGGTCACCTTCGGCGGCACCTACCGGCTGGTCGATTTCGTCCTGTCCAACCTGGTCAACGGCGACATCCTGCGGATCTGCGTCCTCACGCAGTACAAGTCGCACTCCCTGGACCGGCACATCACCACCACCTGGCGGATGTCCAGCCTGCTCGGCAACTACGTCACGCCGGTCCCCGCGCAGCAGCGTCTCGGCCCGCGCTGGTACCTGGGCAGCGCCGACGCGATCCTCCAGTCCCTGAACCTCGTGCACGACGAACAACCCGAGTACGTCGCGGTGTTCGGCGCCGACCACGTGTACCGGATGGACCCGCGGCAGATGGTCGCCCAGCACATCGAGTCCGGTGCCGGCGTGACCGTCGCCGGGATCCGCGTCCCGCGCGGCGAGTCGTCGTCCTTCGGCGTGATCACCCCCGGCTCCGACGGCCAGACCGTCACCGAGTTCCTGGAGAAGCCCGAGAACCCGCCCGGACTCGCCGACGACCCCGAGTGCGTCTTCGCCTCGATGGGCAACTACGTCTTCACCACCAAGGCCCTCGTCGAGGCCCTGCACCGGGACGCCGGGGACGAGAACTCGGTGCACGACATGGGCGGTTCGATCCTGCCCCAGCTCACCGACCGGGGCGAGGCCGCCCTCTACGACTTCAGCGCCAACCACGTGCCGGGGGAGACCACCCGGGACCAGGGCTACTGGCGGGACGTGGGCACCCTCGACGCCTACTACGACGCCCACATGGACCTGATCGCCGAACGGCCCGCGTTCAACCTCTACAACCGGGACTGGCCCGTCTACACCCACTCCGCGCAGCTCTCGCCCGCCCGCTTCAACGCCGGCGGCATCGCCAGCGAGTCGATCATCAGCGCCGGCTGCCTGATCCGCGGACAGGTCACCCGCTCCGTGCTCTCGCCGGGCGTGGTGGTCGACCCGGGTGCGGTGGTCCAGGGCTCGGTGCTGCACGACAACGTGCACATCGGCCGGGGCGCGGTGGTGCGCGGGGCGGTGCTGGACAAGAACGTCGACGTGCCCCCGGGAGCGACGATCGGCGTCAACCCGGACCGGGACGGTGAGCTGTACACGGTCTCCAAGGGCGGCGTGATCGCGCTCGGCAAGGCGCAGCGGGTGCCCTGACGGCCGGGCGGTCGTCGGGCCCCGGGGTGGCGGCCCCTGGGGCTGTTGTCATGTCCCTGGACGCGAAGCGGAATCCGTGTTGTCATGCCTCTGCTGCTGTTACATCGTTGTATGACATCGATGTCAGGAGCCCTCGGCCACACCCGTTCCCAAGGAGAGGGTCCGTGCGCACCAAACGACTCAGAGACAAACTCGCGCTGCTCCTCGTCGCCGCGCTCGGCGCGGCGGGTCTCGCCGCCGTACCGGCCGCGCACGCGGCGGACGCGGCCGCCGACGAGATCCAGGGCCTGAAGGGCGAGTACTACACCCAGTCCGCCCCCGGCGCCTTCGACTTCCACGAGCTCAAGGCCACCGGGTTCGACCCGCAGGTCGACTTCGGCACCCTGGAGCCGCGACTCGCCTTCGCCACCGGGCAGTCGGACGACGTCAGCGTCCGCTGGACCGGCAAGCTCGTCCCGGAGACGACCGGTGCCCACACCCTCTCGATCACCGGGGACAACGGCTTCCGCCTCTGGGTGGGAGGCCGGCTCGCCGTCGACCACTGGGTCGACGACTGGGACCGCGAACAGACCTCAGCGCCCGTCGAGCTGACGGCGGGGCAGTCGTACGACATCAAGCTGGAGTACTTCGAGCACTTCGGCGGCTCCAACCTGCACCTGCGCTGGACCGAGCCCGGCGGCGCCAAGGAGGCGATCCCGCAGTCGGCCTTCCGCCTGCCCGACGGCTTCGACTACAACGGCGCCACGGCGACCGCCGTCCAGTCCACCGGCCGCACCCTCCGGCTGGACTTCGCGAGCCCCCTCGCCGCCGCCCCCGACGGCCTCACCGACCACCTCGAAGCGGTGATCGGCGGCGCCAAGTGGCCGCTCGGCGAGAGCAAGGTCGACCCGGCCGACCCCAGCGCCCTGCTCGTCGCCCTCGGTGAACCCGTCGTCGGCAACAAGGACGGCGACGCGCCCGGCACCGCCGACGTCCGCTACGACGGCGAAGGCGGCCTCACCGATGCCGAAGGCAACGTTGTCAACGCCTTCTGGAGCAGTGGCGGCAACCACTCCACCTACGAGCTGCGCACCGACTGGGCCGACGAGGTGGGACCGGACAACGCCCTCCCGGAGTACCCGCGCCCGCAGTTGACCCGCGACGAGTGGCAGAACCTCAACGGCCGCTGGCAGTTCGCCGCCGCCGAGGCCGGTGAGACTCCGCCGGTCGGCGAGGACCTGAAGGAGCGCGTCCTCGTCCCGTACCCGGTGGAGTCCCAGCTCTCCGGCATCCAGCGGCACGAGGACCGCATGTGGTACCGCCGCACGTTCACCGTGCCCCGCGACTGGCACATCGGCTCCGGACAGCGCCTCAAGCTCAACTTCGGTGCCGTCGACTGGCAGTCCGAGGTGTACGTCAACGGCACGAAGGTCGCCGACCACAAGGGCGGTTACGACAAGTTCAGCGCCGACGTCACCGACGCGCTGAAGCCGGGCCGCACCCAGGAACTGATCGTCGGCGTCTACGACCCGACCGACGCGGCGGACGGCGAGAACCCGCCGGTCGGCAAGCAGCGCCTGGACCCGAGCGGCATCTGGTACACGCCCAGCTCCGGCATCTGGCAGACGGTCTGGATGGAACCGGTCGCCCGCGACCACGCCGAATCCCTCAAGCTGACCCCGCACGTCGACGGGGCGGCGGGCACCCTGACCGTCGAGCCGAAGGGCGTGCGCGACGGCGTTCCGGTCAGGGCGACGGCGTACGCCGGGCACCGCAAGGTCGCCACGGTGAGCGGCCGTACCGGTGAGCCGCTGACCCTGCGGATCCGCGACCCGCGCCTGTGGTCGCCCGACGACCCGTTCCTGTACGACCTGAAGGTCACCGTCGGACACGACCGCGTCGAGAGCTACTTCGGGATGCGCTCCATCGCCGTCGAGAAGGTGGACGGCGTACCCCGCACCGTGCTCAACGGCGAACCGGTCTTCATGATGGCCACCCTGGACCAGGGCTTCTGGCCGGACGGCCTGCACACCGCGCCCACCGACGAGGCCCTCGCGTACGACCTCGAGCTGCACAAGCGACTCGGCTTCAACTCGGTGCGCAAGCACATCAAGGTCGAACCCGACCGCTGGTTCTACTGGGCCGACCGGCTGGGCCTGCTGGTGTGGCAGGACATGCCCGCGATGACCGCGGGGAAGAACCCGTCGTCCGCCGCCCGTGCCGAGTACGAACGCGAGATGAAGGAGATGATCGACGAACACGTCAGCCACCCGTCGGTCGTCATGTGGGTCACCTTCAACGAGGGCTGGGGCCAGTACGACGTCAAGCGCGTCGCCGAACAGGCCAAGGCCTGGGACCCGACCCGCCTCGTCAACAACCAGTCGGGCCTGAACCTGGGGGCCGACGGCGGCGCCGGCGACATCATGGACGAGCACGGCTACCCGAGCCCCGCACTGCCGCCGTCCCCGGACGGCGAACGCGCCCTGGTCTCCGGCGAGTACGGCGGCCTGGGCCTCGCGGTACCGGGGCACGCCTGGTCCGTGCAGCAGTCGTACGTCGACGTCGACCCGCAGACCTACACGGACGACTACCTCACCAAGCTCGACGAGGTCCGCGCGCTGGTCTGCCGGGGTGCCAACGGCGCCGTCTACACCCAGATCTCGGACGTCGAGGGCGAGCTGAACGGCCTGACGACGTACGACCGCAAGGTCCTCAAGCCGGACGTGGAGCGGGTGAAGGCCGCCCACGAGGCACTGATCCACGACGCGTCGCAGCCCGCCCCGGCGGGCTGCACCGGCTGAGCACCCGCACCACGAACCGCACGGCAGAACCTCCGGAGGGCACGGCACATGAGAGTCACCCGGCGTCTGCGGCTCTGCGTGGCCGGGGTGGTGGCAGCGTCCGCGCTGCTCACCGCCCCGGCGGCGCAGGCCGCCCCGACGACCGACCAGCACCTGACCGACCTGGTGAACCCGTTCATCGGGACGGAGAACGAGGGCAACACCTATCCCGGCGCCGCCGTGCCCTTCGGCATGGTGCAGTTCTCGCCGGACACCGGCCACAACACCGGCTACGACCACTCCGACACCCACATCCGCGGCTTCTCCCTGGTCCACCTCTCCGGCGTCGGCTGCGGCCTCGGCGGTGACCTGCCGGTGCTGCCGACCACCGGCGACGTCACCGAGACGGACTACGCGAAGTACGCCGCCTCCTTCAGCCACGACGACGAGGAGGCGAGTCCCGGCTACTACCGCGTCGGCCTCGACTCGGGCGTCGAAGCGGAGCTGACCGCCACCGGACGCACCGGAGTGCAGCGCTACACCTTCCCGGCCACCGGCAAGGCTAACGTCCTGCTCAACGCGGGCCAGTCGCTGCACAAGAACATCTCCACCAAGGTCGAGGTGCTCGACAGCCGCACCGTCCGGACCGCGATCACCGGCAGCGGCTTCTGCCAGGACACCGAGCCCTACACCGTCTACACGATCACCCGCTTCGACCGGCCCTTCGCCTCCCACGGCACCTGGGACGACGGCACCGTGACCGCGGGCTCGAAGACCGGCGGCGACGGGGCCTACGTCCGCTTCGACACCACGAAGGACCGCACCGTCGAGGCCACCACCGCCCTGTCCTACGTGGACGCGCGGGGCGCGGCGCTCAACCTCCGCGCCGAGGGCGGCCGCTCCTTCGACACCGTACGCCACGGCGCGCAGCGCACCTGGGAGAAGCGGCTGGACGACGTCCGGGTCCGGGGCGGCGACGACACCCTGCGCCGCACCTTCTACTCGTCCCTCTACCGGTCCTTCCTGGCGCCCAACGTCGGCAGCGACGTCGACGGCCGCTACACCGGCTGGGACCAGGAGGTCCACCGCGCCCAGGGCTTCACGTACTACCAGAACTGGTCCCTGTGGGACACCTACCGCACCCAGTCCCAGCTCCTCGCCCTCCTCGCGCCCCGTGAGGCGCGGGACATGGCGATATCCGTCATCAAGATCGACGAGGAGAGCGGCTGGCTGCCCAAGTGGGGCTACGGCACGGTCGAGACCAACATCATGACCGGCGACCCGGTGACGCCCTTCCTCACCAACGCCTACCAGCAGGGCCTGCTGCACGGCTGGGAGGAGCGGGCCTACCGCGCGCTCAGGAAGAACGCCGACGGGGTTCCGCCCGCCGACTCGCCGGCCGTCGGCCGGGAGGCCAACCGCGAGTACCTCGCCGACGGCTTCGCGCCGTACGTCAAGGGCCGCCCGCACGCCAAGCCCGGCGACTCCGACTACGACCACGGCGCCTCCGCGACCCTGGAGTACGCCCTGTCCGACGCCATGCTCGCGCGGATGGCCGGCGACCTCGGCCACCACGCGGACGCGAAGCGGTACGCCGAGCGGGCCCAGAGCTACAGCCACGTCTTCGACCCCTCGACCGGGTTCTTCCGCGCCCGCGACGCCGAGGGCGCCTTCACCGGTCCGGCCGACCCGGCGCAGAGCGAGGGCTTCCACGAGGGCACGTCCTGGCAGTACCAGTGGCTGGTGCCGCAGGACCTGCCCGGCATGATCGACCTCATCGGCGGGACCGAGGCGGCCAACGGCCGGCTCGACTCCTTCTTCGCCTACGACCAGCTGCTCGCGGACCCGGCGAGGACCGCCCGCGAGGTGTGGGTGAACGGGCCGTACGACTACTACAACGCCGACAAGTACAACCCGCAGAACGAGCCCGACCTGATCGCCCCGTACACCTATCTGTCGACCGGGCAGCCCTGGAAGACCACCGACGTGGTGCACGCGGCGCTCACCCTGTTCACGGACACGCCGACCGGCATGACCGGGAACGACGACCTCGGCACCATGTCCGCCTGGAACGTGCTGTCCTCGATCGGGATCTTCCCGATCCAGCCCGGCTACGACACCTGGGGCCTGTCCACCCCGGTCTTCGACCGCGTCGACCTCACCCTCGACCGCCGCTACTACCCGCGCGGCGCCCTGACCGTCACGGCGCCCGGCACCTCGGACACGGACCGGTACGTCCAGTCGGCCCGCACCGACGGCTCGGCCTACGCCCGGACCTGGCTGACGACCGACGCCCTGCGCTCCGTCCGGTCGCTCGCGTTCACGGTCGGCCCGCAGCCGTCCGGGTGGGGAACCTCGGCAGAGGCGGTGCCGCCGCCGCTGACGTGAGCACAGACGCCCCATGAGTCCCAGCAGTCCCGCCCCTGCCAAAAGGGGCGGGACTTTAATCTCCTGTTAACTGTGCGTAGCTTGATCGTACTTGACCGTAATCGTCGGAGGACGATGGACTGCTTGTCCATCCGTCGTCGACGCGTCGTCCCTGCGAGGCAGACCCTTGACTCCCGATCCGCTCGCTCCCCTCGACCTGGCGTTCTGGAACATCGAGTCCCCCGAGCACCCCATGCACCTCGGCGCGCTCGGCGTCTTCGAGGCCCGGTCGCCCACCGCCGGCGCCCACGCGGCCGACCTGCTCGCCGCCCGCGCGCCCGCCGTGCCCGGACTGCGGATGCGGATCCGGGACACCTGGCAGCCGCCGCTGGCGCTGCGCCGCCCGTTCGCGTTCGGCGGCGCCACCCGCGAACCCGACCCGCGTTTCGACCCGCTCGACCACGTACGGCTGCACGCCCCGACCACGGACTTCCACGCCCGGGCCGGCCGCCTGATGGAACGGCCCCTGGAACGCGGCCGGCCGCCGTGGGAGGCGCACGTCCTGCCGGGCGCGGACGGCGGCTCCTTCGCCGTGCTGTTCAAGTTCCACCACGCCCTCGCCGACGGCCTGCGCGCCCTCACCCTCGCCGCGGGCGTCCTCGACCCCATGGACCTGCCCGCCCCCCGCC
>NZ_QHJH01000049.1 GCF_003947455.1 Streptomyces sp. WAC 04229 | reverse complement strand
GTGGGCGGGGTGGCCGGGGTCGCCCTGGCCGGGGTGGGCGGGGTTCTGGTCCTGCCGGCGGACGAACCGGCCGGGCCCGCACGGTCCAGCGTCGCCTCGAGCGGCGGCGCTCCGACCGCCGCCACGACCGCCTACTCGGGCGACGACCTGCTGCGGGAACTCAAGGATCGGCTGCCCAAGGGCGTGACCAGCCAGGAGGAGGCCAGGGGGACGCACGACTGGCCCGGACCCGGCGCGGCGCTCGTGTTCGACGACAGCGCCGGGGCCGCCGCGATCTCCCTGGGCGTCCAGCGGCTCCGGCCGGGGAGCGAACAGGTCCGCGACGTGGGGAAGTGCCCCGACAAGAACCTCACGGACTACGACGACTGCGTCACCGACCGGCTGGCCGACGGCTCGCTGCTCCGGCTGTACCGGGGCTACGAGTATCCGGACCGCCGCGCGGAGACCAAGCTCTGGTCCGCCGACCTGGTCACCGCCGAGGGGCACCACGTCACCCTGTCCGAGTGGAACTCCCCCGCCCAGAAGGGCGCCCCGGTCAGCCGCGACGAACCTCCCCTGACGACGGCGCAGTTGCGGGGGATCGTCACCGCCGGGGTGTGGCGCCGGGTGGCCGACGCCATCCCGGAGCCCCGCAAGCCGTCGGCCGCACCGAGCACCGAGCGGCCCCGGGCCGCCTCCGGCAAGGCCGTCGCCGACACCCTCGCCCGGCTGCTCCCCGAGCAGCTGAAGGTCGTCGCGCAGGGCGGGCAGGAGTCCGAGTACGCGTACGTCGTCGTGGACGACGGACGGGGCGCGAGCCTCGTCCAGATCAACGTGCAGCACGGCATGGACGACGTCGCCGACGAGTTGTACGGCGACGGCGAGACCCTGCCCGACGGCACCCGCGTCGCGACCCGGCAGAGCCCCGGCGAGAAGGGCGGCTCCGGCGTCGTGATGTGGACCGCCGACACACTGCGCGCCGGACCGGACGGCTTCCGCGTGGTCGTCAGCGCCTTCAACACCGGCGACCAGAACGAGGCCGCCACCCGCGAGACCCCCGCACTGACCATGGATCAGCTGCGGGAGATCGCGCTGAGCAAGGAGTGGGACCGGTTGGGATGACGGTGCCGGGGCATCGGGTCAACTGCTCCTTGAGGCACACCTGATGCCCGATCTTCCCTTCTCCGCCCTACGGGCAGGCCGCCCGTGAGGGCACGAGGCTAGAGTGCCAACAGGCCCTGCCCCCTCAGGAGGACGGATCATGCACGCCCAAGACGAACGCTCCCAAGCTCACCGGCCCGGGAGTACCCGTACGGTGCCCCGCCGCGTCGACGACGCCGCGGTGACCGCCTCGCGGATGCCCGGCACTCCGCACTCGGCCGTGGTGTTGCAGCGGGCCATCGGCAACCAGGCGTACAGCCAGGTGGTGCAGCGGGCACCGGCGAACGCCCCCGCTGTTCCAGAGGGGGCCAAGATCGACCTCACACTGGCGGAGGTGGAGGCGCGGTTCAGGAAGTTGGCGGCCGAGAACCCACAACTGGCCGAGGAGCAAAGGCCGAGGTGGGAAAAGCTGCACGTCGTCCTGAAGGAATTCGACGCATGGATGCGCAGCATCGAGGTCGGGTACCGGTTCGGTGGCAGCCTCATCGCGTACCTCTACGGAGCAGAGAGGTCCCCTCAGGACATCGACATCGACGTGTCGAACGGCGACAACATGACCCGGCTGTTCAACGCCATGGAGAGTTCAGGCGACTGGACCGGACAGACCGGTGGGCGGGACAACAAGCTGGAGTCCATATATTGCAAGAACGCGAAGGTGCCGGAATTCCAGTTCGATGTGTCCAGTGAGACCACGGCCTTCAACAGCCCGTTCGAGCTGCAGGAATCGATGCAGGTCGAAGGCGACGCTGTCATTTCGGGGGACAAGATCTCGCGGGACGAGCTGATCCTCAACTACCTGGACCGGATGATCCAGAAGCCTGATACCGCGAGGGCCAAGGGCGACGACAATCAAGTTGCCGGCCTTCTGAGGGCGACCGGGTGCCGTACGACCGCCGATGTCGACGCCTACTGGACTCGGAACATCGAGCCGGCCATCAAGGCGGGTGACCCGCGTACCTCCGGTTTGCGTGAGAATCTGGCGAGCATCGCCAAGGAGAGGTTCGCAAGCGACGGGGACAAGATGGATCTTGACTGATCCATGGTCCGGTCCAGGACCAGCAGCAGGCCCGCAATCGCCGGGGTGCCGATGCCAAGTCCGCCATTGCGCCGCTCACGATCGGCTGCGGGGTCGCGAACCGTCCTTCGAGGGCATTCCTCGCTGCCCGTTCGGCCCTTTTCCGGCATCTTCCGGAAGTGCCACCATGACGGCAGGCCGAACCGGAGGGACAAGCGTGTACTTGCGCCGTTCTCGTACGGACGAAACGACTGTGCGCCCCGACGCTCCGAGGCCCTCGGCCCCGCCGCGGGACATGTCCGCGTCCCGCCCGCTCGATGTTCCGTCTCTCCAGCAGCTCGCGGGAAACAACGCGGTGGCGCGTACGGTGCACGACCTGCCCGTCCAGCGAGTCGGCACCACGGCGGCTCCGGGCGCACGCGCGCCCCGGCGGCTGGAGGAGGTACTCCCCCGTGACAGCTGGTGGCGGACCCAACTCGACCCGGCCCACCACGAAGAGGCACGGCGGACGCACCCGCAGAACCCCGGGGAACTGTACGACCACCAGGAGTCGCCGGGTTACCAGGCCAGCATGACGGCCGCGTACGACCAGCACCTCAACGGCGAGGACATCGGCGAACGGGTCGACTTCGCCAAGTACAACGCGATGCACGATTCCGTGGTGTCCGGGCTCGGCAAGGACTTCGACCCCTCCGGCAAGGACGGCTACGCGACCAGCTTTCCCCTGCGTGCGAGCTCCCCCACACCCTCGGTGCTGGACGAGGAGATCGACGGCAGGCGGCTGACCGTCAACAGGGACGGGTTCGCCGGTACGGGCGTCAGACCGGACGCCCTCACCTGGTACGGCCGCATGCACGGGGCTCCCAACGTCCTCATCGAGACCCTCTACAAGCACGACGAGGTCGAGCGTTTGGTCACGCAGATCCTCGACCGTCTGTATGCGGATCTCGACAGGTCGGAGACCGACCGCGACCGCTTCAAGGCCATCGGGCGAGCGGTTCGGAGTATCCACATCGTCCACCCGTTCGAGGACACGAACCGGCGGCTGAACGTGCACGTGCTCCTGCCGCGACTGCTCCTGGCGGCCGGTTTCCAGCCGGTGATCTTCAAGGACATGGACCAGCTCTTCCAGGGCGGACGGTCCCTGGACCAGATCGCCGACGCCCTGGAGAGGGGACAGGGACTGGACCTCACCAGCGACGATCTGGAGCCCACCGAGTCCCGCTACGACCGTCCCTGGTACGAGAACGACGGGCCGGCGGTCGCGGGCACGACGGGGACCATCGTCATCCCGACCTTCTCCTCGCTGCAGACACCCCAGAGCTACTACGAGCCGCTGCACGCCCCCGCTCCCGCGGGAGGCTACGAACACTTCGAAGCGGACGGCCCGGGACCGGCTCTGGTCCACGGGCAGTACCCGGAGATGGGCGGCCCGGGGCCGACGATGAAGCACCCGCCCCGGACGAAGTCCGGCCCCGGCGGGACCGTCCGACGAACGGACACGGCCGGACGTGCCGAGCTGACCGAGTACCTGGTCGGGGCCCTGCAGCAGCAACCCGCCGGCCACGGAGACCAGGCAGGCCCGGACGGGCGGCGTCCCCCGCAGCAGGGGCGCGGCTGAGCCCCCGCCGCCGCTACTGGAAGAACTCCGACCACGGCTGGTCCCAGACCTGCTTCACGCACAGGACCAGGAACAGCAGGCCCGCGACCGTCAGCATGCCGTTGCTCAGCCGGCCGTTGCGCCACTCGCGGGGTGTGCGGGAGGAGTTGAGGAGCCACATCAGGGTCAGGGCGAGGAAGGGCATGAAGGCGGCGCCCAGGACGCCGTAGATGATGATCAGGCGGAAGGGCTCGTCCTGGAAGAGCAGGACGATGGGCGGGAAGGTGAGCCAGAGCAGGTACGCGCGGAACGCCCAGGAGCGTTCGCGGCGGCCCGAGGCCAGTTCGTCGCCGCGTGCCTCGCGCTCGCCCCGCAGGCGCGCCAGGAAGTCGGCGAACATCAGGCTCACGCCGTGCCAGACGCCGATCAGCGAGGTGAAGGAGGTGGCGAAGAAGCCGATCAGGAAGAGCTTGCCCGTGGCCGTGCCGTACTCCTGCTCCAGGACGTCGCCGAGCTGGATCAGGCCCTTGTCGCCGCTCGCGATCGCGATGTTCGCCGAGTGCAGCAGTTCCGCGCCGACGAAGAGCATGGCGATGACGAAGACGCCCGTCGTGGCGTACGCGACCCGGTTGTCCAGGCGCATGACCTTCATCCAGCCGGTGTTGGTCCAGCCCTTGGCGTTGACCCAGTAGCCGTACGCGGCCAGCGTGATGGTGCCGCCCACGCCGCCGATCAGGCCGAGGGTGTTGAGGATCGAGTCCTTCTCGTCCGGGAGGACCGGGAGGAGGCCGGCGAAGGCCTCGCCGAGGTTGGGGGTGACGCGGATCGCCAGATAGACGGTCACGACGAACATGACGCCCACCAGGACCGTCATGACCTTCTCGAAGACGTTGTACTTGTTGAACCAGACGAACACCAGGCCCACCAGACCGCAGGCGATGCCCCACCATTCGAGGTCCATCACGTCCGGGAAGAGGGCCTGGAGCGGCAGCGCGCTGGACGACATCGCGGCCGCGCCGTAGACGAAGCCCCAGATCACGGCGTATATCGCGAAGAACCACGTGGTCCAGCGGCCGAGGCTCGCCCAGCCCTCGAAGAGCGTGGTCCCGGTGGACAGGTGCCACCGGCCGCACGCCTCGGCCAGGGAGATCTTGACCAGGCAGCCGATGACCGCGGCCCACAACAGTGTGTACCCGAAGTTGCTGCCCGCGATCAGGGTCGCCACGAGGTCGCCGGCGCCGACCCCGGTCGCCGCGACGACGATGCCGGGGCCGATGTAGCGCCAACTGGACTTACGCGGGGCCGAGTCGGTCCCGCCCGCCGCGCCCGCGTCTGTGGTGTTGCCCGTGAGGTCCGCCATGAGGGTCAAGAAAGCTCATGGCCGCCGGTCGGACAAGAGGGCGTGCGCGGATCTTCACCCGATGCGCTTACTCCTCGGCGTCCGCCGCGGGCTTCCCGCCGGACTTGGAGGCCGGCTTGGAGTCCGAGTCGGTGTCCGGCTCGGTGTCCGGCTCGGTGTCCGGCTCGGTGTCCGGCTCGGCGTCCGACTTCGCCTCGGACTCGGGGTCCGGCTCGGCCTCGGACTCGGACTCCGTCTTGGCCTCGTCGTCCTCGAAGTACGCGTCCAGGACCTCGTCCAGGGCCGACTCCCACTCCGCGAACCGGCTCCGGGACGTCGCCTCGATCTCGATCGGGTACCAGCGGCGGTCCGGCGTGTGCACCGTGACGGTGAACCGCTTGCCGAAGCGGCCCGTCTCGGTCTCCACGGCACCGACCTCGTCCCAGCGGAACTCGCAACTCTGATCGTCGAGGGAGAGACGTACGCCCTTGTGGTCCGCGACGATCCGCGCGCGGCGGTCGGCGGCCTCGAAGACGGGACCGTCCACGGGGGCCGCCGCCTCGTCCGTTTCCGCGGAGTCCTCGGCGGATTCCCGGGCGGGCGGCACGCCGTCCGCGACGCGGTCCGCCTCCACCCCGGTCTCCGCATCCGCGTCCGCGTCCGCCTTGTCGCGTCTCACGTCCGCCGGCTCACCGGACACGGGCGCGGTGAGCCCGGGGATGAATGCCGGGTCGAATCCGGCGCCTTCCAGGGGCTGGCTGCTCGATCCTCTGCGCTGCTCCACAGCGGGCAGTATGGTCGACAAACCTGTGCCGGACACAGTCGGTCCCGACTTCGTTATCAGACGCCTACACGAACAGGCTCAGTACCGCCGCGACCGCGAAGCCCGCCAGCGACAGCACGCTCTCCAGGACGGTCCACGTCTTCAGGGTGTCCCGCTCGCTGATGCCGAAGTACTTGGCGACCATCCAGAAGCCGCCGTCGTTGACGTGCGAGGCGAAGATCGAGCCCGCCGAGATGGCCATGATGACCAGCGCGACGAACGCCTGCGAGTGGTCGCCCTCCGCCAGCAGCGGTGCCACGATGCCCGCCGTCGTGACGATGGCCACGGTCGCCGAGCCCTGCGCGACCCGCAGCACCAGGGAGATCAGGTACGCGAGGACGATCACCGGCAGGCCGACGTCGTTGAAGGTGTCGGAGAGCGCCTGGGCGACGCCGCTGCCCTTGAGGACGGCACCGAAGACCCCGCCCGCGCCGACGACCAGCAGGATGTTGCCGACCGGCTTCAGCGAGGCCGTCGAGACGGTCTCCAGGGACTTGCGGGACCAGCCGCGGCGGATGCCGAGCAGGTAGTAGGCGAGGAGGAGCGCGATGGTCAGCGCCACGAACGGGTTGCCGAAGAACTCGATGACCGAGCGGAGCGTGGACGGGTCCAGGGCGATGGAGGAGAAGGTCGCGGCGAGGATCAGCACCAGCGGGGTGCCGATGATGCCGAGGACCGTGCCGAGCGCGACCGGGCTCTCGTGCGGCTCGACGCCGGACGCCCGCTGCTCCTCGATGACGGCCTGCTTGGCCTCGTCGGCGGCCTCGACCATGTCCTGCGGGACGGGCACGAAGATGCGGCGGCCGACCCAGGCGGAGAACACCCAGGCGGCGAGCACGGCGGGGATGCCGCAGACGATGCCCATGAGGATCACCCAGCCGAGGTCCACCTTCAGCAGCCCGGCGGCGGCGACCGGCCCGGGGTGCGGCGGCAGGAAGGCGTGGGTCATCGACAGGCCGGCCAGCAGCGGCAGGCAGTAGATCAGCACCGACTTGCCGGAGCGCTTGGCCGCGGCGTAGACGATCGGCGCGAGGACGAAGATGCCGACGTCGAAGAAGACCGGGATGCCGAAGATGAGGCCGGTGAGGCCCATCGCGAGGGGGGCGCGCTTCTCGCCGAACAGGCCCAGCAGGCGGGAGGCCAGCACCTGCGCGCCGCCGCTGACTTCGAGGATCGCGCCGAGCATGGTGCCCAGGCCGATGATGATGGCGACGTGTCCGAGGATGCCGCCCATGCCGGACTCGATGGTGGAGACGGCGTCGGACTTCTGGACGGTGCCGAAGAGTTCGGTGACCGAGAGGCCGGCGAGCAGGCCGACGGCTATGGAGACGGCGAGCAGCGCGACGAAGGGCTGCAGCCGCACCTTGATGATCAGGAAGAGCAGCAGCACGATGCCGATCGCGGCGACGGTCAGCAGACCTGCGGTGCCGTCGATCAGGGTGAGCAGACCGCCGGTGTGCGGTGGGGTCTCGGCGGCGGCGAGCTGGAGGGACACAGGGGGCATTCGGGGGTCCTCTGGCTAAACACATGGTGCTTTCGGGCAGGGCGGGGCGCGGCACGGCGCCCCCTGGGGACGGGGAGCGCCGTGCCGTGCGACAGGCGGTTCGGGAACGCGGAGGGCCGAGGGGGAGGGTCAGCCCAGGACGGCGAGCGCGTCGATCTCGATGAGCAGGCCCGCGGGGAGGCCGACGTAGACGGTCGTGCGCGCGGCGGGCGGCTGGGTGAGGCCCTGCTCCGCGAAGTACGCGTTGTAGATCTCGTTCATCTCGGCGAAGTGGTCCACGTCCGTGAGGTAGACGCGGATCATCATCACGTCGTCCCAGGAGGCGCCGCCCTCCTCCAGGATCGCCTTGACGTTGGCGAGGGTCTGGAGGGTCTGCTCGCGCAGGGTCGGGCCGGCCGGGGTGGGGGCCTTGCCCTCCTCGTGGGGGAGGAAGCCGACCTGGCCGGCGACCTGGAGGATGTTGCCCTTGCGGACGCCGTGGGAGAACTTCGCCGGCGGGGTGGTGTGGGTGGCCGGGGTGAGGGCGATCTTGTCGGTCATGTGGTGACTTCCTTGACTGGGGTCCTGCCGGAGTACTCGCCGCTGATGGCGTCCGCCGTACGGCGCACCAGCGGGAGCAGGGTGAGGAGTTCGTCGGCGGTGACGACGACGTTCGGTGCGGAGACCGACATCGCGGCGACCACCCTGCCGTCGGCGCCCCGGATGGGTGCGGCGACGCAGTTGATGGACTCCTCGTGGCCACCGAGGTCGGTGGCCCAGCCCTGTTCGCGCACCTTGGCCAGCTCCTTGAGGAAGCCGTCGGCGTTCGGTGTGGAACGGGCCGTGTACATGGGGTAGTCGAGCTGCTCGACCACGGCGCGGCGCTCGTTCTCGGGGAGGTCGGCGAGGAGCAGCTTGGCCACGGCGGCGACGGTGATGGCGACGGGCTTGCCGATCCGGGAGTACATGCGGACCGGGTAGCGGCTCTCCACCTTGTCGATGTAGAGGACCTCGCCCTCCTCGTGGACGGCGAGGTGGACGGTGTGTCCGACCTGCTCGTTGAGGCGTACGAGGTGGGGGTGGGCGATCTCCCGGACGTCGAGGTTCTCCATCGCCTCCTGGGCGAGGGAGATGAGCCGGGCGCCGAGGCGGTAGCGCTGGTCGGACTGGCGGTAGACGAAGCCGTGGTCGTGCAGGGTGCGCAGGAGGCGCAGCGCGGTGGACTTGTGCACGCCGAGGCGGTCGGCGACCCGGCCGAGGTCCGCGGGGCCCTCGGCGAGCAGCGGCAGGATGCTGAGCGCGCGGTCGACGGTCTGACTCATGGTGTGCGTGCCTCCTCGTCGGCCCTCTCGCCGGCCTGGGTCCAGCCGGGGCCGAGTCGCAGTCTCCCCCACGCCGCGTCGTCGAGGGCGGCGAGGCGGTCGGCGTGGTCGCGGGCGGGGGGCGTGGCGAGGTCGCCGGGGACGGTGAGGGCGGCGGCGGCCATGAGGTGGCCGTGGCGCAGCCGCTCGCGCACGGGCAGTCCGCGCAGGGTGGCGGAGAGGAACCCGGCGGCGAAGGCGTCGCCCGCGCCGACCGCGGCGACGACATCGACGGTGAGGGCGGGTACGGAGGTGGCCTCCGTGCCGTGGAAGGCGGTGGCGCCGGTCGCGCCCTGCTTGACGACGAGGACGGCGGGCTCGGGCAGCGCGGCGCGCACGGCCTGGGGGCCGCCGAGACCCCAGGCCTCGTCCTCGCCGACGAAGACGATGTCGGCGCCGCGGGCCAGTTCGAGCAGTACCTCGGGGCCCTCCCCGGACTCGCGCCACAGGCCGGGGCGGTGGTTGACGTCGAACGAGACGAGGGGGCCCCGGGCGCGGCCGGGGCGCCGGGCGGTGAGTTCGCGCATCAGGCCGAGGCAGTCGGCGGAGAGCGCGGGCGTGATGCCGGACACGTGCAGGACGCGGCCGGAGCGGAGGGCGTCGAGGTCCATGGTGTCGACGGACATCGCGGAGGCCGCGGAGCCCGCCCGGTAGTACGCGACCTCGTGGGCGTCGGTGGCGCGGTCGCCGGCGGTGCGGAAGTAGATCCCGGTCGGGCGGTCGGGGTCCCGGCGGACGAGGGAGACGTCCACGCCGTAGGCGCCGATGGCCTCGACGAGGTGGTCGCCGAAGCCGTCGGCGCCGACCCGGCCGGCCCAGCGCGTGGTGTGCCCGGCGGCGGCGAGCACGCAGGCCACGTTGGACTCGGCGCCGCCGATGGCCCGGTCGAAGGAGGGGACGTCGGCGAGGCGCCCCGGCCGCGAGGGCAGGAAGGTGACCATGGACTCGCCGAGCGCGACGACGTCCACGACGTCGGGGGCGGTGCTGGTGGGTCCGGTGGCGGTCACGATGGTGGGGGCTCCCTTGCGGCTCTGTGGGTCTTCGGGTCTTCGGGTCCGCGGCTCCCGCAGCTCGCGGCTCGCGCGGGTCTCGCGGGTCTCGCGGGTCTCGGGGGATCCGTTGACCCCGCGTTGGCCGAGATGTTAGACACCAGTAAGCGACATACGCAATGACCGTTGCACACAATGCAACACTGCAACTCATGGAGGCTCCATGGCCCTCGACACCGGCACCGATGCCCTCGCCCGTCTCGCCGAGGAGCACGTCGACCACCGCTTCAAGGGCCTCCCGCCGGACGCCGACGGCCTGACCGTCGCGGAGCTGGCCGGACAGCGCCGGAACCTCTTCACCGACGGCTTCGCCACGCCCGTGCTGGCCCTCTCCGCCGAGCGCCTGGAGCACAATCTCGCGCTGATGGAGACGTACGCGGCCCGGCACGGCCTCGCCTTCGCGCCGCACGGCAAGACCTCCATGGCCCCGCAGCTCTTCCACCGCCAGATCGAGCACGGCGCCTGGGGCATCACCCTGGCCGTGCCGCACCAGGTGCGGGTGGCGCGCGCCTTCGGCGTCGGGCGGATCTTCCTCGCCAACGAGCTGGTCGACGCCGCCGCGCTGCGCTGGATCGCCGCCGAGCTGGACGCCGACCCCGACTTCCGCTTCGTCTGCTACGCCGACTCCGTGCGCGGCGTCGAGCTGATGGACGCGGCGCTCACCGGCGCGGGGGCCGCCCGGCCGGTGGACGTCGTGGTCGAGCTGGCCGCCGGTGAGGGGGCCCGGACCGGGGCGCGCACCGAGGCGGACTGCGCGGCCGTCGCGGACGCGGTGGCCGGCACCCGGACCCTGCGGCTGGCCGGGGTCGCCGGATACGAGGGCGAGGTGCCCGACGCCGACCCGGAGCGCGTGCACGCCTGGCTGCGGCGGCTGGTCGCGCTGGCGGCAGAGTTCGACAAGGCCGGACGGTTCGGCGCGGGCGGCCTGGACGAGATCGTGCTGAGCGCGGGCGGCAGCGCCTGGTTCGACGCGGTGGCCGACGTGTTCGCCGAGGTTCCCGGCCTGTCCCTGCCCGTACTGAAGCTGCTGCGCTCGGGCGCCTACGTCTCCCACGACGACGGGCACTACCGGGAGGTGACCCCCTTCAACCGCGTCCCCGCCGAGGGCGCCCTGGAGCCCGCGTTCCGGCTGTGGACCCAGGTGGTCTCCCGCCCCTCCCCCGAGCAGGCCTTCGCCAACGCGGGCAAGCGGGACGCGGCGTACGACCTAGACCTGCCGTTCGCCCAGGTGGTGCGTCCGGCGGACGGCGGGCCCGAGCGCCCGGCCACCGGCATCTCGGTCACCGGCCTGTCCGACCAGCACGCCTGGCTGCGCACCGCCCCGGAGGCGGAGCTGGCGGTCGGGGACTGGCTGGGCCTGGGTCTGTCCCACCCCTGCACGTCCTTCGACAAGTGGCAGCTCATCCCGGTCGCCGAGGCGGACGGGACGGTCGTCGAGTACATCCGCACGTTCTTCTAGGAACACGTTCTTTCAGGAAGGGACCGGGACATGGAAGAGCTGGTCATCCGGGACGCGGAGGTCGTGGACGGCTCCGGCGCCGCCTCCTACCGCGCCGACGTCGTGGTCGACGGCGGCCGCATCGTCTCGATCGTCAAGGAGGCGGCGGCCGCGGGCTGCCAGCGCCCCGAGGCGCGCCGCGAGCTGGACGCCGAGGGCCTGGTCCTCTCCCCCGGCTTCATCGACATGCACGCCCACAGCGACCTGGCGCTGCTGCGGGACCCCGACCACAGCGCCAAGGCCGCGCAGGGCGTCACCCTGGAGGTCATCGGCCAGGACGGGCTCTCGTACGCGCCGGTCGACGACCGCACCCTCGGCGAGGTGCGCCGCGCGATCGCCGGGTGGAACGGCCCCGGCGACGACATCGACTTCGACTGGCGGTCTGTGGGCGAGTACCTGGACCGGCTCGACCGGGGCATCGCGGTCAACGCGGCGTACCTGATCCCGCAGGGCACGGTCCGCGCCCTGGCGGTCGGCTGGGACGACCGGGACGCGACCGACGCCGAGCTGGAGCACATGCGGCGGCTGGTCGCCGAGGGCATGGAGCAGGGCGCGGTCGGCATGTCGTCCGGGCTGACGTACACGCCGGGCATGTACGCGAAGGACGCGGAGCTGACCGAGCTGTGCCGGGTGGTCGCCGGGTACGGCGGCTACTACTGCCCGCACCACCGCTCGTACGGCGCCGGGGCGCTCCAGGCGTACGAGGAGATGGTGGAGCTGACCCGGGAGGCGGACTGCCCGCTGCACCTGGCGCACGCCACCATGAACTTCGGCGTCAACAAGGGCAGGGCCCCCGAGCTGCTGACGCTGCTCGACGAGGCGCTGGCCGCCGGGGCCGACATCACGCTCGACACGTACCCCTACACCCCCGGCTGCACCACCCTCGTGGCGATGCTGCCGAGCTGGGCGAGCGAGGGTGGCCCGGAGCAGATCATGAAGCGGCTGTCGGACGACGACACCGCCGAACGCATCCGGCACCACATGGAGGAGATCGGCGCCGACGGCTGCCACGGCGTGCCCATCGAGTGGGACAGGATCGAGATCTCCGGCACCGGTGACCCGGCGCTCGGCGAGTACGTCGGCCGCACGGTCATGGAGTCGGCCACCGCGCGCGGCGAGGCCCCGTGGACGGTCGCCAGGAACCTGCTGCTGACCGACCGGCTGGCCCCGACCATCCTCCAGCACGTCGGTCACGAGGAGAACGTGCGCGCGATCATGCGGCACCGCGTCCACACCGGCGGCTCGGACGGCATCCTCCAGGGCACCAAGCCCCACCCGCGCGCCTACGGCACCTTCCCGCACTACCTCGGCCACTACGTGCGCGAGCTGGGCGTGCTCTCCCTGGAGGAGTGCGTCGCCCACCTCACCTCGCGCCCGGCGGCCCGGCTGCGCCTGCCGGACCGGGGTCTGGTCCGCGAGGGGTACCGGGCGGACCTGGTGCTCTTCGACCCGGCGACGGTCGCGGCGGGCAGCACCTACGAGAACCCGCGCGTGCTGCCGGCCGGCATCCCGTACGTGCTGGTGGAAGGGCAGTTCGTGATGGCGGACGGGCGGCGTACGGACGTGCTGGCGGGGCGCTCGGTACGGCGGAGTTCCCGGTGAGTGACCAAAACCGCCCATACCGCATGTCTCAAGTGGCGGATAACACGACCCATGAAACGTAACCGGGTCGTAAGCTCACGGACATGCAGGTGATCCAGTCGACCAAGCTCGCCAACGTCTGTTACGAGATCCGGGGCCCGGTGCTCGAGGAGGCGATGCGGCTGGAAGCGGCCGGACACCGCATCCTGAAGCTGAACACGGGCAACCCGGCGGCCTTCGGTTTCGAGTGCCCGCCCGAGATCCTGGAGGACATCCTCCGCAACGTCTCGACGGCGCACGGATACGGCGACGCGAAGGGTCTGCTGGCCGCCCGCCGCGCGGTCGTCATGCACAACCAGACCCTCGGCATCGAGACGGACGTCGAGCACGTCTTCATCGGCAACGGCGTCTCCGAGCTGATCGTGATGGCGATGCAGGGGCTGCTCGACGACGGCGACGAGGTCCTCGTCCCGGCGCCCGACTACCCCCTGTGGACGGCCGCCGTCTCGCTCTCCGGCGGCACGGCGGTCCACTACCGCTGCGACGAGCAGTCCGACTGGATGCCGGACCTCGCCGACCTGGAACGGAAGATCACCGACCGCACCAAGGCGCTCGTGATCATCAACCCGAACAACCCGACGGGCGCGGTCTACGACGAGGCGATGCTGCGCGGCCTGACCGACATCGCACGCCGGCACAACCTGCTGGTCTGCTCCGACGAGATCTACGACAAGATCCTGTACGACGAGGCCACGCACACCCCGACCGCGGCGATCGCGCCGGACCTGCTGACCCTCACCTTCAACGGCATGTCGAAGGCGTACCGGGTGGCCGGTTACCGGGTCGGCTGGATGTCGATCTCCGGTCCGCGCGCGCACGCCGAGTCCTACATCGAGGGCCTGACCGTGCTGGCGAACATGCGGCTGTGCGCCAACATGCCGGGGCAGCACGGCGTGGTCGCGGCGCTCAGCGGGCGGCAGACCATCAACGAGCTGGTGCTGCCGGGCGGGCGGCTGCGGGAGCAGCGGGACGCCGCGCACGCGGCGCTGACCAGCATTCCGGGCGTGACCTGCGTGAAGCCGAAGGGCGCGCTGTACCTCTTCCCGCGGCTCGATCCCACGGTCTTCAAGATCAAGGACGACCGGCGGATGGTCCTGGACCTGCTGCGGCAGGAGAAGATCATGGTCGTCCAGGGCACCGGCTTCAACTGGCCCGAGCCGGACCACTTCCGGGTGGTGACGCTGCCCACGGCCGGTGACCTGCGCGAGGCGGTATACCGGATCGGGAACTTCCTGGAGGGCTACAGCCAGCCCTGAGCCCGACCAGATCCTGAACGCCCTCAACTTTAGATTGATTCCAATGTAGGATGGCTTCCTGGAGCAAACAGGAGGCCGTCCCATGTACGAAGCGATCCGCAGCAAGTCGGTCCACAGCACGGCGGCCGGCACCACCTCCGACTTCCCCCACCGGTCCCGGGAGGAAGAGCTGGACATCCAGCTCGCCGGCCACCTCGCGGCGCTGCTCGCCGTCACGGACGAGCTGCGCGCGCTGGCCCCCGACGCCGACCTGGACGCCGCGGCCGAGCGGCTCGCCGGGCAGGTGGCCCGGCTGCGCGGAGGACGGGCGCCGGTCCGCGTGCCGGTGAGCGCCGCCCACCCCGAGCCGCACCCGCCGGCCCTGCACCGCCGCGCGCACACGCTGGCGGGCCGTGCCCTGGTGGTGGCGGCCTCCCGCGCCGACACGGCGGCCGCGATCCTGACCGCCGAGCGCATGGACGTACACGCCGCCGCCCTCGCCCCGCGGTACGCGTCGGCCTCGTGACGTACGCCGAGGGCCGGAGCCCTCGTACACCGAAGGGCCGGGTCCATCGCACGCCGTTGTGCGGGGACCCGGCCCGAGCGGGGTGTCCGCCCGGCTCCAGGACATCGAGCTACAGGAGCGGGCAGAACCCCATCGCGGCCGGCTTTCGTGACGACTTCACTGGTCAGGGCTAGTCGAACCGGCCGCGAAGCAGGGAGGCGGAAGATCAGCCCAGGCGCTGCACCAGGGCCCGGTACTGGTCCCACAGCTCGGTGGGCGTGTGGTCGCCGAAGGTGTTGAGGTGCTCGGGCACGAGCGCCGCCTCCTCGCGCCACACCTCCTTGTCGACGCTGAGCAGGAACTCCAGGTCGGCGTCGGGGAGGTCGAGGCCCTCGGTGTCGAGGGAGCCCTTGGCCGGCAGCACGCCGATCGGCGTCTCGACGCCCTCCGCGCGGCCCTCCAGACGCTCCACGATCCACTTCAGGACGCGGCCGTTCTCACCGAAGCCGGGCCAGACGAAGCGGCCCTCGTCGTCCTTGCGGAACCAGTTGACGTAGTAGATCTTCGGCAGCTTGGACTGGTCCTTGTCCTTGGCCACGTCGATCCAGTGCCCCATGTAGTCGCCCATGTTGTAGCCGCAGAAGGGCAGCATGGCGAAGGGGTCGCGGCGCAGCTCGCCGACCTTGCCCTCGGCGGCGGCGGTCTTCTCGGAGGCCACGTTGGCGCCGAGGAAGACGCCGTGGTTCCAGTCGAAGGACTCGGTCACCAGCGGTACGGCGGTGGCGCGGCGCCCGCCGAAGAGGATCGCCGAGATCGGCACGCCCTTGGGGTCCTCCCACTCCGGCGCGATGATCGGGCACTGCGCGGCGGGGGTGGTGAAGCGGGCGTTGGGGTGCGCGGCCGGGGTGCCGGACTCGGGCGTCCAGTCGTTGCCCTTCCAGTCCGTCAGGTGGGCGGGCGTCTCCTCGGTCATGCCCTCCCACCACACGTCGCCGTCGTCGGTGAGCGCGACGTTGGTGAAGACGGAGTTGCCCCACAGGGTCTTCATCGCGTTGGCGTTGGTGTGCTCACCGGTGCCGGGCGCGACGCCGAAGAAGCCGGCCTCGGGGTTGATGGCGTACAGGCGGCCGTCCTCGCCGAAGCGCATCCAGGCGATGTCGTCGCCGATCGTCTCGACCGTCCAGCCGGAGATCGTGGGCTCCAGCATGGCGAGGTTGGTCTTGCCGCAGGCGGACGGGAAGGCGGCGGCGACGTACTTGGGCCCACCGGTGGGCGGGGTCAGCTTCAGCACCAGCATGTGCTCGGCCAGCCAGCCCTCGTCGCGGGCCATGACGGAGGCGATGCGCAGGGCGTAGCACTTCTTGCCGAGCAGGGCGTTGCCGCCGTAGCCGGAGCCGTAGGACCAGATCTCGCGGTCCTCGGGGAAGTGCGAGATGTACTTGGTGCTGTTGCAGGGCCAGGGCACGTCCTTCTCGCCCTCGGCCAGCGGGGCGCCGAGGGTGTGCACGGCCTTGACGAAGAACCCCTCGTCGCCCAGCTCCTCCAGGACCGGCTGTCCCATGCGGGTCATCGTGCGCATGGAGACGGCGACGTACGCGGAGTCGGTGATCTCCACGCCGAGCGCGGAGAGCGGGGAACCGAGGGGGCCCATGCAGAAGGGCACGACGTACATGGTGCGGCCGCGCATCGAGCCGCGGAACAGGCCCTGGTCGCCACTGAAGATGTCCCGCATCTCGGCGGGGTCCTTCCAGTGGTTGGTCGGGCCGGCGTCCTCCTCCTTGGCGGAGCAGATGAAGGTCCGGTCCTCGACGCGCGCGACGTCGGAGGGGTCGGAGGCGGCGTAGTAGGAGTTCGGCCGCTTGATGGGGTCGAGTTTGCGGAAGGTGCCCTTCGCCACGAGCTCCCCGCACAGGCGCTCGTACTCGGCCTCGGATCCGTCACACCAGACCACGTCGTCCGGCTGGGTCAGTTCGGCGATCTCGTTCACCCACGAGATCAGCTCCTGGTGGTTGGTGGGGACGGGGGGAGCAGCGATGTCGCGCGCCACGATTGCTCCTAGATGAGGGGTTTGTGGTTGGAGGCCCCTTGGGGGCTGCGACCCGGACGCGTGACGTTGACCTCGTGGGCGCTCATCCGGTGTCGACCGCACTCATTTGATCATCCGACGTGAGCGCCCATCTGTCCAGAGGGCGTCACACTTGAGCGGAGTGAGGATCGCCACGTGCACACGGCGGGGATGCGGGGCAGGAGGGCCCGTGAGACGATGGCCACTCGCCGTTCGTCATACGTCCGTACTGATACGTAACTTACGGAACCGTAGGTACGATGCGCTCATGACTGCGTCCGTCCCCGACGAGCCCAGGGACACGCCGGCCGACGGCCGCGGCCCTGTGGCGATCTCCCTGCCGCATCCGGTCAAGCCGAAGCTGCGCGGCTGGCTGCACCTGGCCATGTTCCCGGCCGTGCTGGTCGCTGGCCTCGTGCTCACCGCCCTCGCCGAGTCGACCCAGGCCCGTGTCGCCTGCGGGATCTACGTCCTGACGGCCTGTCTGCTCTTCGGCGTCAGCGCGCTCTACCACCGGGGCAACTGGAGCCCGCGCATGGACGGCGTGCTGCGGCGCCTGGACCACGCCAACATCTTCCTGATCATCGCGGGCACCTACACCCCGCTCACGATGCTGCTGCTGCCCGGCGCCCAGGGCGAGTGGCTGCTCTGGGGCATCTGGGCCGCCGCGGCCGCGGGCATCGTCTTCCGTGTCTTCTGGGTCGGCGCCCCGCGCTGGCTCTACACCCCCTGCTACCTCGCCATGGGCTGGGCGGCCGTCTTCTACCTGCCCGAGTTCATGCGGGCCGGCGGCATCGCCGTCCTCGTCCTGGTGATCGCGGGCGGCCTGCTCTACAGCGCGGGTGGCGTGATCTACGGCCTCAAGCGCCCCAACCCGTCCCCCCGCTGGTTCGGCTTCCACGAGGTCTTCCACTCCTTCACCCTGGCCGCGTTCATCGCCCACTACGTGGGCATCTCGCTGGTCGCCTACTAGGCGGCCGGCGGCACGAGGAAGGCCACCGGGTGAACGGTCCCGAGATCCACGTCGAGTTCCCTCCCGAACTGCACCTGTTCGTGCCGCGCGCCCGCCCCACCGGGGTCGCCCGCGCCACCGCCGACGGGGTCTCCACCCTCGGGCACGTCGTCGAGTCCCTCGGCGTCCCGCTGACCGAGGTCGGCGCCCTCCTCGTCGACGGCCGCGAGGTTCCGGCCGGACACGTCCCCACGGGCGGCGAGTCGGTGCGCGTCCGGGCCGTCGCGCACCCCCAGGAGGTACCCGGCGCTCCCCTGCGCTTCCTGCTCGACGTCCACCTCGGCACGCTCGCCCGCCGCTTGCGGCTGCTCGGCGTGGACACGACGTACCAGTCGGCGGACCTCGGCGACCCGGCCCTCGCCTCCCTCTCGGCGGCCGAGCGGCGGGTCATGCTCAGCCGCGACCGGGGCCTGCTGCGCCGCCGCGAGCTGTGGGCCGGTGCCTACGTCTACAGCACCCGCCCCGAGGAACAGCTCCGTGAGGTCCTGGCCCGGTTCCGGCCCGAACTGCGCCCGTGGACCCGGTGCACCGCGTGCAACGGCCCCCTGGCGCCGGCCACCAAGGCCGAGGTGGCCGACCAGCTCAAGGGCGGCACCGAGCGGTCGTACGACGTGTTCGCTCGGTGCGGCGACTGCGGCCGCGCGTACTGGAAGGGCGCCCACCACGACCAGCTGGAGGCGATCGTGGCACGGGCCCTCACGGACGCCGGGCGGGACGGGGCCTAGCGGGTCAGGACACCTGGCGGGGGTGCCGGTCGCCGCGGCGCCTTCGCGGGAGGTAGACGAGCGCCTCCGTGCCGGCGAAGCGCAGGACGAAGGTGATGACCAGGGCCAGGGCGGTGGCCGGCAGTACGGCGAGGCCGAACTGGGCGACGAGCAGGGCGATCAGCGGGATGCGCAGCACCAGGTCGGCGTTGGCGATCAGGGCGAAGCGCAGGGTGCGGTCGGCCCAGTGCCGGTGCCGTCGCCGGTCGTGGAAGAGCAGCCGCTCCAGCAGCAGGAAGTTCCAGGCCACGCCGAACTGGTTGGCGACGATCTCGGCCGGCAGGTAGTGCATCCCGGCCGCCGTCAGCGCCCACAGGGCGGCCAGGTTGGGCACGAAGCCGCTCAGCCCGATCAATCCGAACACGATCATGCGGGCCAGCGGCGCGGCGGTGCGCAGTCCGACCAGATGGCGCAGGAAGCGCAGCCCTTCCCGCGCGGTGGACTTGGACTCCCCGGCGAACCGCTCCTCGAAGACGAACGGCACCTCGGCGACCGTGCCGGGGCGGTCGCGGACGGCCAGTTCCAGCAGGATCTTGTAGCCGAGCGGCTTGAGCGCGTCGGCGGTCACCTCGGCGCGGCGGATCGCGAAGAAGCCGCTCATCGGGTCGCTGATGCCCCGCAGCCGGCGCGGGAAGAGCGCCTTGGTCAGCCAGGTCGCCGCCCGCGAGACCGCCACCCGGTAGCCGCCGGCCAGGCCCGCGCGGCTGCCGCCCCGCGTGTAGCGGGAGGCGACGACGAGCCCGGCCTTCGTCCGCTCACCGGTGGCGACCAGTTCCGGCACCAGCGAGGGCGGGTGCTGGCAGTCGCCGTCCATGACGACGATCCAGTCCGCCCCGGCCGCCCGTATGCCCTCGACGACGGCGCCGCCCAGCCCGCCGACCGGCTCGTCCCGGTGCAGCACGGTGACCGGGAAGGGGCAGTCGGGCGCCGCCGCGCGGATCACGTCCGGGGTGTCGTCGGTGGAGTCGTCCACGAAGACGACTTCGCAGGGCAGCCGGGCCGGCACCGACTCGGCCGTCCGCCGCAGCAGCTGCCGTATGTTCCCCGACTCGTTGAAGGTCGGTACGACGATGGTGACGGCGGCCGGCTCGGGCGGCACCGCGGGCGGCTTCGAGGGACGTACGGCCGGACGGCCCAACGCGCCGGGGACGGTGGACTCGTGGCTCATCGGGCGGCTCCGGAGGGCTGGATTCGGCGGATCTCGATGCGGTCCGCACCGATGCCGAAGACGGCGGCCGGAGCCGAAAGGTTCATGGCGGACGCGACGTCGGTCGGATCGGCCCGCCCCGCCGCGGGCCCGGACGCGTCCGCCCGCCACCCTTGGTCTACCCCCGCACGGGCCGCCTCAGCCGTTCAGCGCGGCCCGCAGCCGCTCCGGATCGGTCGTCGGCGCGTCACAGGTGAAGTTCCGGCAGACGTACGCGGCCGCCGCCCCGCCGACCAGCGGCCGTCCGGCCAGCAGCGGGAACTCGTCGCTCCCCTCCACACCGAAGGCGACGACCGCGCCCGGCGCCGTCCCCAGCAGCGCCGTCCGGTGCAGTCCGCGCGCGGCGGCGTCGGCGGCGTCCGGTCCGACGACGGCGACCTCGCGCGGCCCGTCGAGCAGCGCCTCGGCGGCGGCCAGCCCCCAGCCGACGAAGCGCGGGACCCGCGGGCCGAGCGCCTTCACCACGCCGAGGGCGTGCTCGGCGGCGGTGCGGTGCGGCTCGGAACCGGTGTGGGCGGCGTAGGAGAGCAGGGCGTTCGCGGCGGCGCTCCAGCCCGACGGCGTCGCGTTGTCGGTGGGGTCCTGCGGGCGGCGGATCAGGTGCTCCGCGTCGGACGCCGTGTCGTACAGCGAGCCGGAGGCGTCCGTGAAGCGGGTGAGGACGTGGTCGAGCAGGAAGCCGGCGAAGTCCAGCCAGACGCCCTCCCCGGTGACCGAGGCCAGCGCGAGGAAGCCCTCCGCCACGTCGGCGTAGTCCTCCAGCACCCCGGCGTTGGCACCGGCCCGGCCGTCCTTGCTGGTGCGGGTGAGCCTGACCTGCTCGTCGAGGTGCAGCCGGACCAGCAGGTCGGCGGCGGCCACGGCGGCCTCCACCAGGTCGGGGCGCTCGAAGCAGGCGCCGGTCTCGGCGAGCGCGGCGATCGCGAGGCCGTTCCAGGCGGCGACGACCTTGTCGTCCCGGCCGGGGGCGGCCCGGCCGCCCCGCGCGGCCAGCAGCCGCTCCCGCACCGAGGCGATCCGCGCGGCGTCGAAGACGCCCTCCTGCTGCGGCAGTTGCAGCACGGACGCGCCGTGCTCGAAGGTGCCCTCCTCGGTCACGCCGAAGTACTGGGCGGCGAGTCCGGCGTCCTCGGCGCCGAGCACCTCGGTGAGCTGCGCGGGCGTCCACACGTAGTACGCGCCCTCGACGTGCCGGCCCGTGCCGTCGTCGCTGTCCGCGTCGAGCGCGGAGGCGAACCCGCCCTCCGCGGTGCGCAGTTCCCGCACCATGAAGTCCGCGGTCTCCAGGGCGACGCGGCGGGCGAGGTCCGACCCGGTGGCGCGCCAGAGGTGGGCGTACACGCGGCACAGCAGCGCGTTGTCGTAGAGCATCTTCTCGAAGTGCGGCACGACCCACTCGCGGTCCACGGAGTAGCGGGCGAAGCCGCCGCCCAGCTGGTCGTAGATGCCGCCGCGGGCCATCCGCTCGCAGGTGTCCCGCGCCATCTGCAGCGCGCCCTCGGCGCCGGTGCGGGCGTGGTGGCGCAGCAGGAACTCGACGGCCATAGACGGCGGGAACTTCGGCGCCCCGCCGAAGCCGCCGCGCTGCTCGTCGTACTCCCGGGTCAGCCCGAGCAGCGCCTGCCCGAGCTGCTCCTCGCCGGGCGCCTGCGCGTCGCCGTAGGAGATCTCCCGCCCGGCGAGGTCCCGCACGATCTTCCCGGCGACCTCGGTGACCTCGTCCCGCCGCTCCGCCCAGGCCTGCTGGACGCCCTGGAGCACCTGGCGGAAGGACGGCATGCCGTGCCGGGGCTCGGGCGGGAAGTAGGTGCCGAAGTAGAAGGGCTCCGCGTCCGGCGTGAGGAAGACGGTCATGGGCCAGCCGCCCTGCCCGGTCGCCGCCTGCACGGCCTCCATGTAGACGGCGTCCACGTCGGGCCGCTCCTCGCGGTCGACCTTGACGCTCACGAAGTGCGAGTTGAGGTACGCGGCGGTGGCCTCGTCCTCGAAGGACTCGTGCGCCATCACGTGGCACCAGTGACACGCGGAGTAGCCGACGCTCAGCAGCACCGGCACGTCCCGCCGTCTCGCCTCCGCCATCGCCTCCTCTCCCCATGGCCACCAGTCCACCGGGTTGTCGGCGTGCTGGAGCAGATAGGGCGACTGGGAATCAGCCAGGCGATTCATACCCGTCATCGTCGCATGATCGGGGAGTCCGGCCCAGGATGCGAGATCGACTTCCGCGGAAGGACCGTTCGGACGTGTCGGCCACGAGCGGGCCGGCACGTTCCGGTCAGGGCGCGGACAGGAGTCGGGGATGGGGGTCGAGGGTCAGGTAGAGGCCTCCCGCGGCGCGGTCGGCGGTGGTGGGCAGGGGCACCATGTCGCTGGTGCCGTGGCCGCCCAGTCCGTGCTGCCGTCCGGTGCGCGGCCGGGCGAGTCGCCGCTGCAGCAGGGACGCGGCGTCCTGCTGTGCGTCGTGCAGGTCGTCGAGGCCGGTGACGATGTTCAGGAAGGACTCGTGCAGACGCAGTCGGTCCTGGTCGCGGTGGCTGAGGGCCTGTGCCCGGCGGAAGTACGAGTTGCGGCCGTCGTGGATGCGGTAGAAGGCGCTGACCAGGATGAGGAGGCGTTCGTAGGCGTGCCGGTAGGCGGTGTCGTAGAAGGTGTGGGCGGCATCGGTCTCGACGTCTCCGCGCAGCAGTCCGGCGGTGCAGGCGGCACTGAGGGTGGCGCTGTACATGGCCAGGTGGACCCCGGTCGACAGCAGTGGGTCCAGGAAGCAGGCGGCATCACCGGCGAGGAAGTAGCCGGGGCCGCTGAAGCGCTCGGCGACGTAGGAGTAGTCGCTTTCGACCTTCAGCTCCGAGACCAGGCGTGCCCCGCGCAGGACGCGGGCGAGCAGCGGGCACTGGGTGAGGCCCTGGTGGTAGGCCGCTTCGGTGGAGCCGGTGTGCCGTCGTGCCTGCTTGAAGGAGTGCTTGTCGGTGACCAGGCCGACGCTGAGGGTGCCGTCGTGCAGCGGGATGGCCCACAGCCAGCCGTGGTCCGGCAGGGAGAAGACGCCGATCGCCCCCTGGGGTGCCTCGGGAAGGGGTGGGGCGTCTCGCCAGTAGCCCCATGCGGCCACGTTGCGGAAGACGTCGTGGAAGCGGCGGCTGCCGAGGTGACGGGTGGCCAGTACTCCGGCGCGGCCGGAGGCGTCGACGAGGTGCTGGAAGGCGATCTCGCCGCGGTGTCCGTCGCCGGTGGTCCAGGTGGCCGCCCGCGCCGTGCCGTCCGTGAGGTGGATGCGCCGTACGGAGGTGGCCTCGCGGACGTCGGCTCCCTGCCGCTGCGCGTGACGCAGCAGAAGCTCGTCGAACTGCGAACGGACGACCTGGAAGCTGTACGGGGCGGGCCGGCCGGGCTCGTCGAAGCCCAGCGACCACTGCCGGCCGCCCCAGCCGTAGAAGGCCCCCGTCTTGCGGACGAAGCCGTGCCGTTCGACGGCCTCGCGTGCCCCCATGGCGTCCAACAGCGGGAGCAGGGAGGGGAGAAGGGACTCGCCGACGTGGTAGCGGGGGAACCGGTCCTTCTCGAGCAGGGTGACCGCGATGCCTTGCCGGGCCAGAAAGGAGGCGGCGGTCGATCCCGCCGGGCCGCCGCCGACGACGAGTACCTGGGTTTCCTCCCGCACGCACTTCCCCCAGACGGGTCGATGGGCGATCAACGGAGTCTCGGCTCACTCTACGTGTCAGTCTGTTCACCATGAAGAGCGACAAGTGGCCACAGGGCACCGCTCGGGCGACCGCCGATGCCGCCCGCCGCCGGGCCGCGCGCGGACCGGTACCGCTCACCGTCGGGATCGAGGAGGAGTATCTGCTGGTCGACCCGGTGACCCGGCACCTGAGCGCGAAGGCCGACAAGGTCGTCGCACTGACGGGCGCCGAACTGGGCGACCGGGTCACCACCGAACTCACGCGCTACCAGGTCGAGATCCGCACCGACCCGCACACCAGCCTGACCGACCTCGGCGACCAGCTGTCCGCCGCGCGCCGTGCGGTGGCGGAGGCGGCGGGAAGGCTCGGTCTGCGCGCCGTCTCCAGCGGCACCCCCGTCCTGGGCCAGCACACCCCGCCGCCCCTGACCCCGGGCCCTCGTTACGCCCGGAGCTCCGCCACCTTCCGCGCCCTGGACCACGAGCAGACCGCGTGCGCCTGCCACGTGCACATCGGCGTGCCCGACCTGGCGACCGCGCTGCGCCTGAGCAACCACCTGCGCTGCCGGCTGCCCGCGCTCATCGCCCTGACCGCCAACTCGCCCTACTGGGACGCCCAGGACACCGGATACGCCAGCTGGCGCACCCTGACCCGGTGGCGCTGGCCGGTGGCCGGACCACCCCCGTACCTCGAGTCGCCCAGCCACTTCGAGGACCTCGTCAGCAGCCTGATGGCCACCGGATCGGTGATGGACCGCGGTGGCCTGTACTGGGACATCCGCCCCTCCCACCACGTGCCCACCCTCGAGATCCGCGTCGCCGACGCCTGCCACACCGTCCACGACACCCTGCTGCTCGCCGCGGCCGTCAGGGGGCTGGCCGTCCACTGGCTGTCCGGACCGGGACGTGACCAGCAGGCGCAGCGTCCCGAGCCGGAGGTGCTGCGGGCGGCATGCTGGCGTGCGGCCCGTGACGGCCTGGCCGGCCACAGCCTCGACCTGCGCACGAACCGCCTGGAATCCACCGCCTCCCATCTCGACCGGCTCTGGGAAACGGTCCTGCCCACCTTGGACCGAGCGGAGTCGATGCTCCTGAGAGAGGCGCGCACCCGCCTGGACACGGGCGGGAACGGCGCCGACCGGCAGCGGCGGGCCTACCGGGAGCGACACCGGATCACCGACGTCGTGGACCATCTGATCGAGTCCGCCACCCGCGCTCCGACCACGTGAGCCATGGGTCTACTCGGCCCAGGCACGCTCCAGCTGGGTGCGGAAGGCGGCGGGCTCTCGTCCTACGAGTTCGGCCAGCGTCGGGTCGACGGCGGTGAACTCGCCGTTGCGCGCCGCGGCGAAGATGCTCAGCATCAGGTCGGCGATCGGGGCCGGGGCGCCGTGCGCCAGGACCTGCTCGCGGTAGGCGTCGTCGGGGACGACCGTGCGGGTGAGGGGCCGCCCGGTGGCCCGGGACGCGATCTCGGCGACGGTGTCGAAGTCGAGCGCCGCCGGGCCGGTGAGCGGTGGGGTGGGACCCTCGAAGCGTCCCTCTTCGAGGAGGATGGCCGCCGTGGCCTCGGCGAGGTCGTCGTGGCTTGTTCGCGGTGATGAACCGGGCCGCGGGCCGGGGATCGGACGCGGCACACCGCGCGGGCCTGGAGATCCTCCACGGGCGGGTGCGGCGGCTGGCGGCCGGAGGCTGGCTGCGGGTCGACGAGGAACTGGCGGCCCAGATCATCCGGGCGACCGGCCAGGGGGCGGTCACCACCTGGCACTCCACCCCCGCGGACCGCCGCAACCCGGCACTGTTGACCGTCCTGCGCGAGTCCATGGTCGCGGCCGTCACACGCGCCGAACCGACGGTCCCCGCCGCGGAGTCCGGCTCCGCCGCGGCAGCCCGTGCGCTGCGCGCCGCCCTCCCCGGCGACGCGGACGTCCTGACCGAGGCCGAGCAGCACCTGCTGCGTGAGTGGCTCACGCGTCTGGCGGCGGACGGTGGCGCTCCGCATTCCTGAGGGGTCCGCTGACGACGCGCGCGGTCGAGACGTCCAGGCGTGGACCTCCGGGCATTCATACGCGCGTGTACGAGTCCCACTCGTGTTCCGCACTCGCCGCCCACTACGACGCCTGCCGGGCGCGCCCGCCGCCGCGCCGTACCGCCCCACCTCGTACGGGCCTCTCCCCAGGCTCTCCCCAACGCAGCACACTTGACCCACGCACAACCTGGGAAGGACCCGGGGATGGGGCCGGGAGGGTCCCTGGGGCTCCTGGGTCACCACCGGGGCACCCGGGAGGACGCGGATGCCGCCGGAGGGGGCGCGACATGCGGGACAGTCATCGTGCAGAGGCCGAGGGACTGCTGAGGCGGGCCGTGGAGGAGGAGGTACGGCGTTCGGGCGGACGTACGGACGGGAACGTGCTGCTCTCCCGGGCCCGTGCGGCACTGGACGCGATGGCGGGCACGTCCGCCGAGGAGTACGACGCCTACACCCGAGCCCTCGACGAGGCGGCGGCCGGCCAGCTCACCTTCCGGCAGCGGTACGCCCGTGAGGGCGCCGGCACCCCCTTGCTGGTCGCCGCCGTCGCGGCGGTCGCCGCGGTGGTGGCCGACGTGGCGCTCGGCACCGGCACCGGCACCGCGGTGGGCGCGGGCGTGGCCGTCGGCGTCGTCGGCGCCGCGGCGACCGTGCTGAAGGTGGTCGGGTCCCACCTGCCGGCCGCCCACCACCGTGCCGGTGCCGTCAGCCAGCCCGGCGGGCCCGAGCAGCTGCGGCTGCAGTGGCTCACCGCCCTGGAAGTGCGCGGCATCCGGCCCTTCCTGGACCAGCAGCGGATGCTCGCCGCGTCCACCGCTCCGGCCAAGACCGGCCCGAAACTGCGGGGCGCCGACAAGAGCGCGGCGGCCCGGGGGCGCAGCGCGCTGGAGCAGTCGTTCGGTCAACTGCCCGAGCCGGGAGCGGCGTTCGCCGGCCGCAGGCGGGAGATGGCCCAGCTGCGGCAGTGGGTGCAGGCGGCCCGCGCGAGCACCGAGACGAAGCCGACGGTGGTGGTGCTGCACGGGGCGCCCGGCAGCGGCCGTACGACGCTCGCGGTGCGCGCCGTCCACGACCTGCGCGACTACTTCCGCGGGGCCTGCCTGGTCGACCTGCGCGGCGACGGCGCCGCGTCGGGGGGCGAGGCGCCGCTCAACACCCGGGACGCCCTGCTGCATCTGCTCAACCGGCTCGGGGCGCCGCGCGAACAGCTGCTCTTCCGCGAGCGTTCCTCCGCGGACCAGCAGGTCAAGCGGCTGAGCGAGCTGTACCACCAGCATCTGACGGGCGTACCGGTCACCGTGGTCCTGGACGACGCCGCGGACCCCGAGCAGGTGCGCACCCTGGTGCCGGAGCGGTCCGACAGCCTGGTGCTGGTCACCTCGCGGAAGCCGCTGGCACTGCCGCCGGACCTGCCCGCGCACGTGTACGCGCTGCCGGTCGAGGCGCTGGACGCGGCGGGCGCCGAGGAGCTGCTGGGCGCCGCCGCACAGGACGCCTCGGGGCCGTACGACGCCGAAGCCGGCGACCGGATCCGGGAGCTGTGCGGCGGGCTGCCGCTGGCGCTGCGGGTCGCCGGGTCGTCGCTCGGCCCGCGCTCGCCGCGCGCCCTGGCGGCCGACCTGGGCGCGTACGGGCCGGTGGAGCCGGTCGAGCGCGCGCTGTGGCTGCGCTACACCGACCAGCCGGAGCCGGCCCGGCGGCTGCTGCGCCGGCTGGCACTGGCGGGCCGCACCTCGATGGGGGCCGCGGCCGCCGCCGCGCTGCTGGCCACGGACGAGACCGAGGCGACCAAGCAGCTGACGGCGCTGTCCCGGGCGGGCCTGCTCGACCACGTCCGGGGCAGCCGCTACCGGCTGCACGACGTCGTCCGCGCCTTCGCCCGCGCCCGGCTCGCCGACGAGGAGGAGCCCGGCGAGCGGACGGCGGCGCAGGAACGGCTGATCGCCAACTACGGCGAGCTGGCCGACTCGGTGCTGCGGCTGGTCGACGGCAACATGTCGACCCGCTCGAACCAGTTCGGGCAGTACGGCTTCACGTCCCTGGACGAGGCGCTGCGCTGGCTGGACGACGAGTCGAGCTTCATCACGGCGGCGCTCAGACACGCGGAGGGCGTCGACCAGGGCGCGGTGCTGAACCTGCTGGGCGCGCTGTGCGACTACTGCCTGCTGCGCGGCGACCTCTACCGGCTGGGTGAGATCAGCGAGCTGGCGCAGTCCGTGGACCAGGGGCTGCTGGTGCGTTCGGTGCAGTGGCGCACCGGCATCGCGGCCCGGCAGCTCGGCGAGCTGGACAAGGCGCGCACCACGCTGGCCTCCGTGGTCGACCTGTACCGGGAGGCGCATCACGACGCGGGCGCGGCCCGTGCCCTGTGCTCGCTGGGCATCACGCTGCACCACCAGGGCAACCTGACCGACGCGGCGGCGAAGCTGCGGGAGGCGCTCGACCTCCAGGCCGCGCCCGAGCTGGACACGGACCGGGCGTGGACGCTGCACGCGCTGGCGGCGGTGCAGCGCGACCGGGCCCGGCTGGCGGAGGCCATGGACCTGCTCACCGAGTCACTGGTGCTGCACCGGGCGGGCGAGTCGCTGCACGGTCAGGCGTGGGCCCACTTCCAGCTCGGGCAGCTGCACCTGCGCATGGGCGACGTACCGCGCGCGGAGTCGGACCTGCGGGCGGCCCTGGAGCTGTACGGCCGGACCCAGGACGCCCGCGGTGAGGCCTGGGCGCTGACCCAGCTGGCGCGGGCCCGGCTGGTGGACGGGGAGGCCTCCGAGGCGGTCGACGAGCTGCGGCGCGCGGCGGCCCGGCACCGGGACAACGAGGACGCCCGCGGCGAGGCGTGGACGGTCTACTACGTGGGCCAGGCGCTGGAGGAGACGGGCGACCTGGACCAGTCGGTGCGCGAGCTGGAACGCTCCCGCACCATGTTCTCCCGGATGCGGGACGTGTACGGCCTCGCCTGCGCCCGGCACCACTCGGCGCGGGTCACCCGCGACCAGCGCGCCGCGCAGACCGGCTCGCTGCGCAACTCCGGTTTCGCCCGGCAGCTCCTGGTGGACGCGCGCGCCGACTTCCAGCGCATCGGCGTCGGCCACGGCGAGGCGTGGACCTGCCTGGAGCTGGCGGTGGTGGACGCGGGCAACGCCCGTACGCCGCAGGCACTGGGGCTGTGCGACGAGGCCGCCGCCCTGTTCGCCGCGTACGGCGACCGGCGCGGGGAGGACTGGGCCCGCTTCCTGCGCTGCACACTGCTGCCGTACGCGGCCCCGGGCGGGGTGGAGGTCGGCACGGCGGTGGCGCAGGAGGAGCTGGCCCAGCTGTCCCGGGCCGGGCACCCGGCGCGGGACGCGTTGCTCGACGAGTACGTCGACGCCTACCAGCTGCTGCTGGAACGCGGCGTCCAGCTGGAGTCGGGCTGGCAGGCCTGGCGCCTGGGCATGGTCCCGAACCGCCACGCCCGCGAGGTCATGGGGGTGGCGGTGACGGCGCGGTCGTGACCGGGGGCGCCGCCCCCGGCCGCCGCTAGCCCTGCCGGGGCTCCGGCCGCTCGCCGCCGGCGGTCCGGGTCTCGGGGTCGGGGGCCTCCTTGAAGTCGACCTTGCCCATGTGGCGGGTCATGGACTTCATCAGGGCCCACACCGCCAGGGCCATCACCGCGAAGACGATGAAGCCGAGGACACCGGGGGTGACCTTGTCCTCGTCGAGTTCGGCGAGGGTGACGAGGTGCGTCATTGCCAGGCTTGCGCTTGCACTCATGTCAGGCATTGTCCCGGACGCCCGCGAAGAGGTCGTCCTCGGGGAGGGAGGTATCGACGAGGGACTTCGCCAGCTCGTACTCCTCGGTGGGCCAGACCTCCTTCTGGATCTCCATCGGCACCCGGAACCAGCCCCCGTCGGGGTCGATCTGCGTGGCGTGGGCGATCAGCGCCTTGTCACGGATCTCGAAGAAGTCCGCGCAGGGCACGTGCGTGGTGAGCGTGCGCTCCTTGCGCTCGAACTCCGACCAGCGCTTGAGCCAGTCCTCGTAGGGCGACTCCAGTCCGCGGTCCAGCAGCGCGTGGTGCAGGGCCTCGGTGCGGGGGCGGTTGAAGCCCTGGTTGTAGTACACCTTCACCGGCTGGTACGCCGTGCCGTACTCGGCCTCCGGGTACTTCTCGGTGTCGGCCGCGCCCTCGAACGCCACCATCGTGATCTTGTGGGTCATGATGTGGTCGGGATGCGGGTACCCGCCGTTCTCGTCGTAGGTGGTGATCACCTGCGGCCGGAAGGAGCGGATCTTCCGCACCAGCTCACCGGCCGCCTTGTCGACGTCCTCCAGGGCGAAGCAGCCGTCCGGCAGCGGCGGCAGCGGGTCGCCCTCGGGCAGGCCGGAGTCGACGAAGCCGAGCCACTCCTGCTTGACGCCCAGGATCTCCCGGGCCTCGTCCATCTCCTTCCTGCGCACCTCGTGGATGTTCTCCTCGATGTACGGGTCGCCCTGGAGCTTGGGGTTGAGGATGGAGCCGCGTTCCCCGCCCGTGCAGGTCACCACCAGCACGTCCACCCCCTCGGACACGTACTTCGCCATGGTGGCCGCGCCCTTGCTCGACTCGTCGTCGGGGTGGGCGTGAACGGCCATCAGCCGCAGCTGCTCAGTCAAGACTCAATCCTCGGGTCAGTCGGCGCCCGTGTGCATCGGCGCAATCGGAGGCTTCTATAGTGACCGAATCGGGAGCCGAATAATTCCGGGGCCCGGGAAGACCGGCTCCTGCCGAGAGGACGATCATGAGCACGGCCACGACGCGAAGGCCCGAGGGCCGCTACGGCCGCTCCTCGGACGAACGGGCCGACCGCACGCTCAAGGTCGTGGGCGCCGTGCTCGGTGCCGTCCTCCTCGCCGTGATCGGCTGGTTCGGCTACCACTACGTCGGTCAGAACAAGATCAGTGGCGAGCTGATCGGCTTCGAGCTCGCCGAGGACTCGGTGCAGGTGCACCTGGAGGTCCGCAAGGACGCCGGTGTCACCGGCTACTGCACGGTCCGCTCCCAGGCGGAGGACGGCGACGAGGTCGGCCGGGCCGACTTCCGCTTCGACGGGGACGGCACACGCATCGACAGGGTCGTCACGCTGCGGACGAAGGCCGCGGGCACGTCGGCCGAGCTGCTCGGCTGCCACCCGGAGTGACCTGACGGCGAACGTCAGCACGAATCCATGGGCTCCCACCTGCGATGACAGGAATCTGGCGGCTTATGTCCTCCCCCTTTGGCCACTGAATTGTTAGGCTCGTGGTTTCGCCCTTCCGTGAAGGAACATCCTTCTGGGTAGGGCGTTGATTTGTATTCCCAGTACCAACGAGGAGCACCCGTGACCCAGACCAGCGAGAACGTCACCTGGCTGACCCAGGAGGCGTACAACAAGCTCAAGGAGGAGCTTGAATACCTTACTGGTCCCGCGCGCACCGAGATCTCTGCCAAGATCGCCGCGGCCCGTGAGGAGGGTGACCTCCGTGAGAACGGCGGGTACCACGCGGCGAAGGAGGAGCAGGGCAAGCAGGAGCTCCGCGTGCGCCAGCTGACCCAGCTGCTCGAAAGCGCCAAGGTGGGCGAGGCCCCGGCCGCGAACGGCGCGGTGGCCCCCGGCATGGTCGTCACGATCGCGTTCGACGGCGACGAGGACGACACGCTGACCTTTCTGCTCGCCTCGCGGGAGTACGCGAGCTCGGACATCGAGACCTACTCGCCGCAGTCCCCGCTGGGCTCGGGCGTCATCGGCCACAAGGTCGGCGAGGACGCGCAGTACGAGCTGCCCAACGGCAAGCCGGCCTCCGTGAAGATCCTCAAGGCCGAGCCTTACGACGGCTGATCCGCCTTGCCTTCTGGCGAGCCCCCGGTGTCCTGGTGACGCCGGGGGCTCTTCGTCATGAGGCGGCCGAGCGGTGCTTGCGCACCGCCAGGGTCCTGAAGACCACGACGATCAGGGCGGACCACATCACCGGGGCCCAGACGGGATGCCGCATGGGCCAGGCGTCCGACTGCACGACGCCCGGGTTGCCGAACAGCTCGCCGCAGGCCTGCACGGTGGCGCTGAACGGGTTCCACTCGGCGATGTGCCGGAGCCAGGAGGTCATCTGGCTGGAGTCCACGAAGGCGTTCCAACGCCGGCGCCTGCCCCACCAACTGCGCCCGCAAGCATCTGAAACCACCCGTTGAGGGCCTGAAATCTCCTGTGTTCGTACGGCGACGCTACGTAGCGTCAGGTCCCGACCGAGCGCCAAGAGGCGCAACGAGGCTGTCGATGAACAAGGGGTTGATCCTGATCAAGGTATTGACGAAGGCGCTCGGAACGGGCGCGGCAGCGGCGGCCCTGGTGATGGGCACGGCATTCTCGGCCCAAGCCGGCCCCCAGGTGACCGCCAAAGCCAACGTTCCCTACCTGTCTGGTGGCAGGGTCTACGCCTCGGCGACCCTGTGGGGACCGAACCCGGTCGGCACCAAGCTCTGCGTCTACCTCAACACCCAGCACCCGTACACCCCGGATATCACGGTCGCGTCCGGCTGCAAGTCGCTCAACGCCGGCACCCACAGGGTGTCCGTGAAGAAGCCGGCGTGCGGCAACATGACGACGTATGCCGCTGTCGTCTACAAGGGCAAGACGAAGTGGACGGGCAGCACGAAGTACAAGCTGTTCTGCTGACATCGCGCACGGCAAGGGGCGCAGAGCCGACTGCGCTCTGCGCCCCTTGCCGTTCTTCTGATGCATGTCAGACGCCACCTGACATCCCGCTCAGACTGCCGCCTTACGGTACTTGCGCACCGCCAGGGTCCGGAAGACCGCAATGATCAGGACGGACCAGATCACCGAGGCCAGGACCGGATGTTCCATCGGCCAGGCTCCGGTGACCGACTTCGGAACGCCCTCGATCGTGTTGCCGAACAGCTCGCGCGCCGCCGCCACCGTGGCACTGAACGGGTTCCACTCGGCGACGTACTGGAGGAACTTCGGCATGCCGTTGACCGGCACGAACGCGTTCGAGATGAACGTCAGCGGGAACAGCCAGATCAGTCCGCCCGAGGTCGCCGCCTCGGGGGTCCGCACGGTCAGGCCGATCAGTGCGCCGATCCATGTGAACGCGTAGCCGAGCAGGAGGAGCAGGGCGAAGCCCGCCAGGACGCTCGCGATGTTCTCGTGCGTGCGCCAGCCGACGATCAGCGCAACTCCCGCCAGCACGGCCAGTGTCACAGCCGTCTGCACCAAGTCGGCGAGCGTCCGGCCAGTGAGCACCGCGCCGCGCGCCATCGGTAGCGACCGGAAGCGGTCGATCAGCCCCTTGTGCATGTCGTCGGCGATGCCCGCGCCCGCACCTGCCGTGGCGAAGGTGACGGTCTGGGCGAAGATGCCGGCCATCAGGAATTCCTTGTAGGCACCGGCGCTGACACCGGCGCCCGGAATGGCGATCGACCCCCCGAAGACGTAGGTGAACAGGACCACGAACATAACTGGCTGGATGACCCCAAAAAGGATCATCTCGGGAATCCTGGTCATCCGGATCAGGTTTCTCCGGGCGATGACCAGGGAGTCCCGGACGGACGCCCCGACGGGGTTGGTGCTTGCCCCGGCCGGCGCGGCTTCGGTGGCGGCGCTCACTTGGCGGCCTCCTTCTTGTCCTTGTGGCCGGCGTCGGCCGTCGGGGCCTGGCCGTCGCCGGCGTCCTCGGCCTCGACCTCGGCCACGTGGCCGGTGAGGGAGAGGAAGACGTCGTCCAGGGTGGGGCGGCGCAGGCCGATGTCGTCGATCTCGATGCCGCGGACGTCGAGTTCGCGGATGACCTCGGCGAGCAGCTTCGCGCCGCCGGTGACGGGAACGGTGAGCTTGCGGGTGTGCTCCTCGACGGTGGTCGAGCCCTTGCCGAATCCGGCGAGCACCTCGGCGGCCGTCCCCATGTGGTCGCGCTCGTGGACGACGACCTCGACGCGCTCGCCGCCAGTGCGGGCCTTGAGCTGGTCGGAGGTGCCGCGGGCGATGACGCGGCCGTGGTCGACCACCGCGATGTCGTGCGCGAGGTGGTCGGCCTCCTCCAGATACTGCGTGGTCAGCAGCAGGGTCGTACCGCCGGAGACCAGCTGCTTGATGACCTCCCACAGCTCCTGGCGGTTGCGCGGGTCGAGGCCGGTGGTCGGCTCGTCCATGAACATGACGGGCGGGGAGACCACCAGGGCCGCCGCCAGGTCGAGCCGGCGGCGCATGCCTCCGGAGTAGGTCTTCGTGGGACGGTCGGCGGCATCGGTGAGGTGGAACTGCTCCAGCAGCTCGACCGCCCTGGCCTTCGCGGCCTTGGACCGCATCTGGTAGAGCTGGCCGACCATCTGGAGGTTCTCCCGGCCGGTCAGGTACTCGTCGACCGCGGCGAACTGGCCGGAGAGGCCGATGGAACGCCGGACGTCGTTGGGCCGCTTGAGCACGTCGATGCCCGCGACGACGGCCCTGCCGCTGTCGGGGCGCAACAGCGTCGTGAGGCAGCGGACGGCGGTGGTCTTGCCCGCGCCGTTCGGCCCGAGCAGGCCCAGGACCGTGCCCTCGGGAACGTCCAGGTCGACGCCGTCCAGAGCCCTTACGTCACCGAAAGTCTTGACCAGGCCTTCGGCATAGATGGCGCCTGGCATATGAGTCTCCACGTCGTCGGGGATGCTTCGGAAAGCCTAGGTTTATGGATTTCGCCGCGCTCAGCGAGCGAATTACGAGACACACCATAACGCGATGTATCGCGTCTCACCATCTACTTACACGAACGAGTGACAAGTGGTGGCCGACCCTTCCGGATCCCCCAGGCCCTCGGATCCCGCGGCTCCGGGATCCGCCTCAGCCGATGACGGGGTAGCCGGCCTCCCGCAGCGCCCTGCCGACCTCGGCACAGTGCTCCGGGCCCTTCGTCTCCAGGTGCAGCTCGACCTCCGCCTCCGTGAGCCCGAGCCGTGGATCGGTCCGTACGTGGCTCACGTCGAGGACGTTGGCGTCGACCACTGACAACACCCCGAGAAGCGTGGCCAGGGCGCCGGGACGGTCCGTCAGCCGCAGCCGGACCGCCAGGTAGCGGCCCTGCGCGGCCATGCCGTGCCGCAGCACGCCCTGCATCAGCACGGGGTCCACGTTGCCCCCGGACAGCACCGCCGCGACGGGGCCCTCGAACGACCCGGGATCGCTGAGCAGCGCCGCCACCGGACTCGCACCGGCCGGCTCCACGACGAGCTTGGCCCGCTCCAGGCAGAGCAGCAGAGCCGTGGACAGCTCGTCCTCCGAGACCGTGCGGACCTCGTCCACCAGCTCGCCGACGATGCCGAACGGCACGTCGCCCGGCCGCCCCACCTTGATGCCGTCGGCCATCGTCACGGGGTGGTCGACCGCCACCGGGCGCCCGGCGGCCAGCGAGGGCGGATAGGCCGCCGCGCCCTCCGCCTGCACACCCACGATCCGCACGTCCGGCCGCAGCGCCTTCACGGCGACCGCGATGCCGGCCACCAGCCCTCCCCCTCCGATCCCGACCACGACGGTCCGCACCTCGGGGCACTGCTCCAGGATCTCCAGCCCGACCGTCCCCTGGCCCGCGATGACGTCGGGATGGTCGAAGGGGTGGATGAACACCGCGCCGGTCCGCTCCGCGTACTCCTGCGCCGCGGCCAGCGTCTCGTCGACCACCTGGCCGTGCAGCCGCACCTCGGCGCCGTAGTCCCGGGTCGCGCTGATCTTCGGCAGCGGGGCGCCCTTCGGCATGAACACCGTCGAACGCACGCCGAGCAGCGACGACGCCAGGGCCACGCCCTGCGCGTGGTTGCCGGCGCTCGCCGCGACCACCCCGGCGGCCCGCTGCTCGGGGAGCAGCCCGGCGATCCGGACGTAGGCGCCGCGCAGCTTGAACGAGCCCGTCCGCTGGAGGTTCTCGCACTTGAGGTGCACCGGCGAGCCGACCAGCTGGGACAGGTGCCTGCTGCCCTCCATCGCCGTCACCCGCGCCACGCCCGAGAGCATCTTCTGCGCCCCGCGCACGTCGTCGAGGGTGACGGGTCCGACGAGGGCGGCCGTGCTGTAGCTCATGCCTCCAGCATCGCAGTTCACGGGGGCCCGGGGCCGTTGTGACCAACCTCCGAGACCTGCTTTTGGGCAGCGCCGGTACGCCCTGCCCCCCGGCCGCGTACCCTGTCCCCCAATTAGCAGCCCTCCACGAAGTGAGCCCCCGGCCATGCCCACAACACCTGAAATGTCGATGGACATGACGACCGCCGGTGACCCCGGTCTTCTCGAGACGCTCCAGCACGAGGTCGCGCTCTTCGCCCGTCGTGCCGAACAGACCCGGCTCGGCGGGGTCGGGCAGGTCCGCAACTCCATGGACCGCGCCGCCTACCTGCTGCTCAACCGCCTCGACAAAGAGGGCCCGATGGGCGTGAAGGCACTGGCCGCGAGCATGGGGATCGACTCCTCCACGGTCACCCGTCAGGTTGCTCCGCTCGTGGACACGGGCCTGGTCAAGAGGACGTCGCACCCGGAGGACGGACGCGCGGTGGTGCTCCAGCTGTCCCCGCGCGGCGAGACGCGGCTGGAGGAGGTCCGCTCCTCCCGGCGTCAGCTGATGGCCGAGCTGACCCACGACTGGGCGCCGGAGGAGCGCGAGGCGTTCTGCGCGCTCCTCGCGCGCTTCAACGGCGCCCTGTCCGCCCGTATGGCCCCTGCGGGCATGGCGGGGCAGGACTCGCCGTCGGGCTCCTGAGGCGCCCGCAACGGCTTTACCGCGCGGTTCGGACCGAACTCTTGACCGACGGGGCACCCCTGGCCTGATATGAGACCTCAGGGGTCGTCGCCGTCTGGGCGGGAGGCGCGGTGCGAGAACGGCATGTGTCTCACAATGCCCGCCGGGCCCGGGAGTTCGAGGCGTTCGTCGCGGGCGCGGCGGGGCGGCTGCTGCAGGCCGCCACCCTGCTGACGGCCGAGGCGCCGGACGCCAACCCGCGCGCGCGGCGGCTGCTGTCGCTGTCCCTCGCCCACACGTACGCGTCCTGGGACCGGCTGCACGGCGAGGACCCGTACGACCGGGCCCGGCAGTATCTGGCAGCCCGCTTCGCCCGCGGTGCCTGGCACCGGCACGGCGGCCTGGTCCGGCCCCGGCGGCGACCCGTGGGCCCGCTGGGCGCGCTCACCCCTCAGGAACGCCTCATCCTGGTCCTCAGGCTGTACGAGGGCGTCGCCGAGGAACAGGCGGCCGCGCTGCTCGGCCTGCCCGTGGAGCGCGTACGCACGATCTGCGACCGGGCGACGGCCACCCTGCTGCGTCCGCCCGCCACACCGGCCCGTCCGGTGGGGGCGAAGGCGAAGGCGGCCACGCCGTGAGGGGCGGGGACGGGGCGGGAACGGCCTGCGAGCCCGGCGAGTCCCACCTGTCCGGCGGGACCGCCGCCGGTACGCGCGTGTGGTGCGTCAGGAGGGGGCGGTGAACCGCGCGCGGCGGGAGGCCGCCGCCCGGCGGATCATGGAGAAGTCGCCACCGCGCGTGCCGCCGGAGCTGTACGCGGACGCCGTGCGCCGCGGCGGCCGCATGCTGCGGCGGCGGGCGGCCGCCCGCCGCGCGATGTGGCTGCTGCTGTGCGCCGCGGTCGTGGCGTTCACCGTGTGGGCGCTGACCGCGCGGCCCTGGGTGGAGCCGCCGTCGGAGACGACCCCACCCGTGACGGGCTGGGAGGGCTGGTGAGCCCCCGGACCAGGGGCTAGCCCAGGGCCTGCTGGAGGTCCGCCAGCAGGTCGTCGACGTTCTCGATGCCGACCGACAGCCGCACCAGGTCGGCGGGCACCTCCAGGGCCGAGCCCGCGGCGGCGGCGTGCGTCATCCGCCCGGGGTGCTCGATCAGCGACTCGACGCCGCCCAGGGACTCGCCGAGCGTGAACACCTTCGCGCGGTTGCAGACCTCGACGGCCGCCTGCTCGCCGCCCTCGACGCGGAACGAGACCATGCCGCCGAACGCCTTCATCTGCTTGGCGGCGATCTCGTGGCCCGGGTGCTCCGGGAGGCCCGGGTACAGGACGCTCGTCACGCGCGCGTGCCGGGAGAGCATGTCGGCGACCTTGACCGCGTTCTCGCTGTGCCGGTCCATGCGCACGGCGAGGGTCTTGGTGCCGCGCAGCACCAGCCAGGAGTCGAAGGGCCCGGCGACCGCGCCCATCGCGTTCTGGTGGAACGCCAGTTCCTCGCCCAGCTCCTGGTCGTTCACGATCAGCGCGCCGCCGACGACGTCCGAGTGGCCGCCCATGTACTTGGTGAGCGAGTGCACGACGACGTCCGCGCCGAGTGCCAGCGGCTGCTGGAGATACGGCGTGGCGAAGGTGTTGTCGACGACGAGCCGGGCGCCGGCGTCGCGGGCGACCTGGGCGACGGCCGCGATGTCGGTGATCCCGAGCAGCGGGTTGGAGGGCGTCTCCACCCACACGGCCTTGGTCTTCGGGGTGATCGCGGCCCGCACGGCGGCGGGGTCGCTCGAGTCGGCCACGGACCATTCCACGCCCCACCGGGTGGCGACCTTGGCGAAGAGCCGGAACGTGCCGCCGTACGCGTCGTTCGGGATCACCACGTGGTCGCCGGGCCGCAGCAGCGCGCGCAACAGGCAGTCCTCGGCCGCCAGTCCGGACGCGAACGCGAGACCGCGGCGGCCGCCCTCCAGGGCCGCGAGGTTCTCCTCCAGGGCCGTGCGGGTCGGGTTGGCGCTGCGGCTGTACTCGTAGCCGCCGCGCAGTCCGCCGACGCCGTCCTGCTTGTAGGTCGACACCTGATAGATCGGCGGGACGACCGCGCCCGTCAGGGGATCGGCGGTGTTGCCCGCGTGAATCGCGAGCGTCTCGAAGTGCTGACTGATGTGCCTGTCGCTCATGGGCACCGAGGGTAGCGGCGCGACGGGCTTCGCGCGTTTTCCACAGGGCGGGGGACAGGTTGGCCAATTGTCGGCGGCGTCTGGTTCGCTTGAGACATGGAGATTCTCTGGGTCCTGATGGCACTGGCCATGCTGTGCGTGGTGCTGCTCCCCGTTCTGCGGCGCCGGCGAGGCGCGGTCGGTCTGGTGTCCCCCGGCCACCCGGACGCCGCGGACCCCGCGAACTACGGCTTCGCCCTGGAGGAGGAGCTGGACATCCGCATGCCAGGGCCCGACCAGGACCTGCTGGAAGTCCTGGACCTGGTGCAGCGCACGCAGGACTACCGGGGGGCGCAGCAGCTCCTCGCGGGCACGGAGGCGGAGAGCGAGCGGCGCTGGCAGCGGGTGCAGGCCTTCGCGGGTGCCGCGTCGCTGGAGCTGCGGCAGCGGCCGGGCGGTGTCGGGGACACACCGGGCGGGCAGTGGCTGCGGGTGTGGCGGGCCGAGGCGCCGAAGGACGCGGGCGGGGCGGCGGTGCACGCCGAGTTCCTGGTGCAGCAGGCCTGGCGGACGGCGACGCCGGGCACGGACGACTTCCGGATCATCATGGAGGAGGCGAAGTCGGCCTGCTCGGAGGCGGCGCTGCTGGCCCCCGGGGATCCGATCCCGTACATCGTCGAGCTGTCGGTGGCCCGTGGCCTCGGCTATCCGCGCGAGGACTTCGAACAGCTCTGGCTGAAGATCCTGGACCGCGCCCCGAACCACATGGGCGCGCACCTGGCGGCCCTGCACTACTGGTGCGAGAAGTGGCACGGCTCGCGCGACCTGGCGTACTCCTTCGCGGAGGCGGCCGCGGCCCGCGCCCCGCGCGGTTCCCTCCTCGCGGCGATGCCGCTCTTCGCCGTCTTCGAGCACATGCCCGAGGTCAACCTGGTCAGCGGCTTCTACCAGAGCGAGGTCGTCACCAAGGCCGTCCACGGCGCCCTGCACGCGGTGCACTCGGCCCGCCCGGACGACCCGATGCAGGCGCACGTCCGCCACCTGCTGGTCTTCTTCCTGGTCCGCGGCGAGCGCTGGGCCGAGGCCATGAACCAGCTGATAGTGATCGACGGCCACGTCGGCGCCCTGCCCTGGACCCTGTCCAGCGACCCGGCGGCGGAGTTCGCGGTCTACCGCGCGCTCGCGGTGGCGGGCTACGAGGCGAACGGCGGCAGCCCGGCGACCCTCCCCCAGTGACGGTCGACAGCCCGGCCCCCCGACTGGAGGGCCGGGCTGTCGACCACTCGACCGCCGGTCAACCGCTCATCCGTCGGCGCGCACCGGCAGCCGCCACCCCGGCCGCGGGAAGTGGCAGGTGTAGCCGTCGGGGTAGCGCTGCAGGTAGTCCTGGTGCTCGGGCTCGGCCTCCCAGAAGGGCCCGACCGGCTCCACCTCGGTGACGACCTTGCCGGGCCACAGGCCGGAGGCGTCCACGTCCGCGATCGTGTCCTCGGCGATCCGCTTCTGCTCGTCGTCGACGTAGTAGATCGCCGAGCGGTAGCTGAGCCCGATGTCGTTGCCCTGGCGGTTCTTGGTGCTCGGGTCGTGGATCTGGAAGAAGAACTCCAGCAGCGCGCGGTAGTCGGTCTGCTCCGGGTCGTAGAGGATCTCGATGGCCTCCGCGTGGGTGCCGTGGTTGCGATACGTCGCGTTCGGCACGTCTCCCCCGGTGTAACCGACCCGGGTCGCGGTGACGCCGGGAAGCCGGCGGATCAGCTCCTCCATCCCCCAGAAGCATCCGCCCGCGAGCACGGCCCTCTGTGTCTGCGCAGCCATGGTGGCCCTCCAATACCAGTCATCTAGATCACTCGGGCCACCCGGCTCACACACCGGCCACCCTTGCCCTTCCCGTGCAACACCCGAGGGCACCCAGCGATTCCAGGCCGTGCTCCACTCCACGTCAGTGCCTTCCCGTGGCGGACGTACGCAGGGCGGTGTGCCCGGGCCGGCGACCGCCGTTCGGATCACCCGAGGCGGCCCTTCAGGTGATTGCCGGAGGCTTCACGAGCCGGGCAGCCGTCGCAGAGGTACGACGTCTCAGCAGAGGACGAGCCCGGAACGCCGTGAGGAGCTTGGTGATGTACGCAGCAGTCCGGCGGTACGAAGGGGTGACCGACCCGGCCGAGGCCGCACGGCTCGTGAACGAGGGGTTCGTGCCGCTCATGCGCCAGGTCTCCGGTTTCGTCGCCTACTACTGGATCGATGCCGGGGACGGAGTGATGGTCTCGACCAGCGTCTTCCAGGACCGGGCCGGTGCCGACGAATCGATCTCGAGTGCCGCGGACTTCGTGCGGGACAACCTTGCCTCGCTGCTTCCCAACCCTCCCCGGATCATGGCCGGCGAGGTGGTGGCTTCCGCATGACAGCGTGCGGACGGGACACGTGAGACGCCCTCCAGGGCCGTACCGGCCCGCAATGCTCACTGACCCTCCTTCACACCTCTCATCCCGCCCCGTACTCGGCCGCAGAGGACTGTGAACATGGCTTGACATGGGTCAACAAGCCGCCTTCACGGACTGCTTGGGCGTGCGTTTGTCGGTGAGCACCGACGACTCCGTTGGTTGAGGCCGCGTGGTCGCGGATCATGGCAGGCATGCTGAAGCAGACGGAAGAGGTGGGTCAGGCCGAGCCGCCGACGGCGCGTGAGCCGGAACTCTCGGAGTACCAGCGGGCCATGCGAGACCGGCTTCTCGCGGCGCCCGTGGTGCCGGCACCCGATCCTTGGCGGCCCGTAGCGTTCACACCGGTCGGTGGGCTGCTCGGGGTCGGGTTCGCCGCGCATCCCGACAGCGGCCTCGATCTCGTGATGGTCGTCTCCCACGACGGGCACGGTCTCTTCGAGGCGGTCACAGGGGAGAAGATCGCCAGGAACCGTGAGCCTGACCCTGAGGACGACACACCCGACCTGGTCCCGGATCTGACCTGCCCTGGACTGGGACCCGTCGTCGGCAGCCGCGTGCACATCGCCGGGCTCTTCGGCGGAGGGCTTCACCGCACCACCGGGGACGGTTGGACCTTGGAGGTCGTCACCCCGGCTTGGCCCAACGACCGGGTTCTGCTGTCCCGCGACGGGGGCCTGCCCCACGCCGGTCCGCACGGGGAGCGATGGTGGCACATCTTCCACGCCTCCTACTCCGAGATCCGGGCGGTCGGTTTCTCGCCTTCCGGGCAGACGCTCGCCGTCGCGACGAGCAGTGACCTCTCACTGTGGACTCGGGTGGCCGCTCACCAGGACTGAGGTGCGGCGCACCTGAGGCCAAGGGGGGGCGGGGTACCGAAGTCGAGCACCGCGGCTCGGTCGACGGAGCCTGGAGCGGCACACGGGCTGAGCCCCCGTTTCAGTCCCTCCCCCGCAACCCCCCGATCAGCAGCCCCACCAGCTGCCGCGCGTCGTAGCGCGGGTCGTTCTCCGCGCCGATGCACAGGTTGCCGACGCCGCGCATGAGGGCGATGGCGCGTACGTCGGAGTGGATCTCCCCGGCGGCGGACGCGGCGTCCAGGAGGTCGGTGCACACCGGGACCAGGCGGTCGAGGAAGTACGTGTGCAGGGCCTCGAAACCCGCGTTGTCGTACTGGAGGACCCCGGCCAGGCCGTGTTTGGTGACCAGGAAGTCGACGAAGAGGTCGATCCAGCGCGCGAGCGCGTCGTACGGCGTCGGGGCGCTCGCCAGCAGGGCGGGGCCCGCCTCGGCGCACGCCTCCACCTGGTGCCGGTAGACGCCGATGATCAGGTCGGCCCGGGTCGGGAAGTGGCGGTAGATCGTGGCCGTTCCGACGCCGGCCTCGGCCGCGATGTCGCGGACGGGGGCTTCCACGCCCGACCGTACGAACACCGCGGCGGCCGCGTCGAGCAGCGTCTTCTCGTTGCGCCGCGCGTCCGCGCGCTTGGGGCGGGCCGCGTGCCCCGCGGCGCCCGAGCCGTCCCTCGTGACCTCTTGGCCGTCCTTCACCGTGCCATTCCCTCCGCCGACGCCGAGCGGCGTTGCTAAACGGGACACTGTTCCGTATCGTTAAACGGGACAGGGTTCCACTTGGCCTTCCATGATGCCAGAGCAGCGGACCCGCGACCAAGTCATGCCCCCCGTCTCCCCCGTCCGGAGGAATTCGTCATGCAGTACCGCACCTTGGGCCGCACCGGCGTGCAGGTCAGTTCGCTCGCGCTCGGCGCCATGAACTTCGGCAGCATCGGACGCACCACCCAGGAGGAGGCCACCGCCCTCGTCGACGCCGCCCTGGAGGCAGGGATCAACCTCATCGACACCGCCGACTGGTACAGCGGCGGCGAGTCCGAGGAGATGGTCGGCAAGGCAATCGCAGGCCGCCGCGAGGACATCGTGCTGGCCACGAAGGCGTACATGCCGATGAGCGACGAACCCAACCACAAGGGCGCCTCGCGCCGCTGGCTGGTCACCGAGCTGGACAACAGCCTGCGCCGGCTCGGCGTCGACCACGTCGACCTCTACCAGATCCACCGCTGGGACCCGGACACCAGCGACGAGGAGACGCTGTCCGCCCTCACCGACCTCCAGCGCGCGGGGAAGATCCGCTACTTCGGCTCCTCGACCTTCCCCGCGTACCGCATCGTCGAGGCGCAGTGGGCCGCCCGCGAGCACCACCTGGGCCGGTACGTCACCGAGCAGCCCAGTTACTCCGTCCTCCAGCGCGGGGCCGAGAGCCACGTGCTGCCCGTGACCGAGCGGTACGGGCTCGGGGTGCTGGTGTGGAGCCCGCTGGCCTCGGGGTGGCTGTCGGGGGCGGTCCGGGCGGGACGGGAGATCGCCACGCACCGTTCGTCGGTCCTGCCGGAGCGGTTCGACACCTCGCTGCCCGCCAACCGGGCCCGCATCGACGCCGTCGAGAAGCTGGCCGCGGTCGCGGACGAGGCCGGACTCACCATGATCCAGCTCGCGCTCGGTTTCGTGACCGCCCATCCGGCCGTCACCGCCGCGCTCGTCGGGCCCCGGACCCTGGACCACCTGCGCGCGCAGCTCGCCGCCGCGGACACCGTGCTCTCCGACGACGTCCTCGACGCGATCGACGCGATCGTCGCCCCCGGCACGGACCTGGCGGCGCACGAGAAGTTCGACGCCACGCCCGCGCTCCTCGACCCCTCGCTGCGGCGCCGCTGACCAGCCGGGTGAGCGGCGCCGGGGAGCCGTCACCGGCCGCGGCCCGCCCGTTCCGCCAGGAACTCCGCCCAGGTCAGCTTGGCGACCAGCGCCCCCGCCAACGTGAGGTTGGCGCCGGAGCGGTACGCGCGCCCCGCCTTGCCGGGAATGCGCACCGGCAGCCTCGGGCGCCGACGGCGGCCGTGGACCTCGCGGTAGGAGCCCGCCAGCGCGGCCAGGTCGTGGACCTCGGGGCCCGTCATGTCGGGGACCCGGCCGGACGGCTCCGCCAGGGTCAGTTCCACCAGGCGTCCGGCGACCTCGCGGGCGGCGACGGGCTGGAGGCGCAGTCCGCCCGGGGCCGGGAGGACCGGCAGCCGGACCATCTTCTCGATCATGGTCAGGGTCAGCTCGTGGAACTGGGCCGCCCGCATCACCGTCCAGCCGATGCCCGAGTCGGCGATCGCCCGCTCCGACTCCAGCTTGGTGCGCAGCCAGGCCAGCGGCACGGCGTCGGCGCCCACGACCGAGATGTACACGAGGTGCCGTACGTCGGCCCGCGCGGCGGCGCGCACCAGGGTGCGGGTCGCCTCGTCGTCGCCCTTCGGGCCGCCCGCCAGGTGCAGGACGGTGTGCACACCGCCGACCGCGGCGTCGACGCCCTCACCGGTCAGGAGGTCGCCGGTGACGTACTCGACGCCGTCGTCCGCGGCGGAGGGGGGCCGCCGGGTGAGGATCCGCACCTGGTGACCGGCCGCCCGCAGCAGCGGGACGACGTGCCCGCCGAGGGTGCCGCTACCGCCGGTGACCAGGATGGGGGTGGTGGGGTTCGAGG
>NZ_QHJH01000048.1 GCF_003947455.1 Streptomyces sp. WAC 04229 | reverse complement strand
GGCCAGCTCCTGTGCGAAGCCGTCCGGGTCGGCCGCGAGGTCCAGCAGCTGGGAGGCGGTCAGCGACGCGGGGAGGGGCACCTCGGTGACGCTCTCGCGGGCGCGCAGCAGTTCGCCGGTGAGGGCGTCGAGGTCGCGGTCCCAGGAGGCGACGGTGCGGGACTCCTCGGGGGTGAGGCGGGCGGGGGCGTCCTGCGCCGGGCCGTGCTCGCCGGATGCGGGTCGGGGCAGGTCGGCCCCGACGGGCTGTTCCGGAGCGGTCGCCTGGTGCGGGACGGTGGGGCGGTCCGTGGTCCAGGATTCCCAGTCGTCCGCCGGGTTCCCGGGCCCGGCGGGGTCCGCTTCCTCCAGGGGTGGCTCTTCGTCCTCGGGGGGCGGCGGCCAGTCGGGGTCCTCGTAGCTGTCCGGGTCGTGCGGGGCGGTGTCCTCCTGCGTGGCGAGGCGGTCCAGGTGGGCGAGGACGGTCTCGGCGGCGGCCCGGCGCCGGGCGAGGGCCTCGTCGTCCAGCGGCAGCGGCCAGACCTGGTCGGCGGCGGCCCGGTGCAGAGCCGGGTTCTCCTCGTCCTCGGCGGGTTCGTCCGCCCAGGCCTCGATCTCGCCGTGCCCGGCCGCGCAGTGCTCGTACAGGGCCGTGAGGAAGTCGGACGGCCCGCGGGGCTTCTTCTGGCTGGGTCCCCACCAGTGGCCGGAGCCGAGCAGCAGGGAGCGGGGACGGGTGAAGGTGACGTAGCCGAGGCGGAGTTCCTCGGTGTGCTGATGCTCCTTCATGGCCTCGTGGAAGGCCTTCAGGCCGCGGGAGTCCCAGGACTCGACGTCGGGCAGGGTGTCGGAGTCGCCGCGCAGCCCGTGCGGGAGCACCTTGCCCTGTGCGGTCCACTTCTCGCGGCCCCGGCCGCTGGGGAAGGTGCCCGTGACCAGTCCGGGTACGGCGACCACGTCCCACTCCAGGCCCTTGGACCGGTGTGCGGTGAGCACCTTGACGGTGTTCTCGCCGCCGGGCAGGGCGTTGTCCAGGCCCTTCTCGTACTGGGCGGCGGTGCGCAGGAAACCGAGGAAGGCGAGCAGGGTGGCCTCGCCGTCGCCCGCGGCGAAGGAGGCGGCGACGTCCAGGAAGTTCGACAGGGTCTCGCGGCGGCGGGCGGCCAAGGCGTGCGGGGACGCCGACAGCTCGACCTCCAGGCCGGTGACGGCGAGGACGCGGTGCAGCACGTCCATGAGGGGGTCGGACAGGGCCCGGCGCAGCTCCCGCAGCTCGGTGGCCAGCCGGGCGAACCGCACGCGCGCGTCCGGTGAGAAGGGCAGCCCGTCGTCGTCCCCGGTGCCGTCCAGCGGCGTCTCCAGGAAGGTGTCGAGCGCGTCGGCGAGCGATATCACCTCGGAGGGGTCTACTCCCTCGACGGCCTCGGCGAGCCTCCGGTCGGGGTCGTCGTCTCCGTCCACGCGCGCGTGGCTCACCAGACGCCGTGCGCGGCGGCCGAGGAGGGCGAGGTCGCGCGGGCCGACGCGCCAGCGGGGGCCGGTGAGCAGCCGTACCAGGGAGGCGTTGGCGCCCGGGTCCTGGAGCACCTCGCAGACGGCGACCAGGTCGGCCACCTCGGGCAGGTGCAGCAGCCCGGAGAGGCCCACGACCTCGACGGGGACGTCCCGGGCCACCAGCGCGCCCTGGATCTCGGCGAAATCGGTCGCGGTACGGCACAGGACGGCGATCTCCCCGGGGGCCTGCCCGGTGCGCACGAGGTGGGCGACGGAGTCGGCGATCCAGTCGATCTCCTCGGCGTGGGTGCGCAGCAGGGCGCAGCGGACGGTGCCGTCTCGTTCGGCGCCGGGTGCGGGGCGCAGGGCCTCCACGCCCGCGTGCATGGCGCGCAGGGGCTCGGCGAGGCCGTTGGCCAGGTCGAGCAGCCTGCCGCCGCTGCGGCGGTTCTCGCTGAGCGCCTGCCGGGTGGCGGGGCGGCCGTCCGCGTCCTCGAAGTGGGCGGGGAAGTCGTCGAGGTTGGCCACGGAGGCACCGCGCCAGCCGTAGATCGCCTGGCAGGGGTCGCCGACGGCGGTCACCGGGTGGCCCGTGCCGCCGCCGAACAGGCCCGCCAGGAGGACGCGCTGGGCCACCGAGGTGTCCTGGTACTCGTCGAGCAGCACGACCCGGAACTCGTCGCGCAGGACGCGGCCCACCTCCGGGAGCCCGGCGAGCCGCGCGGAGAGGGCGATCTGGTCGCCGAAGTCCAACAGGTCCCGTTCGCGTTTGGCGGCGCGGTAGCGGATCACCAGGCCGGCCAGTTCGCGCCGGGCGGCCGCGGCCTCGGGGACCTTGCGCAGCTCGGCGTTGCTGAGCCGGACCCCTTCGAGGGAGTCCAGGAGTCCGGCGTCCCAGGTGAGCAGTTCCTCGGGGCTTACGAGGTGCTCGGCGAGTTCGGAGTCGAGGTCGAGGAGGTCGCCGACCAGGTCGGGAAAGGAACGGGTGAGGGCCGGGTAGGGGCCGGGGGCCTCACGCAGCACCCGCGCGGCGAGCTGGTAGCGGGTGGCGTCGGCCAGCAGCCGTGAGGTCGGCTCCAGTCCGAGCCGCAGGCCGTGGTCGGTCAGGAGGCGGCCCGCGAAGGCGTGGTACGTCGAGATCACGGGTTCGCCCGGCGGGTGGTCCGGGTCGATCACGTCCGGGTCGGTGACGCCCGCGCGGATCAGGGCCTTGCGGACCCGCTCGGCGAGTTCACCGGCCGCCTTGTTGGTGAAGGTGAGGCCGAGGACCTGCTCCGGGGCGACCTGGCCGGTGCCGACCAGCCACACCACGCGCGCCGCCATGACCGTGGTCTTTCCCGACCCGGCTCCGGCCACGATCACCTGCGGGGCGGGCGGCGCGACGATGCAGGCCGTCTGCTCCGGGGTGAAGGGGATCCCGAGGAGCTCCTTGAGCTGATCGGGATCGGTGAGATGGGCAGGCACGTCAGAGAGGCTAGCGGCGGCCACTGACAGCCGGTGCCGGACGGGCCCACGAGCCGGCGGAAGCGCTGGTCAGCACCTGTGGTGCGGCTCGTCACACCGGTCGCGACGCGGCCCAGCACGCCGCCGGTCGCACCTGCCCCGTCTACTCCACGACGTGCCGTCCCTCGGGCCGCGCGCTGCACGACGCGCGGAAGGCGCAGTGCGTGCAGTGCTGGCCGGCGGTCGGGGTGAAGCGTTCGTCGAGGACCTTGCCGGCGGCCGTGGCCAGCAGGTCGCCGACCCACTCGCCCGCCGCTCCCTCCGGCGACTCCTGCGCCTGCACCTTGGGCAGGGTCTCGCCGCCGTCCCGCCCGGCCGCGCCCTGACGGAGCTGGACGAGTTCGGCTCCGCCCGGTTCAGGACGTACGCCGTCGAAGGCCTCGTCGACGGCGCCCTCGCGGACCGCGAGCTGGTAGACGGCGAGCTGCGGGTGGTGGGCCACCTCGGCCGCGGTGGGCGCCTGCTTGCCGGTCTTGAAGTCGACGACGTAGGCGCGGCCGTCGCCGTCCCTCTCGACGCGGTCCATCTGGCCGCGGATGCGCACCTCGTACTCGCCCGCCTTCAGGGTCACGTCGAAGTCGTGCTCGCTGGCCACCGGCGTGCGACCGGCGCGGTCCATGACGTGCCACTTCAGGAAGCGTTCGAGCGCCACGCGCGCGTTGGCCTTCTCCTGCGCGGATTTCCACGGCGCGTCGAAGGCGAGCGCGTTCCACACGGAGTCGAGGCGTTCCATCAGGACGGCGAGGTCGGCCGGGGTGCGCCCGGAGGCCACCTCGTCGGCCAGGACGTGCACGACGTTGCCGAAGCCCTGGGCGGCGGTGGCGGGCGCGTCCGCCTTGACCTCGCGGCCCAGGAACCACTGCAGGGCGCACGTGTTCGCCAACTGGTCCAGGGCGCTGCCGGAGAGCGTGACGGGATGGTCGCGGTCGCGCAGCGGCACCTTGCTCTCGGTCGGGTCCCACATGCCCCACCAGCGGTACGGGTGGGCGGACGGCACCAGCGGGCGGCCGTCCCCGTCGGCGAGGGCGGCCAGCCGGGCCAGGCGGCGGGCGGCGGCCTCCCTGAGGGGTTCGGAGACGCGGGGGTCGACGGTGGTGGCCCTCAGCTCGGCGACGAGCGCCGCGACGGCGAGGGGGCGGCGCGGGCGGCCCGTGACGTCGGTGGGTTCGACGCCGAGTTCGGTCAGGAACCGGGAGGGCTGGTCGCCGTCGTCGGCCGGTGCCTTCACCGCGGTCACGACGAGGCGTTCGCGCGCGCGCGTGGCGGCCACGTAGAACAGGCGCCGTTCCTCCGCGAGCAACGCGCCGGGTGACAGCGGTTCGGCGAGACCGTCGCGGCCGATCCGGTCGGCCTCCAGCAGGGAGCCGCGGCGCCGCAGGTCCGGCCAGAGTCCCTCCTGGACGCTTACGACGACGACCAGCCGCCACTCCAGCCCCTTCGAGCGGTGCGCGGTCATCAGGCGGACGGCGTCGGGGCGTACGGCACGCCGCGTGAGGGTGTCGGCGGCGATGTCCTCGGCGTCGATCTCCTCCAGGAAGTTCAGGGCGCCCCGGCCACCGGTGCGCTCCTCCGCGCGGGCGGCCGTCGCGAACAGCGCGCACACGGCGTCGAGATCACGGTCGGCGTTGCGTCCGGCGGCGCCGCCACGCCGGGCGGAGCGTTCCAGACGGGTCGGCCACGGGGTGCCGTCCCAGAGGTCCCACAGAGCCTCCTCGGCGCTGCCGCCGTCCGCCAGGCGCGCGCGGGCCTGGCGGAGCAACGCGCCGAGACGCTGCGCCCCGCGCGCGTAGGCGGGGTCGTGGACCGCCAGCCGCTCGGGCTCGGCCAGCGCACGCGCGAGCAGTTCGTCCGAGGGCGCGGGCAGCGCGTTGCCGGCGGCCCGCTCCTCGTCGCGCAGGGCGCGGCCCAGGCGGCGCAGGTCGGCCGCGTCCATGGCGGCGAGGGGGGAGGTGAGAAGGGTGAGGGCGGTCTCGGTGGGGAGCCAGCAGGGGGCCGCAGCTTCGGTGTCCGGTCCTGTCTCCCTCGCCGGGTCCGGCTCTGCTGCCGGGGCCGCCGCGGCCTCCGTGTCCACCGCGGTCTCCGTGTCCACCGCGGTCTCCGTGTCCACCGCGATGCCGGTCCCGGTCCCGGGCCCGCCCGTACGCGCGTCACGGGCGCCGTCCGCCAGGGCACCGGCACCGGCCGCGTGCCGGGGCTCCCCCGCACCCATGCCCGCCTCCGCCTCCGCCACCGCCCGCAGGGCCGTCAGCAGGGGTGCCACCGCGGGCTCGTGGCGCAGGGGAAGGTCGTCGCCGTCGATATCCAGCGGAACGCCGGCCGCGGTGAGGGCCCGCCGCATCGTGGGGATGGTGCGTGAGCCGGCGCGCACCAGGACGGCCATGTCGCCCCAGGGGACGCCGTCCTCCAGGTGGGCCCGGCGCAGGATGTCGGCGACGTTGTCCAGTTCGGTGCCGGAGGTCGGGTACGTGTACACCTCGACCCGCCCCCCGTCCCGCACCGGGGCCAGTTCGCGGTGGGCCCGGACCTTGGCGGCGGGCAGGCGGGTCAGCGGCATCCGCTGGGTCAGCAGGCGGGTACCGGCCAGCAGGGCCGCCCCGGAGCGCCGCGAGGTCCGCAGGACCTCGACCGGCGCCGGACGGCCGTCCGCGCGCGGGAAGGTGCCCGGGAAGTCCAGGATCCCGTTCACGTCCGCGCCCCGGAAGGCGTAGATCGACTGGTCGGGGTCGCCGAAGGCGACGAGGGTGCGCCCGCCGCCGGCCAGGGCGTGCAGCAGCCGTACCTGGGCCGGGTCGGTGTCCTGGTACTCGTCGACGTAGACCGCGTCGTACTGACCCGCGAGGTGTGCGGCGACCTCGGGGCGGCGGGCGAGGAGCACCGCGCGGTGGACGAGTTCCGCGTAGTCGAGCACGCCGTGGAGGTCGAGCACGTCGAGGTACTCGGCGAGGAAGACGGCGGCGGCCCGCCAGTCGGGGCGGCCGATGCGCCGCGCGAAGTCTCCCAGCGCCTCCGGGCCGAGACCGAGTTCGCGGCTGCGGGCGAGCACCGCGCGGACCTCGTCTGCGAAGCCGCGGGTGGTCAGGCAGGCGCGCAGTTCGTCAGGCCAGCGCACGTGAGCCAGTCCGAGCCGCTCCAGGTCGACCTGCCCGGCGAGCAGCTCGCGCACCGTGACGTCCTGCTCCGGTCCGGACAGCAGGCGCAGGGGCTCCACGAACAGGTCGCTGTCCTGGTGGGCGCGGACCAGGGCGTAACCGAAGGAGTGAAAGGTGGTCGCCCGTGGGGCGCGGGCGGCGCCCATGCGCAGGGCCATGCGGTCGCGCAGTTCGACGGCGGCCTTGCGGCTGAAGGTCAGCACCAGCATGCGCTCGGGGTCGCCGCCCTTGGCGATCCGGTCCGCCACGGACTCGACGAGCGTGGTGGTCTTGCCGGTGCCCGGACCCGCGAGGACGAGCAGCGGCCCGGCGGCGTGGTCAACCACGGCACGCTGTGCGGCGTCCAGACGAGGGGGGTCGCTTCGCGCCGGAGGGGTACGCACCAGTCGGTAAGCGCCGCGGCTCCCCCGTCGCACCTGGGGGTGCGACGGGTGTCCGGTGGAGGAAGAGGAGCTCACGTGGTTCGCCGGTCCTGGTGGGTGTGCTGGTGGGCCGTCCGCGTCGCGCGCACGGCGGTGACCGCGGGATGAGGGGGACGCGTGCGGCCGACGCTACGCCGACGGACGAGGTGGAAGCAGAGCTTCCTCTTCTTCCCTCTCTTCCCTCGGGTCACTCGCGGCGCGCGTGTCCCCCGCCCCACGAACGTACGTCATGCCACAGACATGCCCGGTGTGCCCCGTTTCGCTCATCCGGATCACAGGTCACACGCCGACCGGTCTCATGGCGGAAGCTGTCAGGTGTGACCCTGCGCACGTCCGCCGCCGTCCCACCGCGCCCGCTTCAGGTCGAGGCGCGGCAGATGGCCCTCCGCGGCCCTGCTCGCCTCCTTCAGGGGCGTGCCCTCGTCCCGGTAGCGGTCGAGGGCCTCCAGTTCGTGCCCGGCGAGCAGCGCCCCGTCCGCGCGGACGACACGCCACCAGGGGACACCTCCCCCGTAGAGGGACATCACGCGGCCGACTTGACGGGGTCCCCCCTCCTCGAGGTACTCGGCGACGTCCCCGTACGTCATGACGCGGCCCGGCGGGATCAGTTCGGTCACGTCGAGGACCCGCTCGGCGTACTCGGGCAGCGCGTCCGCGTGCTCCGCGCGGGCGCCGTCCGGAAGGCTGTGCTCGCTCATCCGCCCCATCCTGCCGCACCCCTGCGACAACGCGACGCGCTCCCGAGGGTGCGATTCCCTCGCCCGGACGCGGCGCTTCGGGCAGACTGTGCCGCCCGCACGGGCACCCTGATGCCTGCCGAGGCCGACGCGGCATGCCACCATCGTGCGGGCGGTGACCAGTGATACGAGAGCAAGAAGAGGCGATGAAGCAGCAGGGTGTGCACCCCGAGGACGCCGAGGGCACCTCTGACGCTTCGTCGCGCCCGGACACCGCGGACGACAGCGGCGGGAAGTCCGCCCGGCGTACGACGGCGGGCAGGTCGGCCACGGCCGCCGATCCCGACGACGTGGCGCACATCGACGAAGTGGAGGGCGACGAACCGCTCCTCCCCGCGCGCGTGCACCGCCCCTCCGACCTCATGCGGCTGCTGGTGGGCGTACTGGCCGTCGCCGTCCTCCTCGCCGTCGCCGCCTTCGCGCACGGCACCACCTCCGGCCTCGAACAGGACATCAACAAGGGGACCGGGCAGGCTCCCGACCTGCTCATCAAGATCGCGGGGTTGGCGTCCAGCATCGCCATCCTCCTGGTGCCGGTCGCCTTCGCGATCGAACGGCTGATCAAACGGGACGGGCTGCGGATCGCCGACGGCGTACTGGCGGCGGTCCTCGCACACGGCGTGACCCTGGCCACGGACCTGTGGGTCGCCAAGGCCGCCCCGGGGTCCATCCAGGAGGCGCTCACCCAGCCGTCCCCGGGCGACATCCACGCGCTGACCGACCCCGTGCACGGTTATCTGGCCCCGGTCATCGCGTACATGACCGCGGTCGGCATGTCCCGCAGACCCCGCTGGCGCGCGGTGCTGTGGATCGTGCTCCTCCTCGACGCGTTCTCGATGCTCGTCACCGGCTACACCACGCCGTTCTCGATCATCCTGACCGTCCTCATCGGCTGGACCGTGGCCTACGGCACGCTGTACGCGGTCGGCTCCCCCAACGTCCGGCCCACCGGCCGGACGCTGATGGCGGGCCTGCGGCACGTCGGCTTCCGCCCGGTGACCGCCGCCCGCGAGGAGGCACCGGCGGACAGCGCGGAGACCGGCGACCGCGGCCGCCGCTACTTCGTCACGCTGGAGGACGGGCATCCACTCGACGTGACGGTGGTGGACCGGGAGCAGCAGGCGCAGGGCTTCTTCTACCGCGCCTGGCGCAATCTGACGCTGCGCGGCTTCGCCACCCGCAGCAGTCTCCCCTCCCTGCGGCAGGCCCTGGAGCAGGAGGCGCTGCTCGCCTACGCGGCGATCGGCGCCGGCGCCAACGCCCCCAAGCTGATCGCGACGTCCGAGCTGGGTCCCGACGCGGTCATGCTCGTCTACGAGCACACCGGAGGACGCACCCTCGACTCCCTGCCGGACGAGGAGATCACCGACGAGCTGCTGCGCGGCACCTGGGAACAGGTCCAGGCGTTGCAGTCGCGGCGCATCGCGCACCGCAGGCTGGTGGGCGACGCGATCCTGGTGGATCGTTCCGGCACGGTGATCCTCACCGACCTGCGGATCGGCGAGATCGCCGCCGGAGACCTTCTGCTGCGCATGGACATCTCGCAGCTCCTGGTGACGCTCGGCCTGCGGGTGGGCGCCGAACGCGCGGTCGCCTCGGCGGTGGGCGTGCTCGGTCCCGACGCCGTGGCGGACTGCCTGCCGATGCTCCAGCCCATCGCGCTCAGCCGCTCCACACGCGCGACGCTGCGCAGACTCGCGCGGGAACGCGCCGAGCGCGAGCGCGAGGCGGTCCTGGAGTCGTCCCGGCAGGCCAAGCTGGCCCGTGCCGAGGCGGCCGCCGGGGAAGACACGGGCGACACACCCGAGAAGAGCGTCCAGCTCACCAAGACGGAAGAGACCGGCAAGACCGAGAAGACGGACAAGTCGGATAAGAAGGCCGCGCGTGCGGAACAGCGGGCCGAGAAGCGGGCCGTGGAAGAGGCGCTGGAGGAGGCTCGCGAGGAGGACCTGCTCACCCTGATCCGGCACGCCGTGCTGCGCATCAGGCCGCAGGCTCCGGTCGAGCCCGCCCGGCTGGAACGGGTGCGTCCGCGCACGCTGATCAGCTTCATCGCCGGGGCGATCGGCGCCTACTTCCTGCTGACGCAGCTCACCCACATCGAGTTCGGCCCGCTGATCTCGAACGCCCAGTGGGGCTGGGTGGCCGCGGCGGTGCTGTTCTCGGCGGCGAGTTACATCGCGGCGGCGATGGCCCTGCTGGGCTTCGTGCCCGAGCGAGTGCCGTTCCTGCGGACCGTGGCCGCGCAGGTCGCCGGCTCCTTCGTGAAGATCGTCGCCCCGGCGGCGGTCGGCGGCGTGGCACTGAACACCCGCTTCCTCCAGCGCGCGGGCGTGCGCCCGGGGCTCGCGGTGGCGAGTGTCGGGGCCTCCCAGTTGTTCGGGCTCGGCTGCCACATCCTGATGCTGATGGCCTTCGGCTATCTGACCGGCACGGAGAAGACTCCGTCGCTGTCCCCTTCCCGGACGGTCATCGCGGGTCTGCTGACCGTGGCGGTGCTGGTGCTCGTGGTGACCTCGGTGCCGTTCCTGCGCAAATTCGTCGTCACGCGCGTGCGGTCGCTCTTCGCCGGGGTGGTACCGCGCATGCTGGACGTGCTGCAGCGGCCGCAGAAGCTGATCACCGGCATCGGCGGCATGCTGCTGCTCACCGCCTGCTTCGTGATGTGCCTGGACGCCTCGATCCGGGCCTTCGGCGACGATTCGACGTCGATCAGCCTGGCGAGTGTCGCGGTCGTCTTCCTCGCGGGCAACGCCCTGGGGTCCGCCGCGCCTACGCCTGGCGGTGTGGGCGCGGTCGAGGCGACGCTGACGGTCGGCCTGATCGCCGTCGGCCTCCCGAAGGAGGTAGCCGCCCCCGCGGTGCTGCTCTACCGGCTGCTGACCCTGTGGCTGCCGGTGCTGCCGGGCTGGCTGATGTTCAACCACCTGACGCGGAAAGAGGCGCTCTGACCGAGGCGTCGAAGCGCGCCGCAAACCGCGCGGCAACCCGCTCGTCCCTCGTACGGCCCCTGCCCCGAGCGCACCGCCCGGCGCGACCGCACGATGGACGCATGCCGAATCCCGCCCGGCTGCGCGCCGCCGCCCTGACCGCCACCGCCGTCACGCTGTCCGCCCTGATGGCAGGGTGCGGTGGCGGTTCGCAAGAGGACGACGAGAGCCTCTCGCAGCAGAAGCTCAGCTGGAAGGAGTGCCCGGCGCCGTCCGAGGCCGAGGGCGGTGGCGCCGCCCCCTCCCCGCTGCCGGACGGCGACGCGTGGCAGTGCGCCACCATGAAGGCGCCCCTCGACTACGACGACCCCGAGGGCGACACGATCGACCTCGCGCTGATCCGGGCCGAGTCGAGCGGGGCGGCCGACCGGCGGATCGGCTCGCTGATCTTCAACTTCGGCGGCCCCGGCGGATCGGGCGTGACCACACTGCCCGCCTTCGGGCAGGACTACGCGAAGCTGCGCACGCGCTACGACCTGGTCAGCTTCGACCCGCGCGGCGTCGGCCGCAGTGCCCCGGTGGAATGCCTGGACGACAAGCAGCTCGACACCTACTTCCAGCAGGACGCCACCCCCGACGACGCCGCCGAGCGCACCGAGCTGGTGGACAACACGGAGAAGTTCAACGCGGCCTGCGAGAAGAACTCGAAGAAGGTCCTCCCGCACGTCCCCACCACCGACGCGGCCCGCGACATGGACCTGATGCGCCAGGTCCTCGGCGACGACAAGCTGTACTACTTCGGCATCTCCTACGGCACCGAACTCGGCGGCGTCTACGCCCACCTGTTCCCGAAGCGGGTGGGCCGGGCCGTCTTCGACGCGGTCGTCGACCCCACGCAGACCCCGGAACAAGGCTCGCTCGGACAGGCCGAGGGATTCCAGCTCGCGCTCGACAACTTCGCCGAGGACTGCGTGTCCAAGGTCGAGGACTGCCCGATCGGGGACACCGCCGACGACGTCAAGTCCCGCATCGCACGGCTGCTGAAGGACCTGGACCGCAAACCGATCCCCGGCATCTTCCCCCGCGAACTGACCGAGACCGCGGCGACCGGCGGCATCGCGCAGGCGCTGTACTCGAAGGACTTCTGGGAGTACCTCACCGAGGGCCTGGAGCAGGCCTACGACGGTGACGGCCGGGTCCTCATGGTGCTGTCGGACTCGTTGAACGGGCGCAACGAGAACGGCCAGTACAGCAACATCACCGCCGCCAACGTCGCGATCAACTGCGCCGACGACAAGCCCCGGTACGACTCCGCCTACGTGGAGAGCAAGCTGCCCGAATTCCGGAAGGCGTCACCGCTGTTCGGCGACTTCCTGGCCTGGTCCATGCTGAGCTGCACCGACTGGGCGGTGGCCGGCGCCGCCGACCACCCGGACGTCAGCGCTCCGGGTGCGCCGCCGATCCTGGTGATCGGCAACACCGGTGACCCGGCGACGCCGTACGAGGGAGCCGGGAGGATGGCCGAGGCGCTGGGCAGGGGCATCGGTGTGGAGCTGACCTACAAGGGCCAGGGGCACGGCGCCTACGACAACAAGGACAAGTGCGTGCGGAACGCGGTGGACGGCTATCTGCTGGACGGGAAGGTACCCGCGGCCGGCACCGTCTGCCCCTGACCGCTACATCCCCCAGGACCGGGAAAACACCAGGTCAAAGCGTTATCCACAGGCTTCGGCACACGCTGCGTGAGCCGCCTACCATGGCATGACCGCCATCCGCCGCACGGCGCGGACGGCTTGCGTGGGGGGAGAGGACATGGCGCGTCTCGTACGGTGGACGGCTCTGACGGCCGCCGCCGCACTGCTGACGGCGGGCTGCAGCGGCGGCTCGTCCGACGAGGACGGGGACGAGGGGGGCAGGAGCAGCGCGGGGCCCTCGGCGGCGGCGCCGTCCGGGGTGCCCGAGGCGCTGGCGTCCCAGTCGCTGGACTGGGGCCGCTGCGAGGGCACCGCCGACTCCCCCGCACCGGGCGGCGACTGGCGGTGCGCCACACTCAAGGCGCCGCTGGACTGGTCCGACCCGGACGGCGAGACCATCGACCTCGCGCTGATCCGGGCCGAGGCCAAGGGCGAACAGCGCGTCGGCTCCCTGTTGTTCAACTTCGGCGGCCCGGGCGGATCCGGCGTCTCCATGATGCCGTCCTACGGCGAGAGCGTCTCCTCGCTGCACGAGCGGTACGACCTGGTGAGCTGGGACCCACGCGGGGTGGCCGCCAGCGAGGGTGTCCGCTGCCGCGGCGACGAGGCGATCGATGCGGCCGAGACGGTGGACTCCACGCCGGACACCGCGACCGAGGAACAGGCGTATCTGAAGGACGCGGCCGACTTCGGCAAGGGCTGCCAGAAGGCCGCCGGCAAGCTGATGGCGCACGTCTCGACCACGGACACGGCCCGCGACATGGACCTGATGCGCCATGTCCTGGGCGACGAGAAGATGCACTACTTCGGCATCTCGTACGGCACCGAACTGGGCGGGGTGTACGCCCACCTGTTCCCGAAGCGGGTGGGCCGCATGATCCTCGACGCCGTCGTGGACCCGGGCGCCGACACGATGGGCCACGCCGAGAACCAGGCCAGGGGCTTCCAGCGGGCGCTCGACGACTACCTGAAGTCGACCGGGCAGGAACCCCGGCAGGGGTCGCGGAAGATCACCGCCCTGCTGGAGCGGCTGGACGCGGAGCCCCTGCCGACGTCGTCGCCGGGACGGAAGCTGACGCAGACGCTGGCGCTCACCGGCATCGTGCTGCCGCTCTACAGCAAGACCAGTTGGCCGACGCTGACCAGCGCGCTTGCGGCGGCCGAGGACGGCGACGGATCGGAGCTGCTCGCCCTCGCCGACGGCTACAACGAACGGGACGACTCGGGCCGCTACGGCACGACGACCCACTCCCAACGGGTCATATCGTGCCTGGACGACAAGCAGCGGCCGACCGTGGAGGAGACGAAGGCGCTGCTGCCGAGGTTCGAGGAGGTCTCGCCGGTCTTCGGAGCCTTCCTGGGCTGGGACACGGCCGGCTGGTGTCACGACTGGCCCGTTCCCGGACAGCACGAGACCCCGGAGGTGAGCGCGGCCGGCGCGGCCCCGATCCTGGTGGTCGGCAACACCGGCGACCCGGCCACGCCCTACGAGGGTGCCCGCAGGATGGCGGACGAGCTGGGCGAGGGCGTCGGCGTGATGCTCACCTGGAAGGGCGAGGGGCACGGGGCGTACGGGAGCGGGAGCGACTGTGTCGACTCCGCGGTGGACGCCTACCTGCTGAAGGGGACGGTGCCCGAGGACGGCAAGGTCTGCTCATGAGGACGGCGGGGGCTTCGGGCACCCTTGGTGCGCGAAACCCCCGCCGGCCGCGGGACGAGCCTCGGTCGGTGGACCGGCTTGGGTCAGTAGACCGGCTTCGCCGGCTCGATCTGGTTGACCCAGCCGATCACGCCGCCGCCGACGTGCACGGCGTCCGAGAAGCCGGCGGACTTCAGGACCGCCAGGACTTCCGCACTGCGGACACCCGTCTTGCAATTCAAGACGATCTTCTTGTCCTGCGGCAGGCTCTCCAGGGCGGAGCCCATGAGGAACTCGTTCTTCGGGATCAGCCTGGCGCCCGGGATGGAGACGATCTCGAACTCGTTCGGCTCGCGGACGTCGATCAGCTCGATGTTCTCGCCGTCGTCCATCCACTCCTTGAGCTGCTTGGGAGTGATCGTGGAGTCGGCGGCCGCCGCCTGGGCCTCCTCGGACACGACGCCGCAGAAGGCCTCGTAGTCGATGAGTTCGGTGACGGTCGGGTTCTCACCGCAGACCGCGCAGTCGGGGTCCTTGCGGACCTTGACCTGGCGGTACTGCATCTCCAGGGCGTCGTAGATCATCAGGCGGCCGACCAGCGGCTCGCCGATGCCCGCGAGGAGCTTGATGGCCTCGTTGGTCTGGATGGAGCCGATGGACGCGCACAGCACGCCCAGGACGCCGCCCTCGGCGCAGGAGGGGACCATGCCGGGGGGCGGGGGCTCCGGGTAGAGGCAGCGGTAGCACGGACCGTGCTCGGACCAGAAGACGGACGCCTGGCCGTCGAAGCGGTAGATCGAGCCCCAGACATAGGGCTTGTTCAGCAGCACACAGGCGTCGTTGACCAGGTAGCGGGTCGCGAAGTTGTCCGTACCGTCGACGATCAGGTCGTACTCGCGGAAGATGTCCATCACGTTGTCGGCCTCGAGCCGCTCCTCGTGAAGGACCACGTCCACGTACGGGTTGATGCCCTTGATGGTGTCGCGGGCGGACTCGGCCTTCGAGCGGCCGATGTCGGCCTGGCTGTGGATGACCTGCCGCTGCAGGTTGGACTCGTCGACCTCGTCGAACTCGACGATGCCGAGCGTGCCGACACCGGCTGCCGCCAGGTACATCAGGGTCGGCGAACCGAGGCCGCCCGCGCCCACGGCGAGCACCTTGGCGTTCTTCAGCCGCTTCTGCCCGTCCATCCCCACGTCGGGGATGATCAGGTGGCGGGAGTACCTGCGGACCTCGTCTACGGTGAGCTCGGCGGCCGGCTCGACCAGGGGTGGCAGCGACACGGGGACTCCGTTGGTCGGTCAGTGATTACGGTTGCTCTGCCAGTAACACTGCCATGGCCTTTTTCATTCCGAGACACCCGTCCCGACCCGCGAGACGATTTCGTCCCAGTAGCCGGGCATCGTCTCCCAGGGGTCCACCCGGCCGCCCAGGTCCGTGCGATCGGTGAAGTAGATCGTCGCGGCACCCTGCCAGCGGGCGATGCGCAGCGCCTCCTCCAGGTGCCCGCGCGGCACGCCGTGGACGAAGTGGCAGAAGCGCTCGGGCGGATAGTCGGCGCTCCACTCTGCCGCCTGCGACCAGCGGTAGTCGGCCCAGGTGCCGGAGAAGGTGACGAGTTGGTCGGCGTTCTCGGCGTAGCCGGGGTAGGGGTGGGTGCCGTGGCCGAGGACGATGTGAGCGTCGTCACGGATCACGCGGAGTGTGCCGACGGTGCGGCGGATCTCGGGGAGGGCGGCCCGTTCGGACGGGCAGCGGTCCAGCAGGAAGCCGTCGACCTGGTACCAGTCGAGATACCGGTGGGCCTCGGAGATCTGATCGCCGAGGCTTCGCGCCCCGTACGCGGCGTCGACGTGGCCGAGGACGCGCACGCCCGCGTTGCGCAGGCGCCCGGCGGCCTCCAGGCAGCGCGGGTCGGGGTGGGCGCCGGGGCCGTCGGCGATGTTGAGGACGACCCAGTGCAGGGGTGTGCCGGGGCACGTGAGGCCGGCCCACTCGTCGGGGGCGACGAGGGGGTGGGCCAGCCCGGGGACGCCGAGGCCGGTCCGTATGCCGGTGCTCGCGGTGCCCGTCCTCGTACGGGTCAGATACGACATGCCGCCTCCATCCAGATGTCCGCGAGGGACTCTTCGAGACCGATCCGGGGCCGCCAGCCGAGCCGGTCGCGCGCGGTGCGCACATCGGCCTGCTGCCAGCTGCCGCAGCCGTCCGGGTAGGGGTAGGCGACCGGCGCGGCGTGCTCGGTGTCGGCGCGGTCGCCGCGGTGCCCGAGCGCTTCCGAACGGTGGTGGCCGAGGGTGTCGGCGCGGTGGTGGCCCAGGGCGTCGACGCGGTGCCCGGCGGATTCTGTGCGGGGATGGCCGATGGTGGGCCGCAGCGCGCCGGGGGGTCCGTCGAGTTCGTGCAGGGCACCGCCGTAGCCGGCCACCCGGGCGAGGGTGGCCGCGGCGTCGCGCAGGCGGACGGCGCGGCCGGAGCCGATGTTGATGACGCCCTGGGCGGCGGAGAGCGAGGCGGCGTGCACGGCGCGGGCGACGTCGCGGACGTCGATGAAGTCGCGCTGGGCACCGAGGCCGCCGAGCCGCAGCTCACCGTCGCCGGACTGCATAGCGCGGCGCATGGCCTCGGCGAGGCGGCCCAGCGGGGAGCCGGCGGGGGTGCCGGGTCCCGCGGGTGAGAAGACGCGGAGGACGACGGCGTCCAGGCCGGAGCCGAGGACCAGCTCGGTCGCGGCGAGTTTGCTCACCCCGTAGGGGCCGCCGGGGCGGGGCACGGCGTCCTCGGCGGTGGAGGAGCCGGGCTGGCTGGGCCCGTACTCCGCGCTGCAGCCGACCTGCACCAGCCGGGCGCCGCACCCGCTGCGGCGCAGGGCCTCGCAGACGGTGGCGACTGCGACGGTGTTGTGCCGGGTGAGTTCGCGGGCGCCGCCCCGGGTGGCGCCCGCGCAGTTGACGACGACACCGGGGTGGACCGCGTCCAGGAAGCGGGTGAGGGCGCCGGGGCTGCCGGTGGCGAGGTCGAAGCGGACGTCGGCGTCGTCGCCGCGGCCGAGAGCGGTGAGCTGGACGGCCGGGTCGGCGAGGAGGCGGTCGGCGACGAAGCGTCCGATGTAGCCGTTGGCTCCGATCAGCAGGACTCTCATCGGACGGCTCCCGGTGCCGAGGCGTCGGGTCGGGAGGTGGTCATCTGGGGGCTCCTTCAGGGGGTGTTTGCGGACGTGTGGAGGGCTGCCCGGGGCGCGCTCATCCCGGCCGGTCCGTCGCTGCGTCGGCATGGGCGTGGGCGTGGGCGGACGCCCTGGTCAGGCGACGGGACGCGTGCACCAGGAGGGTCAGCGCGCCGAGGCCGCAGGCCGCCGTGGGCACGCCGGCCGGGCCGCAGACGGCCACCAAGGCATCCACGGGCACGGCCAGGAAGTCACAGCCGGGGAGGCGGCCGGCGAAGAGCGTGGCCAGGGCGGCTCCCTCGGCGGCGGCCGTGGCGGTGAGGACGAGCGTGGCGGAGTGGGCGTGGCCGTGCACGGTGAGCAGCCGGGCGAGCAGCAGCAGGGCGCCCAGGGCGAGGCCCTGAGGGTGGGCCGCGGGCTCGTCCAGGACCGCGCCGGTCAGCGTGAGCAGAGCGGTCAGAACGCCCATGTACAGGGCGAACGTGCCGAGCAGGAGGGGACGTACGGAGGCGGAGAAGTCGGCGAGGCCGCGGCTGGACGCCAGTTTGCGCCGGGCGCGCACGGCGAAGAGGTGGGCGCAGACCGCGGCGGGCGCGCACGACAGCGTGAGCGCCACGACGGGGGCGGCGGTGAGGGGCCACGCCCCGTCGGCCGTGCCGTCCGGCAGGGCGTCGGGGCCGCCGGCGAGGGCGGTGCGCAGGAGTCCGTCGCCGAGGAGGGCGTAGCCGACCAGCCAGCAGGTCCAGGTACCGGTGGTGCGGGTGGCGGCGCCCAGCGGCCCTCGGCGCAGTGCCGCGCGCAGCGCCAGCGTCACGGCGAGGGCGCCGGCGGCGGCCGCGATCAGGCGTGGCCGGCCGTCGGTGAGGCGCAGGCCGGCCACGGTGGCGGCGCACAGGACGCCGGGCAGCAGGGCGAGCACGAGCCAGGCCGCGCGGACCCTCGGGGCCGGCGGGTCCGTGGGGCGCGGCGCCGGGTCGTCGTCGCGCGGGACGCGGGCGTACATCTCCTCCGCGAGGGAGAAGACGTCCCGGTGCCGGAAGCGGGCGGCGGTCCGGTCGGTGACGCCGTGCGCCTCCAGGCCGGCCGCGATCTCCAGCGGGTCCACGGCGCGTTCGCACAGGTCGCGGTGGTGGTGCATCAGGGCCTTGACGGGGTCCGCGTTGGACCGGCGGGCGCGGGTGGGCGACTGCCGGTCCCGCGAGGACGCCGCCGTGCCCGCGTCACGGCTCCCGCTCTCGTCCGTCCCGCCCTCGTCGCCACCGACGTCCGTCAGGGACCGGCGTGAGGGTTCGTCCCAGGCCCCCGGAGTGCGGGGCGTCTCGGGCCGGTCCAGTTCGCCGAGGCCGCTCATCGGGACGCTCCCTCGGGCGCGGCGGAGACGGGGGTCGCGGCCGCGACGGGTGTGTCCGTCGCCCAGCCCGGGCCGCCGCGGACGGCGATCCGGGCCGCGGGGTCGGCCCACCGGCCCGGGACGTGGGCCTCGGCCGGTACGCCGAACGGCAGGGGTGCGCCCGTGTCGTCGAGGAGGACGCGTCGTACCGGTGTGCGCGAGAGGATCTCCAGGTAAATGCCGTGAAATGCCGCGACGTTCTGCTCGACGGTGAACAGCTCCAGTGCGCGGGCGCGCGCGGCGGCTCCGAGGCGCTCGCGGCGCTCGGGGTCGCGCAGCAGGGCGACGCACGCCTCGGCGAGCGCCCGCGGATTGCGCGGGGGCACGACGAGTCCGGTGCCGCCGATGGCTTCCACCACCGCGCCGACGTCCGTGGACACGGTCGCGCGACCGCAGAACATGGCCTCGACCAGCCCGGCCGGGAACCCCTCGACGACGCTGGAGAGCACCACCAGGGCGGCGGAGGCGTACGCGTCGGAGCGGGACGGCAGTTCCGGTCCGCCGGTCTCCTCGAAGGAGACCGGGTTGCGGCCGACGGCGTGCGGACCGTCGGCCTCGTCGGGGAAGAGCTGTGCGGCCAGGCCCTTGCAGTGGGCGAGGTAGGCCGCGCCCTCGGGGCCGGACGGCGCGCCGACGATCCTCAGGCGCGCCCCGGGCTCGGCCCTGCGGATCTCCGCGAAGGCGTGCAGCAGCGAGACCAGGTCCTTCGCCGGCTCCACGCGGCCGACCCAGACGAGGGTCTGCGGATCGGCGCACTCCGGCGACTCCCCCACCTCGGCGAAGGGCGCGGCGTCCATGCCCGGGTGGACCGTGCGGAGCTTGGCACGGTCGGCACCGCAGCGTTCCTGCCAGCGGCGGGCGTGCGTGTTGCCGGGCGTGATCACGGCCGCGCGCCGGTAGGTCTCGGCGGCCAGCCGCCCGTGGAACGCGGCGAGCAGGGTCCGTGTGGACGGCGGGGCGTCGGGTTCCGTGAGGTAGTGCGAGCGCAGCCGGACCCCGTACTCGGTCACCAGCAGGGGCACGTCGTGGAAGTGGCGGGCGAGCAGACCGGGCAGGGCGGCCGGGCCGCCGGAGGCCGCGTGGCACAGGTCCACGGCGCCGAGGCCGTCGTCCTCGTACCAGTCGAGCGACAGGGGGCGCAGGGCGCGCTCGAGGCGCGCGGCGACGGCGAGCAGATCGGGGACGCGCGCCTCGCGTGCGGAGCGGTGGGCGCCGGGCGCGCGACAGGCGCGTTCCAGGGCGCGCACGGCGATGTCCGACCGGAGCGCGGCGGGCAGCCCGCCCTCGTCGCGGGCGAGTTCGGCGAGGCCGTACAGCGCGCTGGCGAAACGGTCCGCCTCTAGGGCCGACGCCACCTCGGAGACCGCGGACGGATCTCCGGGTGCGGTCGTGCACAAGGCCGTGGCGAACTCGCCGTAGCAGTCGGCGAAGCGCCGGCGCGCGCGCCGTCCGAGCACGATCCCGTCGTCCTCGGCCTCCCACAGCGAGGCGGTGCGCACCCGGCTGACCTGCGGCGGCAGCGGCACCCACCCCTCGGCCTCCTGGTGCTCGCTGCGGCTGAGCGCGTAGACGTCGAACTCGTGCCGATCCAGCCCGCGCACGAGCCGGTCGCACCAGAGCCCGGCCTCACCGCTCACATACGGATAGCCACCCTCCGTAAGCAGTCCGATGCGCACGCGCGCACCCCCGATCTCCCGTCTGGGGAGCCGCCGTTGGCCCGGCGGCTCGCAGCGGGACGAACGTATGCGGACAAGGCGGTGGCGCGATGGACGGTTGTCCGTCGCGCCACCAAAAGGGGTGAACGGTCGTAACTTTCTCGTGCGGGGCGCGTTCCGTCGCGCTAAGAGATCAGGAGGTCACCACGCGTGACACTTCGGCCAAGCCCGGTCAGCCCTTCGGGAAGGCCCAGGCGTTGGGGCGGCAGTCGATGCCGTCGTGGTCGACGAACTTGGTCTGCTGCTGCATGACCGGGGCGAGTTCGCCGTCCTTGTCGCAGGTGACGTGGTTGAAGCCGAGGCGGTGGCCGACCTCGTGGTTGATCAGCATCTGGCGGTAGGCGAGCATCGCGTCACCGTAGGGCTCCGCGCCCTGCGCCCACCGGTAGGCGTTGATCATCACGCGTTCGGTGGCGGCGGAGTCGCAGGAGACGTTGTCCTCGGTCGTGTCCAGGCCGGACTTGGCGCACCAGTCGGCGGTGGTGCCGGGGCTGGCCAGCGTGATCACGAAGTCGGGCTGCCCCGAGTGGATGCGCTCGAAGGTGCGGGCGCCGTCGTGGGCCCAGCTCCGCTCGTCGTTGAGGGTCTTCTGCACGGCCTCCGCGAAGAGGTCGCCGTCGAGGCCGAGCCCCTGTTCGACGTCGACACGGTAGGTGTACTTCTGCCCCTTGCCGGGCGCCTTGGCGATGCCGGGGATCGCGTCGAACTTCCCCGACGCCTTGAGCTCGGGGCTGAGCGGGTACCTCTTGCCGAGCTTCTGCTCGTAGGTCAGGGGTGCGGCGGCCTCGGGCGCGGAGGGTGTCGGCCGTTCGTCGTCGCGGGAGGCGGGGTCGCGGGCGTCGCGGGCCTGGCCTGCGGCCGACTGCGACCGCGTACCGCCGTCTCCGTCCGCCCCGTCGGCGACCTGCCCGGCCACGACCACCGCGAGCACGGTGGTGACGGCGGCCGCCGCGATGCCGGTGAAGGTCCTGCCCTTGCCGCCCTTGGCGGGCGCGGGCTTGCCGGTGGGCGGGGCGTCGTCGCCGCCGCCGTCCACGCCCGGTCCCGCGTCCGCGCGGAGGCGGCCGCCGCCGTCCGCGCTCCAGTCGGTGACGGAGGCGTACGGGTCGGCGGACGGCGCGGGGGCGGGCGTACGGCGCGGAGGACGGGCGGCGAAGACGTCGTCGTCCTCGGTGAAGGCGTCCAGGTAGTCCTGGCGCGGCCCGCCCTGAGGCGCCTGCCGCTGCCGCGGGAGGGACGGACCCGGCCGGGTGAACCGGTCGGGAGCCGCCCCGCGGCCGTTCAACTCGCCCCAGCCGCCGCCTGCTTCACGCTGCTCGGGATGACCGCCCCGGACGCGCGGCACACCATGGGCCGGAGTGCCGTCGGAGAACCTCGGGACGCCGTGCGCGGGCGTGCCGTCGGGGAACCTGGGCATCCCGTGGGCGGGCGTGCCGCCGGGGAACCCGGGCGCCCCCTGCGCCGGAGTGCCCTCGGCGAAACGCGGGCCCCCGTACCCGGACGTACCCCCCGGGGCGCCCTGCGCACCCGGGTAACCGCGCGCCGGGCCGCCGCCGCCCGGAAGCGTCGGGTGGCCATGGGCGGGCGTGCCGTCCGGGAACCGTGGATCAGTACCTCGCCCCGGACCCGGTTGCCCCTGGGGCCCACTCTGGGCACCGCTGGGCCCACCCCGCGCCTTGGCGGTGTCCGCGGCGCCGGCCTTCGGGGCGGGTCCACGGCGGCTGTGGCGTCCCACGTCGCGCCTCAGCCTCCTGTGCTCTGGTTGGCGGGTTCGTCGTCGACGATCCCGTCGGTCCGCTCGCCGACCGTCGGCCGCTCGGTGTCCGCGAGGAGCTCGCGGAAGGCCGTGGCCACGGTCTCCGGGTATTCCATCATCGCCACGTGACCCGCGTCCGGCAGGGTCAGCAGCCGGGAGTCACGGAAGGCGCGGACGGCCCGCCGGGCCATGCGGTAGCCGACGAGTTGGTCGCGTCCACCGTAGACCAGCAGGGTCGGTGCGAGAACCCGTTCGGCCTGTCGCCACAGACCGTACTGGCCACCCACCGTGTACGCGTTCACGATCCCGCGGGCGGAACGCGCCATCGCGTCCCAGAAGTACGGCAGCCGCAGCCGCCGCTCCATCTCCTCGACGGCGTTGCGGAAGCCCTCCGGCGACACCTGTCCCGGATCCCCGTAGCAGAGCGCCGTCACCCCGCGGACCCGCTGCTCCGCGGTCCACTCCCGGGTGAGGCGCGAGAAGAGCGTCACCACCCCCGGCAGGGCCAGCAGCCCCGTGGGCACGGCGCTGCGCTGCACGCGGATCTCGGGCAGCGCGGGCGAGATCAAGGTCAGGGTGCGCACCAGGTCGGGCCGGGCCGCGGCGACCCGCGTGGCGACGGCGCCGCCGAGCGAGTTGCCGAAGAGGTGTACCGGACCGCGCCCGGACGCGTCGAGGTGCCGGACGACCGCGCGGGCGTGGCCGGTGACCGAGTAGTCGCCGTCGTCCGGCGGCGGGGAGTCGCCGAAGCCGGGCAGGTCGAGCGCCTCGCTCTCGACGACGCCGTCCAGCAGCGGCATCAGCGCCGACCAGTTCTGGGAGGAGCCGCCCAGGCCGTGGACGTACAGGGCGGGCGGCAGGCCGTCGCGGAGCGGTCGCCTGGAGCGCACCGTCAGGGTCATACCGGGCAGGTGGACCGACCGGAGCCGCTCGCCGTCGGCGACCTTGACGGATCCGACCTTCGGCAGCACGTTCGCCGGCGGCGCGGTGGGCGGCTCGGAGTACGGCTCGGTCGAAGGCATGCGGCAATGTTACGAGACGATCACGCCGCAACCCGTGTGTCGGCAGTCACAGGCGGCGGAGAGCCGGGTACCGGGACGGGCGGAGAGGACGGACGGACCGGACGGGACGGATTGCACGACGCATGGCGTCCGGATCGGGTGTCTCCTAGGCTCGTGGAGTGGGCACCCGCATGTGGCCCCCGCATCCGCGGGGCCGTTCGTACGAAGGGAGCCCATCATGACCGTCGACCCGACCGATCCCGAGACCTTCGACGCCGAGACACCGAGCCCCGAGGAAATCGATGTCGAGGCACCCGACGCCGATGCCGCCGAGCAGCAGGCGGACCTCGCGCCGGAGCACGACGAACCGCTCACCGGCGCCGACACCGACCGCGCAAACGAGGCCGACCTGGCCGAACAGGCCCGTGTCGTCTCCAGCGACGAGGACGACTACCGCTGAGTGTCGAACGGAAGGAAGGCGCATTCCTGCCCGGCCTGGACCCTTTTGAAACCTGTTGTACGGCTTTCGGCACCGTCCGGTCCGTGAAATTCTGCGCTCGCAGCACACACACCACGGTTACCGAAAAGTACGATGACGACGCGGCGCACACCGCACGAGGACGACTATGGGAGGCGGCGTGACAGCCATCGAGCAGACAGAGGCGGTACGCCCGCGGGGCACACGCCTTCCCCGCCGAGCCCGACGCAACCAGCTGCTGGGTGCCGCACAGGAAGTGTTCGTGGCGCAGGGCTACCACTCGGCCGCGATGGACGACATCGCCGAGCGGGCCGGCGTCAGCAAGCCCGTGCTCTACCAGCACTTCCCGGGCAAGCTCGACCTCTACCTCGCCCTGCTGGACCAGCACTGCGAGGCGCTGATCCAGTCCGTGCGGAGCGCGCTCGCCTCGACGACCGACAACAAGCAGCGCGTCCGGGCGACGATGGACGCGTACTTCGCGTACGTCGAGGACGACGGCGGCGCCTTCCGCCTGGTCTTCGAGTCGGACCTGACCAACGAGCCCGCCGTGCGCGAGCGCGTCGACAAGGTCACGAACGAGTGCGCCGAGGCGATCTGCGACGTGATCGCCGAGGACACCGGCCTCTCGCGCGCCGAGTCGATGCTGCTTGCCTCCGGTCTCGGCGGCCTCGCCCAGGTGGTGGCCCGCTCCTGGCTGCACAGCGACCGCAGCGTGCCGCGCGACCAGGCGGTGCAGCTGCTGACCTCGCTGGCCTGGCGGGGCATCGCCGGCTTCCCGCTGCACGGCACCGACCAGCACTGACCGGCACGACGTGAGGGGCGCGCGACGGGTCTGTTCCCGCCCGTTGTTCGCTCCTGGCGTTCTCGGACGCACCGTGTACGTCCCCTCACCGGGCTAATGTGTGCTGGGTACGGCGCGGAAGATCGCGCACTTCACTGACCGTCGGAGGGACATAGCCGTGGAGGTCAAGATCGGCGTGCAGCACGCGCCCCGCGAGATCGTTCTGGAGAGCGGTCAGAGTGCCGAGGAAGTCGAGAGTGTGGTGGCCGAGGCACTGGCCGGCAAGTCGCAGCTGCTGAGCCTCGTGGACGAACACGGCCGCAAGGTCCTGGTGCCGGCCGACCGGCTCGCCTACGTCGAGATCGGCGAGCCGTCCCCGCGCAAGGTGGGCTTCGGCGCGCTGTAGCCCGAAAGCGGGACGACGGACGAAGTCGCGGGAGGGGCCCGGCGGTGCGTGTCACCGCCGGGCCCCTCCCGTTTCCGCGGAGTCGACGCAGTCCTCCCGTTCACGGGTGGAGCACAGTTCACCCACAGGGGGAGGGTTGTATTCCGCAGGTCAGGGGTAAGACGGCTGTGACCGTTCGGGCAGGCCGGCCGTGTGGGAGGGACCCCGACATGCTCTTGGAAGCGCTCAGCGCCGCGATCCTCGGACTCGCCCTGGCATGGGCGGCCGTCCATCGCCTGCCGCACCGCCTCCCCGACCGGATCCTGGTCCTGCCGACGGGCATCGCCGGAGCGCTCTTCGGGGCGTTCGTCACGCACACCGCGCTGGGCGCCGGCGGCCTGCTGCTGGTGCTCCTCGGCTCGGCCGCGCTCTCCGCGGCCTCGCTGTCACTGCTGCTGCGCCCCGCGGGAAGACTCCGCCGCAGCTCGGCGACCGCCTGACCGGCCGCCGAGGTCCGGGCGGGCCCGAGCCGGCAGCGGTCAGGGAGCCGGCAGCGGTCAGGCCGCCAGGCCCAGCGCCGCCATCCGCTTGGTGTGCGCCTCGGTGATCCGGGAGAACATCCGGCCGACCTCGGCCAGGTCGAAGCCGTCCGCGACACCGCCCACGAGCATGGTCGACAGCGCGTCCCGGTCGGCCACCACCCGCTGGGACTGCGAGAGGGCCTCGCCCATCAGCCGCCGCGCCCACAGCGCGAGCCGCCCGCCCACGCGCGGGTCGGCGTCGATCGCCGCACGGACCTTCTCCACGGCGAAACCGGCGTGCCCGGTGTCGTCGAGCACGGCCAGCACCAGCTCACGGGTGTCCGCGTCGAGGCGGGCCGCGACCTCCCGGTAGAAGTCGCTGGCGATGGAGTCGCCGACGTAGGCCTTGACGAGTCCCTCCAGCCAGTCCGAGGGGTCCGTCTGCTTGTGGAAGCCGTCGTAGGCGGCCACGAACGGCTCCATCGCCGCGGTCGGCTCCTCGCCGATCTCCGCGAGCCGGTCGCGCAGCCGCTCGAAGTGGTGGAACTCCGCCGACGCCATCTTCGCCAGCTCCGCCTTGTCCGCCAGCGTGGGCGCCAGCTTGGCGTCCTCCGCCAGCCGCTCGAACGCCGCCAGCTCGCCGTACGCGAGCGCGCCGAGCAGGTCCACGACGGCGGCGCGGTACTGCGGGTCGGCCGCGGCCGACGCCCAGTCCCGGGCGGCCACTCCGGTGGGGCCGGTGGCTTCGGCTGCTCCGGTGGTTTCGGCGGGGGCGTCTGCGGCGGTGCCAGGCTTGTCAGAGCTCGTCATGCAGCGCACAATAGCCCGCTCTTCGACAACGGTAAGGCCCTGGTCAGTCAGTGTGACGACGACTACGTGACCAATTCGGCCATCGCATGTGCGCGAATCCGGGGTATGGTGGTAATGCGCCTGCCGAGTATGTGACGTACGGGTACGTGACATCGTCGTCGGGCCGCACGCATGAGGATGCCCGGTCGGTGGCCCGATCGGCTCCGACCCGACAGCCCTCCCTGCCGTACGCCACAGTGCGTACGGATTCCGGAGGGGGACCCTCAGTGGTACGAGCGCTGGAGCGTCGACAGAGGTCCCGTGTCCTACGGCTCACCCGTACGGGCAGCCGACGTCCCCGACACGATCCGTCAAGACCCGCGCGCTCGCCTCGCACCACGTACACAGAAGAGGCAGCACCCTGACTACGACGTTCCGATCCCTCGGGATCCTCCCCGAGACCGCCGAAGCCCTCGAAGCCGTCGGCATCATCAACCCCTTCCCCATCCAGGAGATGACCCTCCCCGTGGCCCTCTCGGGCACGGACGTCATCGGCCAGGCCAAGACCGGCACCGGCAAGACGCTGGGCTTCGGCCTTCCGCTCCTCGAGCGCGTCACCGTCCCCGCGGACATCGAGGCGGGCCGCGCCGCGCCCGAGGCCCTGACCGACGCCCCGCAGGCCCTCGTGGTCGTCCCGACGCGCGAGCTGTGCCAGCAGGTCACCAACGACCTCCTGACCGCCGGCAAGGTCCGCAACGTGCGCGTCACCGCGATCTACGGCGGCCGGGCCTACGAGCCGCAGGTCGAGGCCCTGAAGAAGGGCGTCGACGTGATCGTCGGCACCCCGGGCCGCCTGCTGGACCTCGCGGGCCAGAAGAAGCTCAGCCTGAAGCACGTCAAGTGCCTGGTCCTCGACGAGGCCGACGAGATGCTCGACCTGGGCTTCCTGCCCGACGTCGAGAAGATCATCAACATGCTGCCGACGCGGCGCCAGACCATGCTGTTCTCGGCGACCATGCCGGGCGCGGTCATCGGACTCGCCCGCCGCTACATGTCGCAGCCCACGCACATCCGCGCCACCTCGCCGGACGACGCGGGCGCGACGGTCGCGAACACGAAGCAGTTCATCTACCGCGCGCACAACATGGACAAGCCCGAGATGGTGGCGCGCATACTGCAGGCCGACGGCCGGGGACTGGCCATGGTCTTCTGCCGCACCAAGCGCACGGCGGCCGACCTGGCCGACCAGCTCAAGCAGCGCGGTTTCGCCTCCGGCGCGGTCCACGGCGACCTCGGCCAGGGCGCCCGCGAGCAGGCCCTGCGCGCCTTCCGCAACGGCAAGGTGGACGTGCTCGTCTGCACCGACGTGGCCGCCCGCGGCATCGACGTCGAGGGCGTGACGCACGTCGTCAACTACCAGTCGCCGGAAGAGGAGAAGACGTACCTGCACCGCATCGGCCGCACCGGCCGCGCGGGCGCCAAGGGTACGGCGATCACGCTGGTCGACTGGGACGACATCCCCCGCTGGCAGCTGATCAACAAGGCGTTGGACCTGGGCTTCAACGACCCGCCGGAGACGTACTCCACCTCCCCGCACCTGTACACCGACCTCGGTATCCCCGAGGGCACCAAGGGTGTGCTGCCGCGCTCGGAGCGCACCCGCGCCGGGCTCGACGCCGAGGTGCTGGAGGACCTGGGCGAGCCGGGCGGCCGCGGTGGCCGTACCCGCGGTGGCCGTGGCGGCCGGGACGAGTCCCGCTCCGCCGAGCGCGAGCGTCCCTCCCGGGAGACGCCGCGTCGCCGCCGCCGGATGCGTGGCGGGGCTCCGGTGGACGCGGACACCTCCGCGAGCGCCGCGACCGAGGCCGTGACCGGCGGTGCCGACGGCGCCACGGGCACGGACGAGGCCGGTGCGCCCCGCACGCCGCGCCGCCGCCGGCGTACGCGTGGCGGGGAGCCGTCGCGCCGTCCGGCGCAGGCCGCCACGGCCGACGCCCCGGTCGCGCAGGCCGCCGAGGACAGCGCGGTCGCGGTCTCCGAGGTCACCGACGTGGCTCAGGCCGCGGAGGTCGTGGAGGCCCCGGCCAAGCCGCGTCGCCGCCGCACCCGCAAGTCGGCCGAGGCGCCGGCCGCTCCGCTGGAGACCACGCCCGCGACCGAGCCCGCGGCCACCGCCACGGCGGTCGTCGAGGCCCCGCTTGTCGAGGCACCCGTGGAGACCAAGCCGCGCCGCACGCGCAAGACGGCCGCCACCAAGACGGAGGCCGTCACCAAGGCGGAAGCCGTCACCAAGACGGAAGCGGTCGCCACCGAGGCGGAGGCCGCCGCCGACACGGCCGAGGGCACGGAGACCAAGCCGCGCCGCCGCACCCGCAAGGCCGCCACCGCCGAGCCCGTCGAGGCGGCCGGGGCCACCCAGGCCCCGGAGACCACCGAGGCCAAGCCCCGCCGCACCCGGAAGACGGCCGCCGCCAAGGCCGAGGCCGTCGCCGACAGCGCCGAAGGCACCGAGGCCAAGCCCCGCCGCCGCACCCGCAAGGCCACCCAGGCCGCGGAGCCGGCCGAGGCCGCCGCCGGTATCCCGGCACAGGCCGCACCGGAGACGGAAGCGGTCGAGCCCAAGCCCCGGCGCACCCGGAAGACGGCCGCCGCCAAGGCGGAGGCCGTCGCCGACACGGCCGAGGGCACGGAGACCAAGCCGCGCCGCCGCACCCGCAAGGCCGCCACCGCCGAGCCCGTGGCGGCCGCCGAGGAAGCGGTCGAGGCCAAGCCCCGGCGCACCCGCAAGACCGCCGCCGCCAAGGCCGTCGCCGACAGCGCCGAAGGCACCGAGGCCAAGCCCCGCCGCCGCACCCGCAAGGCCACCCAGGCCGCGGACCCGGCCGAGGCCGCCGCCGGTATCCCGGCACAGGCCGCCGAGGCGCCGGACGAGGCGAAGCCGAAGGCGCGCCGCACCCGGAAGACGGCCGCGGCCGCCACGCAGCCCGCGGAGTCCGGCGAGAGCTGATCCGCACCGCGTACCCGGACGTCGGCCCGGTCCCGCCACCCAGGCGGGGCCGGGCCGACGGCGTTCCCGCGCGCCGACGACCGATAACCTCTGCCCGTGAGCAGGAACGCCGCCTTCAGTCCACCGCCGGGCGCCCGCGCGTACCGGATGTCCACCGCGCGCGGTGAGTTCGCCGTCGTCGACTCCCCCGTGGCCGACGGGGTGGCGGCGCGGGGAACGGTCCTGATGCTGCCCGGGTTCACCGGCAGCAAGGAGGACTTCACGCTGCTGCACGCACCGCTGGGGGCACGCGGGTACCGTACGGTCGCCGTCGACGGGCGGGGGCAGTACGAGTCGGACGGCCCCGAGGACGACGAGGCCGGCTACGCGCGCCCCGAACTGGCCCGGGACGTGCTCGCGCAGGTCGCCGCCCTCGGGACGCGCGTCCATCTCGTCGGGCACTCCCTCGGCGGCCAGATCGCGCGGGCCGCCGTCCTGCTCGACCACGCCCCCTTCGTCTCCCTCACGCTGGTCTCCTCGGGCCCGGCGCGGATCTCCGAGTCCCAGCGGCTGCGCGTGAAGCTGCTGCGGGACGCGCTCGACACCATGACGATGGCCGAGGTCTGGCAGGTGATGCAGGCCATGGGGCCGCCCGAGGAGGTCGGTGCCCCGGCCCCCGCCCACGGCCCGGAGGACCCGGAGCGGCTGCGCGAGCGCTGGCTGGGCACCAGCCCCGCCCAACTGCGCGCGACGGGGAGGCAGTTGTGCACGGAGCCGGACCGGGTCGCGGAGCTGGCCGCGCTGGCGCTGCCGTACCACGTGCTGTCCGGTGCCTACGACGACACCTGGCCCGTCCCTCTTCTGGACGAGATGGCTCTACGCCTGGACGCGCGCCGGACCGTGATCGCCGGCGCCGAGCACTCCCCCAACACCGACCAGCCCCTGCCGACCGCCCGCGCGCTCGCCGACTTCTGGGACGGCCTCCCCCGGCGCTCCGCGGAGGCCGGACCCTAGTACTGCGCCCGCAGGTGCTCCCAGAAGCCGTCCCGCAGGGCCCGTCTCAGGTCGGCCTGGCCGCGCAGCGAGTACTGGAGCAGGCCCTCGGCCTCCACCAGCAGGTCCTGGTCGACCGAGCCGGGGAGGTAGGGGTGGCCGGGGAGGAGTTCCAGCAGGGTGTCGCGGCCGCGGGCGGCGAGCCACTTCGCCGCGATCTGCGCGCCCACGAAGCGGACGTCCTCGCGGGCCGGCCGGGTGCCCGCCGCGTCGAAGGCCTGGGCCGCGCGCCGGGAGACGTACGGCTTGAAGAACTCCAGGTCGAAGGTGCGCTGGCTGTCGACCTCCCAGAGCAGCGGGTCGGCCTGGTTGCGGCCGTCGGGCGCCTCGATGCCCCACAGGTGGACGCGGGCGCCGTATCCCTGCGCCGCCTCGACCGCCGAGACCAGGTCCTCGTCGCCGCCGAGCAGTGCCGCGTCGCTGATGGCGCGGTACCGGGCGAGGGACTCCAGGTCGGAGCGGATGAGTGAGTCGACGCCCTTCTGCTGGTTGTTGGCGTTGAGGTTGCCCAGGCGCACCTTGACGTCCGGCAGTTCGGCGATGGACTGCTGCTCGGCGGTGTGGATGCGGCGGCGGGCGCCGTCGTACCAGTAGACGCGGAGCAGGCGGCTGTCCGCGAAGATGGTGCGCGCCTTGTCGATGAGCGCCTCGATCAGGCCCTCGGCGTCCAGATCGAAGGCCCGGCGGTCCTCGGTCCCGGTCACCAGCCGCCCCGCCGCCGCGTACAGGTATCCGGCGTCGACGAAGATCGCGTGGGTCGAGGGCGTCTTCGCCACCTCGGCGAGCATGCGCAGCAGCAGCTCGTTGGTGCGGTCGATACGAGCGTTCAAGGACGCGAGGTCGGCGTTCATCGCCTCCATTGTCCCGGCGGTCACGCTACGAACACAACTGGTCCCGGTCAGTCTTGTAACGGACACTTGTAGCACGGCAACAAGCCGCTTACCTGTCAGTAATTAGTCGTTCGAAAAATTTCCTTAGCGTAGGGAATGTTTGCATCGGGCATCCCGTTGACTCCTACGGAAGCCCGGGCACCGACGACCCAGGAGCCACACCAGTAGTTCTCCTCAGGAGGATGACCAGATCAAGGGAGAGGCCATGCGCTTTGAAGTCATGCGACTCGACGACGTCGACGGGACTCCCGTCGACACGACAGTCGTGGACGCCGCCTCCGTAAACCGGATCGTCCAGCAGGCCGCCGCCATCGGACAGCGCCTGTGGATCCGCCCCGCCGAACCCTCGGCCTTGTAGCGCGGACCCTTCACACACACCCGGGGCCCCCGTACGGAACGCCGTACGGGGGCCCCGTGCGCGTCGGGTGCTCAGGCGTTCTGGATCACCTGCGTGACACCGTTGATGATCTGCTGGACCGCGATCGCGGAGAGCATCATGCCCGCGAGCCGGGTCACGAGGACCACGCCGCCGTCCTTGATGACGCGGATGATCAGCAGCGAGTACCGCATCACCAGCCACAGCACCACGTGGATGGCGAGGATCGCCGCCCACACCGAGACCTGGCCGGTCACCCCGTCCGCCTTCTGCACGGCGAGGATGACCGACACGATCGCCCCGGGCCCGGCGAGCAGGGGCATGCCCAGCGGCACCAGCGCCACGTTGACGTCCTTGGTCTGCTTCGGCTCGTCCGTCTTGCCGGTGAGCAGGTCGAGGGCGATCAGCAGGAGCAGCAGCCCGCCCGCGATCATCAGGGCGGGGACGGACACGTGCAGGTAGTCCAGGATCTGGTGCCCGAGCAGACCGAACACGGTGATCACGCCACCGGCGACGCAGACCGCCTGGAGGGCCATCCGCCGTTGCACCTTGGCGGGGCGCCCGGAGGTCAGCGCGAGGAAGATCGGGGTGATCCCCGGGGGGTCCATGATGACGAAGAGGGTCAGGAAGAGGGAGCCGAAGACGGCGAGGTCGAACATGGGTGAGCTACTGGCCTTGCGAGAGAGGACGGGAGAGGGGTCGGGTCGCGAGAGGTGAGGCTCAGGCCCCGCCGGCCCCCGGCACGGGGAACGCCCCGAACGCCCGTCGTGTGATCTCCCCGTACACCTCGGGGTCGGTCGTGTACTGGCCGAGCACGCAGGTCTTCCGGCTGCCGTGGTAGTCGCTGGAGCCGGTCGTCAGGAGCCCCAGCTCCTTCGCGACCCCGCGCAGCCGTGCCCGGGTGTCCGCGTCGTGGTCCATGTGGTCGACCTCGATGCCGTCGAGCCCGGCGGCGGCCAGGTCGGCGATCGCGGCCTCCGGCACGGTGCGGCCCCGCTTGACGGCGGCCGGATGCGCGAAGACGGCGACCCCGCCGGCCCCCTTGATCAGCCGGAGCGCCTCGAAGGGGTCGGTCTCGTGCTTCTCGACGAAGGCCCGGCCGCCGTCGGCCAGCCAGTCCGCCGTGAAGGCGTCGCCCACCGTCGGCACCACGCCGAGTTCCACCAGCGCGGTGGCCACGTGCGGCCGCCCGACCGAACCGTCGCCGGCGATGCGGGCGACCTGCTCCCAGGTGACGGGCACACCCAGGCCGTTGAGCTTCTCGACCATGCCACGGGCCCGCGGAACGCGGTCGTCGCGGACCAGCTCGCGCTCGGCGAGCAGGGCGGGCTCCTCGGGGTCGAAGAGGTAGGCCAGCATGTGCATGCTGACGCCGTCGAGCCGGCAGGAGAGCTCGGCCCCGGTGACCAGGGTCAGCCCCTCGGGCAGCGCGGCGAGGGCCTCGGCGTGGCCGCGGGTGGTGTCATGGTCGGTCAGCGCGACGACGTCCAGACCGGCCGTGGCGGCCTTGCGCACCAGCTGGGCCGGGGTGTCCGTGCCGTCGGACGCGGTGGAGTGGGTGTGCAGATCGATGCGCACGACGCTGACTCCAAACGGTGGCGGGACGGAAAAGGACGCTCGAGGACAAGGAGGGGACGCTCCAGGATAACCGGTGCCGCACCCCGCCCTGTCACAGCCGCGGCGGCCCAGCACCCCCTACACCGGGCCCGCGCCGAGGCGCCCAGGGCAGGACCTAGGGCTGGATCAGGCGGGGCGACAGGGCCCCGCACGGCACCAGGTCGATCTCGGCGCCGGCGTCCCGCAGGTCGGTCAGCACCAGTTCCTCGTACATCAGCAGCCCCGACCGCTCGGGCCACACGACGGCCCACAGCCACATGCCCAGGGCCTCCCCGGCGAAGACCGCGCGGTCGACGGGTCCGCCCGAGACGTGCCAGAGGGGGGTCGGGCGGCCGGCGGCCAGGACCTTGGCCTGGGGCGGCTTCTCCACGTTCATGTACGGCCCCGGGTCGGGGGCGTCGAGGCCGGCGTAGCGCGCGCCCAGACCGACACCGAGTTCCTCGGCGATCAGGATCAGCTCACCGATGCCGCCGAGCGGCCCCGGTCCGGAACAGGCCACCGCGGTCGCGCGGCCACCGGTGCGGTCGTCGCCCGCGCAGGCCACCCCGGTGAACAGCCAGCCGACCGGCAGCGGCCAGGGCATCCAGACCGGCACCTGGGTGCGGTGCACCACGACACCGAGCGCCTCGACGCTGGGCGGGAGCACGGGCTGGAGCGGATGCACGGTGCCGTGCAGGTCGCACTGCCAGGAATCGGCGAAGAGACCGGGAGCCCTGACCCGGCCACCACACTTCGGGCAACTGGGTTCGCCCCTCATACGGCCCCACGGTCCTACCCTCACTCCCCCACGTCAAGGACGATCACCCATCCGGAGGGAAGCCCGCGCCCCGGGCCTGGACTCGCAAAATTAAGTGTACGTTGCATTATTTAGCAGACCTAACTTAGTATGTGTAAACACCAACCATCTCGTCGGCATTGGAGCACTGGCATGGACCCCTTCGACGCGGGTGCGGGCGGCATCCTGCGACAGCCCAAGGCGGTGTGGGCGACGGCCGGCGCGTCCGTCGTGGCCTTCATGGGCATCGGGCTCGTCGACCCGATCCTGCCGTCCATCGCGAAGGGCCTGGACGCGAGCGCCGGCCAGGTCTCCCTGCTGTTCACCTCGTACTTCCTCATCACCGCGCTCGCGATGCTGGTCACCGGCTTCGTCTCCAGCCGCATCGGCGGACGCAAGACCCTGCTGCTCGGGCTGGCCTTCGTCGTGGTCTTCGCGGGCCTCGCGGGCACCTCCGACACGGTCGGCCAGCTCGTCGGCTACCGGGCCGGCTGGGGCCTGGGCAACGCGCTGTTCGTCTCGACCGCCCTCGCCGTCATCGTCGGCGCCGCGGCCGGGGGCAGCGCGGCGGCGATCCTGCTCTACGAGTCCGCGCTCGGCCTCGGCATGGCGTGCGGCCCGCTGCTCGGCGCACTGCTCGGCGACGCCAGCTGGCGCTACCCGTTCTTCGGCACGGCCTTCCTGATGGCGATCGGCTTCCTGTGCATCACCGTGTTCCTCAAGGAACAGCCGAAGCCGGCCCGCAAGACGTCCCTGCTCGACCCGATCAGGGCGCTCGGCCACGGCGGCCTCGCCTCCGCCGCGGTCTCGGCCTTCTTCTACAACTACACGTTCTTCACGGTGCTGGCCTTCACCCCGTTCGTGCTGAACATGACCCCGTACAAGTCCGGCGCGGTCTTCTTCGCCTGGGGTGTGCTGCTCGCCGTCTTCTCGGTCCTCGTGGCACCGCGCATGCAGAAGCGGTTCGGCTCGCTGAAGGTGCTCGGCGGCTCACTGGTGCTGCTCGCGGCCGACGTACTGGTCCTCGGCTACGGCGACCACACCACCGCGATCGTCTGCACGATCCTGTCCGGCGCGTTCATCGGCGTGAACAACACCGTCTACACCGAGCTGGCCCTCGGGGTGTCGGACGCGCCGCGGCCGGTGGCGAGCGCCGGGTACAACTTCGTGCGCTGGTTCGCGGCGGCGGCCGCGCCCTACTTCGCGCCGAAGATCGAGGAGTGGACCGACATCCACATGCCGTTCGTGGTGGCGGCCGTCACCGCCGTGCTGGGCGCGGTCGTGGTCCTCGTACGGCGCCGGGCGCTCACCCACGAGGCGACGGAGCTGGAGACCGGGCACGCCACCGAGGACAGCGTCACCGTCTTCGCCAACTGAGGAGCGGGGAGGCTCACTTGGTGAGTTCCGTCACTCCAGTGGGACGGACCTGCGGGACGGATCGCGCAGGTCCGTCCCGTGCGTCAGCCAGCGCTCCTGGAGGGCCTGCGCGCCGTGCACGCGCTTCCAGGCCGCCTCGTTCGGCGTCATCGGCAGCAGCGGCAAGAACCGTACGGGGTCCAGCGGGGCGTCCAGCTCCAGGTCCTCGACCAGGCCGCCCGGCTCGGCGACCAGGACCGAGGTGAACGGCGCCCCGGGCCACAGCGCCTCCCCCACGTCCAGCGAGGCGCCCGGCGCCACGATCACGCCCTCGACCTGCGGGGAGGCCGCCAGCACCGCGAGCGGCCGCAGCACCTTGCCGGTGTCGGCGAGGCCGGCCCGGACGGAGAGCACCAGCTCGGCGCGGGGCCCCTTGACGGGGTCGGCGAGCGGGGCCGTGGGGTCCGCCATGGGCTGCGCCGCCATGCCGAGGGTGGCATAGCGGACGATGTCGCCCTCCTGGCCCGCGGCGGGAAAGCGCAGCACCTCGATGCGGTCGGTGCCGAGGAAGGTGACCGCCGCGCGTGCGTCCGGTTCGCCCAGCGCGCTGCGCAACCGGGCTTCCACCAGAGGAAGAACATCAGCCATGCGGCGAGCATAGAACTCGTCGTGAACCGGCAAAGCGGCGCCTTGACACCTTGGGTGACTGGTACTCTGGGCCAGCGGTTCGGGGCAGCGCTCAGCGCATCGCGATCAAGCACCCGACGCTATGAAGACTCCCCTACGGGGAACCCCTCCAAACAAGGGGTATGGATCGTCCCTCACGAGGGACCGGCCGGAGGAGGTGGGCGGCATGGACCGAAGTCGACCGTGCAGTACCACCCGCTCTTCCGGCCACTGACGCAGCTGTTCCGGTTCCCGCCGCTGCCGCTTTCCGTCCGCGCGCCCTTCCCGCGGAAGAGCACTTCGTCTCGTAGTGCCTGATCCGATCCCTCGACGCCCCTCGCGTCGATCCGTGTCAGCAGCTGAATCAGCAGCGAAGCCGGCCACCGCGACGGTGCGGTGCCCCCCGCTTTGTGGACGCGCCGAGCACGCGTAGCCAGGACGTCCCCATTCCGGGCGGTTCCACCCGTCTCCGGCCCCGTTCGCTGCCCGTCGCGAAGGAGCCTGCCATGTCGATGATCCGTGACCTGCGCGCCGCGGTCCGCCCGTCCCGCGTCTCTCTGCGCAAGGACAACGGCGCCTACGACACCACCCGCGACCCGGGCAACCCGTCCGCCGTCGTCGACTGCGCCGTCTACCGCGACGGTGCCCGCGTCGAGACGGAGACGCCGCTGACCCCGCACACGGCGATGCGCCAGGTGCGCCGCGACGGCGGCTTCGTGTGGATCGGTCTGCACGAGCCCACGGAGGACGAGTTCGCCGGTATCGCCCGGGAGTTCGGGCTGCACCCGCTGGCCGTGGAGGACGCCGTCCAGGCCCACCAGCGGCCCAAGCTGGAGCGGTACGACGACTCCCTGTTCACGGTCTTCAAGACCATCCACTACGTCGACCACGACGAGCTGACCGCCAGCAGCGAGGTCGTCGAGACCGGCGAGGTCATGTGCTTCACCGGGCGGGACTTCTTCATCACCGTCCGGCACGGCGGCAAGGGCTCGCTGCGGGCGCTGCGGCACCGGCTCCAGGAGGACCCCGAGCTGCTGCTCAAGGGCCCCTCGGCGGTGCTGCACGCCATCGCCGACCACGTCGTGGACGGCTACATCGCGGTCGCCGACGCGGTGCAGGACGACATCGACGAGGTCGAGACGGAGGTGTTCTCGCCGGGCCGCAAGGGCAGCCCGCGCGGAACGGACGCCGGCCGGATCTACCAACTCAAGCGCGAGGTGCTGGAGTTCAAGCGGGCGGTGGCGCCGCTGCTGCGCCCCATGCTGCTGCTGAGCGAGCGGCCGATGCGGCTGATCGACCCCGAGATCCAGAAGTACTTCCGGGACGTCGCCGACCACGTGGCCCGGGTGCAGGAACAGGTCGTGGGCTTCGACGAGCTGCTGAACTCCATCCTCCAGGCCAACCTCGCCCAGGCGTCCGTCGCGCAGAACGAGGACATGCGCAAGATCACCTCGTGGGCGGCGATCATCGCCGTACCGACGATGGTGTGCGGGGTGTACGGGATGAACTTCGACTACATGCCGGAGACCCACTGGAAGTTCGGGTATCCGCTGGTCCTGTCCGTCACCGTCGTCCTCTGCCTGGGCATCCACCGCACACTCAAGCGCAACGGCTGGCTCTGACCGGGGCGGGCGGGCGCTGGATAGGCTGACCGCATGACACGCGAGCTGCTCGACCAGGCCCTCGTCGAGGAGGCCACGAAGAAGTCCGGCCTCATCTGGGCCAAGGGCCCCGGGGTGCCCGCCCGGGCGCTCTGGCACGTCTGGCACGAGGGCGCGGCCTGCGTCGTCGGCGACGGGCCCGGCGAGCAGCCGCTGCCGGGCCTGACGGACGGGGCCGCGGCCGAGGTGACGGTGCGCAGCAAGGACAAGGGCGGCCGGCTGGTCACCTGGACCGCCCGGGTCGTGGAGCTGCCCTCCGGCTCCGAGGCGTGGCAGGCCGCGGTCGCCGACCTCAAGGGCAAGCGCCTCAACGCCCCCGACGGCGAGGCGATGACCGACCGCTGGGCCCGCGAGTGCCGGGTGCTCCGGCTGGAACCGACCGGGACCACGGCACCACTGCCCGACGACGCGCTGTCCGAGCCGCCCCTGCCCACGTCGGCGACGACCCGGAACCCGGCACCGGCCGGACTCCCCCGCCTGCTGCTGAAGCGGCGCCGCCGGTAGGGCCGCACAGCCCCGTGACCTGTCCGGCCCTAGGACGACGGGAGCTGCTTGCCGTAGTCCAGGGTGTCGTCCTTCGGGGGCTCCTTGAGTGCGAAGTCCTTGTTCCAGTCCGAGAAGCTCAGCGTGCCCGCGCTGCCCGCCCGCACCAGCCGCAGCGGGTACGGCGCGCCCTCCAGGGAGACGTCGAGCGAGCCGCCGGCGCCGTCGTCGCCGGTGATCCGGATGGTGCGGACGCCCGCCTGCTCGTGCCGGCCGTCGGTCTTGACCTCGCCGTGCAGCGTCAGCAGACCTCCGAGGAGGACGTCCTTGTCCGTGAAGCCGCTGAACTTCTTGTACACGGGGTCGTCCTGCGGCACCTTCACGTACTTGCCGGCCAGCTTCTCGGCGGCCTTGGCGTCGCCGCCGTCGTGGCTCCAGAACCCGGCGTCGGCCTTGAGGAAAAGCTGCTCCCCGACGCGCAGCAGTCCGAACGTCGTCCCCTCGGCGGCGACCGAGCCGGTGCCTCCGTCGGCCTTCAGCCGCATGTCGAGGCGGTACGTGCCCCCGCCGGCGGCCACGGTGCCGTGCAGGCGTACCGCCTCGGCGGACTGGGCCACCGCGCGGGACTTGGTCTGGATCGTGTCGGCGGGGAGCTTCCCGAGGCCGTTGGTCCCCGCGTCCGGGTCCTCGCCCCCGCATCCCGTCAGCCCCGCGCCCGTCACCGCGGCCAGGGCACACACCACGCCCTTGAGAGCGGCCCTGCGGACACGGCGCCGGGGAGTCACAGACACAGGTGGAACTGCCTTTCTGACAGGGGCTGACACGACGTGGAACGACGCCGGTGGCGGGCTGACCGCCCGGGCGGCGTACCGCAGCGTACCGGGGCCCCGGAAGGCGAACGGAGCCAGTCCGTCCGGACCGGCCGCCAGGGCACGGCCGATCGGGACGGGCTAGCCTGAAGCCCGTCCGAGCGGGCAATTCGGAAAAGAGACACCGTACGAATCAGCCGTCACGCATCAGCCGTCACGCACTCTGAGCCACGCACTCTGAGGCACGCTTACGAAAAGGAGCCACGGCCATGGCAGCGGGCGCCCCCCGGATCTTCGTCTCCCATCTCTCCGGCATCGCCGTGTTCGACCCGGCCGGCGACCAGGTGGGCCGGGTGCGCGACCTGGTCGTCATGCTCCGGGTCGGCCGCAAACCCCCGCGGGTGCTCGGGCTGGTCGTCGAACTCACCACCCGCCGCCGCATCTTCCTGCCCATGACCCGCGTCACCGGCATCGAGTCCGGCCAGGTCATCACCACCGGAGTGGTCAACGTCCGGCGCTTCGAGCAGCGGCCCACCGAGCGCCTCGTCTTCGGCGAGCTGCTCGACCGGCGGGTCTCGCTCACCGAGACGGGCGAGGAGGTGACCGTCCTCGACCTGTCGGTGCAGCAGCTGCCGGCCCGCCGGGACTGGGAGATCGACAAGGTCTTCGTGCGCAAGGGCAGGAAGGGCGGCGCCTTCCGGCGGGCCAAGGGCGAGACCCTCACCGTCGAGTGGTCCGGCGTCACCGGCTTCTCCGTGGAGGAGCACGGGCAGGGCGCCGAGAACCTCCTCGCCACCTTCGAGCAGCTGCGCCCCGCCGACCTCGCCAACGTCCTGCACCACCTGTCCGCCAAGCGCCGCGCGGAGGTCGCCGCCGCCCTCGACGACGACCGCCTGGCCGACGTACTGGAGGAGCTGCCGGAGGACGACCAGATCGAGATCCTCGGCAAGCTGAAGGAGGAGCGTGCCGCGGACGTGCTGGAGGCGATGGACCCCGACGACGCGGCCGACCTGCTCGGCGAGCTGCCCGAGGCGGACAAGGAGCGGCTGCTGAGCCTGATGCAGCCGGACGACGCGGCCGACATGCGGCGCCTGATGGCCTACGAGGAGCACACGGCGGGCGGTCTGATGACCACCGAGCCGATCGTGCTGCGGCCCGACGCGACCGTCGCCGACGCGCTGGCCCGGATCCGCAACCCCGACCTGTCCCCGGCGCACGCCGCCCAGGTCTACGTGTGCCGGCCGCCGGAGGAGACGCCGACCGGCAAGTACCTGGGCACCGTCCACTTCCAGCGCCTGCTGCGCGATCCCCCGTACACCCTGGTCGGGTCGATCCTCGACGACGATCTGCGGCCCCTGGACCCGGACGCCGCGCTGCCCGTCGTCGCCGGGTTCTTCGCCGCGTACGACATGGTCGCGGCACCGGTCGTGGACGACTCCGGGTCGCTGCTCGGCGCGGTCACCGTGGACGACGTACTGGATCACATGCTGCCCGACGACTGGCGGGAGACGGAGTACCACCTCGACGAGCCGGCCGGGGCGGCGAAGGAGGGGAGCGCCGATGGTGCCCGATCGTGAGACGGCGACCCGGGAGCGGGCCGCGTCGGGAGCCACCGCCTCCCGTTCCCGGGCCCGCCTGGACCAGCCCCGCGCGCCGCGCCGCCGCATCCTGCCCGAGTGGGACCCGGAGTCCTTCGGCCGGCTCTCGGAGCGGGTCGCGCGGTTCCTGGGCACCGGGCGGTTCATCGTCTGGATGACGGTCGTCATCATCCTGTGGGTGGTGTGGAACGTGTCCGCGCCGAGCGGGCTGCGGTTCGACGAGTACCCGTTCATCTTCCTGACGCTGATGCTCTCGCTGCAGGCCTCCTACGCGGCCCCTCTCATCCTGCTCGCGCAGAACCGGCAGGACGACCGGGACCGGGTCAATCTCGAGCAGGACCGCAAGCAGAACGAGCGGTCGATCGCGGACACCGAGTACCTGACCCGGGAGATCGCGGCACTCCGCATCGGCCTGGGCGAGGTCGCCACCAGGGACTGGATCCGCTCCGAGCTGCAGGATGTGCTCCGGGACCTGGAGGAGCGGCAGAACGGCCACCACCCCGACCGCGGGGTATTCCCGGCGGATCGCCCTCCGGGGCGTGACGTACACGACCGCTGACGGGGCTTACCCTGCCCGGTGTGCGGCGCCGTACCATCGTCACTATGGCTACGGAAGACGCGGTGCGCGAAGCACTGGCGACGGTGAACGACCCCGAGATCAACCGGCCCATCACCGAGCTCGGGATGGTCAAGTCGGTGGAGATCGGTGCGGACGGAGCGGTCGCGGTCGCCGTGTACCTGACCGTCTCCGGCTGCCCCATGCGGGACACCATCACACAGCGGGTGACCGACGCGGTCGCGCGGGTCGAGGGCGTCACGCGCGTCGACGTCGAGCTGGACGTGATGAGCGACGAACAGCGCAAGGAGCTGGCGAGCGCCCTGCGCGGCGGCCAGACCGAGCGCGAGGTCCCCTTCGCCAAGCCGGGCAGCCTGACCCGGGTCTACGCGGTCGCGTCCGGCAAGGGCGGCGTCGGCAAGTCGTCGGTGACGGTGAACCTGGCGGCGGCGATGGCTGCGGACGGCCTCAAGGTCGGGGTCGTCGACGCCGACATCTACGGCCACTCCGTGCCGCGCATGCTGGGCGCCGACGGACGCCCCACCCAGGTCGAGAACATGATCATGCCGCCGTCGGCGAACGGCGTGAAGGTCATCTCCATCGGCATGTTCACCCCGGGCAACGCCCCGGTCGTCTGGCGCGGCCCGATGCTGCACCGCGCGCTCCAGCAGTTCCTGGCGGACGTGTACTGGGGCGACCTGGACGTCCTGCTGCTCGACCTGCCGCCCGGCACCGGTGACATCGCGATCTCGGTGGCCCAGCTGGTGCCGAACGCCGAGATCCTGGTCGTGACGACCCCTCAGCAGGCCGCAGCCGAGGTGGCGGAGCGCGCCGGGGCCATCGCCGTGCAGACCCACCAGAAGATCGTCGGCGTGGTCGAGAACATGTCCGGCCTGCCCTGCCCGCACTGCGGCGAGATGGTCGACGTGTTCGGCACGGGCGGCGGCCAGTCGGTCGCCGACGGCCTCACCCGCACCACCGGAGCCTCCGTGCCGGTGCTCGGCGCCATCCCGATCGACGTCCGGCTCCGCGAGGGCGGCGACGAGGGAAAGCCCGTCGTGCTGTCCGACCCGCAGTCCCCGGCGGGCGCGGCCCTGCGCTCGATCGCGGGCAAGCTGGGCGGCCGTCAGCGCGGCCTGTCGGGCCTGTCGCTGGGGATCACGCCGAAGAACAAGTTCTGACCCTCTCCGCGGGGTGACCGGGGCGCTGTCCGGCGGGACGGCGCCCCTCGTCGTGTACGGACGGCCGCCGGGCGTCAGACGTAGGCGGCGATGTCCTTGACCACGGAGAAGGCCAGGCCGTACGCGCTCATGCCCCGGCCGTAGGCGCCGAGGTGCACGCCCTGCTCGGTGGAGCCCGCGAGGACCCAGCCGAACTCGGACTCCCGGTAGTGGAACGGCGTCGGCACGCCGTCCACGGGAAGCGACAGGGTCGTCCAGTCCTCGCCGTCGAGGTCGTCCGCGAGGACCCAGGCCGTCTCCGTCTGCTGCTCCAGCCAGTCGTCGCGCAGCGAGTGGTCCATCTGGCCGGGCCAGGTGAAGGACAGCAGGCCCACGCCGGCGAGCCAGGCCGCCGAGGAGACCGAGGTCGCCTCCAGCAGGCCCGTGCCGTCGGCGCTGCGCCGGTCCGGGTTGGCCGCCACGGTCACGACGACCGCGAACTTCTCCTTGGCGTCCTGTTCGTCGCCCGCGACGTGCTCGTTGCGGACCGACGGTTCGTCGCCGTGCCCGATCGAGCCGTGCTCGACGGTGCCGTCGGCCGCCGTACCGAGCTGCATCAGCCTGCGCGGTCCCGTGAACGCCTCGTCGAGGCCGTACCACGGGAAGGGCGCACTCAGGTAGCCGTCGACCGTCTGCCGGCCGGACGGGGACTGTGGTCCACCCTCCGCGGCCGGCGCCTGTGCGACCGCCTGACTCGTCGTCTCCATGTGCCCGGACGCCTCCTCGCGCTCGTCGGGCCGGAACGGCCCGCCCCCCTTCGGGCGCACTCGTCCGGTCCGCACAACAACTCGGGAAGCATAGCCACACCACTGGCGGCAGCCGGGAAAGCGCCCGGCGCGTGGTCGCCCCGAGGCCGCCATCGGGCCCGGTACGCCCCGTCCGGAGTATGAGACGCGTCACCCTCGGTACGGCGGCGGGTGGGCTCAGGTGGCGTCGGCGTCGAAGGGCGGGCGGTCCTCGGCTGCGGGCTTCTCGGGCCTCTCGGGCTTCTTCGACATGTCGATGCGGCCGCCGCCCGGACCGGACGAGGACGCGGACCCGGACGACGAGGACTCCGTGTCGCGGCTGTGCACCGCGTCGGTGACCTCGGCCATCTCCTTCTTCAGGTCGAAGCCGTTGCGGAGTTCCTTGAGCCCCAGCTCGTCGTTCTCCATCTGCTTGCGGATGAACGTCTTGGGGTTGAGGTCCTCGAACTCGAAGTCCTTGAACTCGGGGCCCAGCTCCTGGCGGATGTCCTGCTTGGCGCTGTCCGAGAACTCCCGGATCTTCCGGATGGTGCGCGTCACGTCCTGGATGACCTTGGGGAGCTTGTCCGGACCGAAGACGAGCACGGCGAGAACAACGAGCGCGACCAGCTCGAGTGGTCCTATGTCATTGAACACCTGAAGCTCCTTGGGATGTCCGGGCCGCCACCACGGTACCCGCCGACCCCGCGTGACCGGTACCGTCCCGTGAGTCCCGAGTGCGTGTGTGCGAGCGCTTTCCGAATTGTTTGCCTTCCGCTCAGTCGCCGTCGGAGGAGCCGAGGACCAGGGAGACCTTTGTTTCCTTGCCGCCGCGTTCAACGGTGAGTTCGAGGCGGTCGCCGGGGCGGTGGGCGCGGGTCTTGACGATCAGTTCCTCGCCGGAGTGGACGCGTTGTCCGTCCACCGCGGTGATCACGTCACCCGGCTTGAGGCCGGCCTTGGCGCCCGCACCGCCCTTGGTGACCGCCGATCCGTCGGCGCCGACCCGGGCGCCGTCACCCGTGTAGTTCATGTCGAGGGTGATGCCGATGACCGGGTGGCTGGCCTTGCCGGTGTTGATCAGTTCCTCGGCGACGCGCTTGCCCTGGTTGATGGGGATGGCGAAGCCGAGCCCTATGGAACCGGACTGGCCGCCGTCCGACTCGGCGCTGCCGCCGCCCGCGGAGCGGATGGCGGAGTTGATGCCGATGGCCCGGCCCTGGGAGTCCAGGAGGGGCCCGCCGGAGTTGCCCGGGTTGATGGGTGCGTCGGTCTGGAGGGCGTCGACATACGACACGTCGCTGGCGTCGCCCTCCTCGCCGCCGGCGGTGATGGGGCGCTCCTTGGCGCTGATGATGCCGGAGGTGACCGTGCCCGCGAGGTCGAAGGGGGCGCCGATGGCCACGACGGGGTCGCCGACCCGGACGTTGTCGGAGTTGCCGAGGGGCATGGGGGTGAGGCCGCTGACGCCCTTCACCCGCACCACGGCGAGGTCGTATCCGCTGTCGCGGCCGACGACGGTGGCCTCGGCGGTGTCGCCGCTGTTGAAGGTCACCGTTATCTCGCCGCCGTCTCCGGCGGGGTCCACGACGTGGTTGTTGGTCAGGATGTGGCCGCGGTCGTCGAGCACGAAGCCGGTGCCGGTGCCCGCGGCGTCGCTGCCGCTGACGTGCAGGGTCACCACGCTGGGCAGGGCGCGGCCGGCCAGCGCCGCGACGCTGCCGGGCGCCCGCTCGGCGGACTCCGCACCGGCCTGCGGCAGCTCTACGGTGCCCACGCCGCCGTTGCGCTCCAGGTAGACGCCGATGGCGCCGCCCACGGTGCCGGAGATCAGCGCGATGAGCAGCGCTCCGCCGATCAGCGCCTTCCTGATCCCCCTGCGCCGCTCGTCCGGCGCCCCCGGGGGCCTGCCGCTGTGCTGGAGGGGCTCCGGGGCGGGCGACGCGGCCCAGGGGTCGTAGCGGCCCCAGGGATCTAGCGGGGGCTCGGCCCCCTGCACCGCCGTCGGCTCGGGAGCGTGGCCGGCCGCTCCCACGGGCTCGCCTGCCGGGGCGGGCGCGGGGATGCCGAGGGACGCCGCTTCACGCGTCGCCGCGGGCTCCCGGGCCGGAGGGACCGGGGGGGGCACCCGCGGCGCCCGCAGGATCGCAC
>NZ_QHJH01000047.1 GCF_003947455.1 Streptomyces sp. WAC 04229 | reverse complement strand
CCGTCCGCCCGGCCCCGTCCGCTCCCGCCCGGCGCAGCCGCATCGCCAGCAGCGGGAGCACCAGTACGGAGATCATCGCGGCGCCGACCAGGGAAGCCGCCTCGTCGGAGCCGATGAGCCGCTGGTCCACCCCGATGGTCGTGATCGCCGCCACCAGCGGCAGACACGTGGACCCGAACAGGGCCAGCGCGGCCCGGTCCGGCCGCCCGAGGTCCATGGGTGCCAGCACATACACCGGTGCGCCGCGCACCAGCAGGACCAGCAGCAGGAATCCCGGTACGAGCAGCAGGGCGCCCGGATCGTGGAGCAGCGCGTCCAGGTCGAACTCGATGCCGGTGACGACGTAGAAGAGCGGCACGAGGAAGCCGAACCCCATGGCCTCCACCTTGCCGAGGACCTCCCCGCTGCTGTCGGGCGCCGCCCGGTGCAGGACGAGGCGGGTGAGGACGCCGGCCGCGAAGGCGCCCAGCAGCACGTCGAGCCCGAAGACCTCGGCGAGGCCCAGCATGCAGGCCAGCAGCAGCATGACGAACCGCACGGCGAACTGGGCGCTGCTGTGCAGGGTCCGTTCGGTCAGCCGGCCGAACCAGGGCGGGCGCGGACGCAGCGCCCAGAACACGGCGAGGGCCGTGACCGCCCCGAACGCGGCCAGCAGCGCGGCCGACTCGGCCGGCCTGCGCCCGCTGAGCAGCAGCGCCACGGCGACCACGGGCCCGAACTCGCCGACCGCCCCGAACGCCGACACCACCGTCCCGAACCGCCCGCGCAGCTGCCCGCGGTCGCGCAGCATCGGCAGCACCGTGCCGAGCGCCGTACTGGTCAGCGCGGTACCGATGACGAACGCCTCGAAGACGTCCCCACCGCTGATCAGAAAGGCCAGACCGATCCCCAGGACCAGCGACAGCAGCCAGGACCGCACGGACCGGCGCAGCGTGTCCCCGCGTACCGCCGCGAAGTCGATCTCGTACCCGGCCAGGAAGATCAGCATCGACAGCCCCAGATCGGCGAGCGTGTCGACGACCTCGTCGGGCCGCGCCCACCCGAGCACGTCCGGCCCGACCAGGATCCCCAGCCCGATCTCGAAGATCACCAGCGGCACCCGCACCCGCCGTCCGGCGACGTACACGAGCAGCGGGGCCAGCACGGCGATGCCCATGATCAGCACGAGCGTGCCCGGATGGGTCATGTCTCCCTCACGGCGGAGTGCGGAGGCCGGCCGCACGCGGCGGCCCGCTGCCACCCTCGCCCAGGGGGCGGTCGCGGACTACCGCATGTACTCCGTCGGAGGGACCTCCGCGGCCGGGATCTGCGCGGCCGGGACCTCCGCGGCCGGGGGAGCGGACTCCGGGAGGCGTCCCCGGAGGGTGGCGGCGAAGTCCTCGGCGCGGCGCAGCTGGACGCGCAGCTTCTCGACCTGCTCGGTGGCCGCCTGTTCGTACCCGCGGACGCGGTCCACCAGTGCCTCGCGCTCACCCGCGTCCAGCGGGTCGCCGCTGTCCAGGAGGTCGGTGGCCCGGAGCAGGTCGCGCATCTGGTCCAGGGTGAAGCCGAGCGGCTTCATCCGGCGGATGACCATGAGCCGGGCGACGTCCTGCTCGGTGTAGAGGCGGAAGCCGCCCTGGGAGCGGGCGGAGGGGATGACCAGTCCGGTGTCCTCGTAGTGCCGGATGGTGCGAAGGGACAGCTCGGTCCGCTCGGCGACTTCACCGATCTGCATGTGCTTGTCGTCCACGCCCTGTGACCTGGCCCTTCGTGTCATGGCGGGCGGCGCCCGCCCTGGACCTCGCCCATCTCTACCCTAACGTCAGGGTAGAGTTGTGGTCGGTGAGGGCAGCCCGGCCGCTCCGCCACCGCTGTCTCCGGGACCGATGACGCCCCCGGCGAAGAGCCGATTCTCGCAGCCGCCCGGCCCCGCACGCCCTTCCCGTGCACCCCGGTCCCGCACGGGGTGTGCCCTAGCACGACAGGTACGCATCTCCTTGTCTTCTGCCGCTGTCAGCCCCGCCGCGCGACTGCGCGCCCTCAAGCCCGACTGGCTGAACGACCCCCGGGTCTGGCGCACCGAGGTCCTCGGCGGGCTGGTCGTCGCCCTGGCGCTGATCCCGGAGGCGATCTCCTTCTCGATCATCGCCGGGGTCGATCCGGCGATCGGGCTCTTCGCCTCGTTCACGATGGCCGTCACGATCTCCGTCGTCGGCGGACGCCGCGCGATGATCTCCGCGGCCACCGGTGCGGTCGCCCTGGTGATCGCGCCCGTGAACCGCGAGCACGGCCTGGGGTATCTGGTCGCCACCGTCATCCTGGCCGGCGTCTTCCAGATCGTCCTCGGGGCCGTGGGTGTCGCCAAGCTGATGCGGTTCGTGCCCCGCTCGGTCATGACCGGCTTCGTCAACTCCCTCGCGATCCTGATCTTCATGGCGCAGGTGCCGGAGATGCGCGACGTGCCCTGGCCGGTCTACCCCCTGATCATCGGCGGGCTCGCACTGATGGTGTTCTTCCCGAGGGTCACCCGGGTCGTCCCGGCGCCCCTGGTCTCCATCGTGATCCTCACCGTGATCACCGTGGCCGCCGGGATCGCCGTGCCCACCGTCGGCGACAAGGGCGAACTGCCCTCCTCGCTCCCGGTGCCCGGCCTGCCGGACGTGCCCTTCACCCCGGACACCCTGACCACCATCGCCCCGTACGCCCTCGCCATGGCGCTGGTCGGTCTGATGGAGTCCCTCATGACCGCCCAACTGGTCGACGACATCACCGACACCCGCTCCTCCAAGACGCGCGAGTCCATCGGCCAGGGTGTCGCCAACATCGTCACCGGCTTCTTCGGCGGCATGGGCGGCTGCGCCATGATCGGCCAGACGATGATCAACGTGAAGGTGTCGGGCGCCCGTACCCGCGTCTCCACGTTCCTCGCGGGCGCGTTCCTGATGGTGCTGTGCGTCGTCTTCGGCCCGGTCGTCTCCGACATCCCGATGGCCGCGCTGGTCGCCGTCATGGTCATGGTCGCCTTCGGCACCTTCGACTGGCACTCCGTCTCGCCGAAGACCCTCAGGCGGATGCCGGCGGGGGAGATCGCCGTCATGGCCCTCACCGTGGCCGTCGTGGTCGCCACCCACAACCTCGCGATCGGCGTCGTCGCCGGCACCGTCACGGCCATGGTCGTCTTCGCCCGGCGCGTGGCCCGACTCGCCCACGTCACCGCTGTCACCGACCCCGACGGAACCCAGGTCGTCTACGCCGTCACGGGCGAGCTCTTCTTCGCTTCGTCCAACGACCTCGTCCACCGCTTCGACTACGCCGGCGATCCCGACGACGTCGTCATCGACCTCTCCGCCGCCCACATCTGGGACGCCTCCTCGGTCGCCGCCCTCGACGCCGTCGAGACCCGGTACGCCCGGCGCGGCAAGACCGTCCGGATCACCGGCCTGAACACCCCGAGCGCCGACCTGCACGGCAGGCTCTCGGGTGAGGTGACGGGCGGCCACTGACGTGGGACGGGCCCCTGCTCACCAAGGCGCGAGGTGAGCAGGGGCCCGTTCAGGAGCCGGACCGTGTGAGCGGTCAGACGGTCGTCTTCACCGACTCCTGGTCGTCGTCGCCGTCGGCGCCCCCGCCCGCCTTCCGGGTGCGGACGAACTCCAGGAACGTGTTGAGTTCGCGCTTGACGACGGGGGCGAGCAGGTAGAGGCCGATGATGTTGATGACGGCCAGCGAGAAGAGGACCGCGTCGGCCAGGTCGATCAGGGTCTGCAGGGTCAGCAGCGAACCGGCGACGGCGAAGACGGTGTAGACGACCTTGTACGTGATCTCGCTGACCCGGCTGCGGCCGAAGAGGTACGTCCACGCCTTGAGGCCGTAGTAGCCCCAGGTCAGCACCGTGGAGATGGCGAAGAGCAGCACCGCGACGGTGAGGATGTACGGGAACCAGGGCAGGACCGTCTCGAAGGCGTCCGAGGTGATCGTGACACCGCCGATGTCCTCGCCGAGACTGTCCGGGTTGGCGATGACGATGGTGAGCGCGGTCATCGTGCAGATGACGACCGTGTCGATGAAGGGCTCCAGCAGCGCGACCAGGCCCTCACTGGCGGGGTGCTTGGTCTTGACCGCGGAGTGGGCGATCGGCGCGGAGCCGAGACCGGCCTCGTTGGAGAACGCGGCCCGCTTGAAGCCGATGATCAGCGCACCGAGGACACCGCCGGCGACCCCTTCGGGATTGAAGGCGCCCTCGACGATCGACACCAAGGCGTCCGGGACGGCGGTGACGTTGACCAGGATCACGACGAGGCACGCGACGATGTAGATGCCCGCCATGGCCGGTACGAGCCTGCTCGTGACGTTGGCGATGGAGCGGATGCCGCCGAGGAGCACGATGCCGACGACGGCGGCGACCAGGATGCCGAAGAACAGGGCACCGGCCGAGGAGCCGAGCGCGCCGTCCTCGCCGCCGGTGACGGAGACCAGCTGCGCGTAGGACTGGTTGACCTGGAAGAGGTTGCCGCCGAAGAGGCCGAAGAACAGGATCATGAAGGAGGCGAGGACCGCGAGGACCTTGCCGAGCGTCCGGCCGTTCTTCCCGAAGCGCTCGGTGAGGCCCTTGGGGAGGTAGTGCATGGGGCCACCGGACACGGTGCCGTCGGCGTGCACCTCGCGGTACTTCACGCCGAGGGTGACCTCGACGAACTTGGTGGCCATGCCGAGCAGGCCGCAGAGGATCATCCAGAACGTGGCACCGGGGCCGCCGATGGACACGGCGACGGCGACACCGGCGATGTTGCCGAGACCGACGGTGCCGGAGACCGCCGCGGTCAGTGCCTGGAAGTGGTTGACCTCACCGGCCGACCCCTTCTCGTCGTACTTCCCGCGCACCACGTCGACGGCGAGTCTGAACTTGCGGAACTGGACGAAGCCGAACCAGCCGGTGAAGACCAGGCCGGCGACGACGAGCCAGGCGACGATGAGGGGCAGGTCGGTTCCGCCCACGGGGACGGCGTAGAAGACCACCTCCCCCAGCCACTCGGCTATGGGCTCGAAGAATCCGCTGACGGCATCGTCGACGGACTGGGTGACGGAGTCGAGTGACACGTGGCTACCTCGGTGACGCTGGTGGGGCGGGCGGGGAGTCCGCCTGGGAGCGGTCTCTGGGCGAACGTCGTCGTCCGATGAGCGGACCCGGGGCACACGGTGCGGCTTCGGAACGTGATCAGCCCGGGCTGTAGTGGGGACAGGCCAAGCCCCGCAGATCCCGGTGGCCGACCGAGTCACCTGCGGAGTTGCGTTGTTCTACCACGTCTTTGCCGAAGCTTTAGTGACGTATCTCACGTAACGGTTGGTGACCGGCGAAAGTCCCAGCAGGTGAGACCGGACCGTTATTCGGCCGCTGGAAGCGTGCTGTCTGCACCTATGCGGGCGACGGGGTGCCCGCCCCGCGCGAGGCCTCACGGGCGCCGAGCCGCTCCCGCTCCGAAGGCTCGGAGGGTCGCGTCGACGAGCGAGTCCGCGTACGCGGACGTCAGTGGACCGCTGCGGTGCAGCCATCTCAGGAAGAGGGGTGCGTACAGCATTTCGAGGACCAGGTCGAGATCGGCGTCGGGGTCGAACTGGCCGGCCTTCTGGGCGCTGCGCAGGCGTGCCTTCTTCGCCTCGTCCAGCGGCCCGGCCAGCTTCTCGCGGTACTCGGCCGCCAGTGCGGCGTCGTTGGCGATCTCGGTGTTGAGGGCGCGGATCAGCTTGTCGAAGGAGGGGTCGGCGAACTCCGCGACCGTGGCGCGCATGACGAGCCGGAGGTCGGCTCGCAGATCGCCGGTGTCCGGCAGTGTGACCGACTGCCCGTCCGCATCCTCGCTCACGGCCAGCAGGGCGGCGACGACGACCGCGCTCTTCGACGGCCACCGCCGGTAGATCGTCTGCTTGCCGACGCCGGCGCGGGCGGCCACCGCCTCGATCGTGACCTTCTCGTACGGCTCTTCGGCGACCAGGGCGCGGGCGGCCGCGAGGATCGCCTGCCGGGACCGTTCCTTGCGCCGGGAGTGGTCCGGTCCTCTCTCCGTGGACATGCGGCCAGCCTACCCGTCAAAGGAAACGAGACGAACCGTATTGATGTGTTCGCTCCAACGCCCTATGATCAAAACGAACCGAGACGGACCGTTTTACTTACTTGAGGTGACGCAACATGACGGATGGAAAGGTCTGGCTCATCACCGGTGCATCCCGCGGCCTGGGACGCGCTTTCACCGAGGCCGCCCTGGCAGGCGGTGACCGCGTGGTGGCCGCCGCTCGCAACGTCGGGCCCCTGAAGGAACTGGCCGAGGAGCACCCCGGCCACCTGGTCCCGCTGCCCATGGACGTCGCCGACCGCCGGGTGGTGTTCGACGCGGTGGAGCAGGCCGTGGCCGCCTTCGGCAGGCTGGACGTCGTCGTCAACAACGCGGGCGCGATGCTCTACGGCATGGTGGAGGAGGCGACGGAGGAGCAGATCCGCGCACACATGGATGTGAACTTCTTCGGCGCCGTGTGGGTGGCGCAGGCGGTCCTTCCGCACCTGCGGGCCCAGGGGGGCGGGCGGCTTCTTCAGGTGACCTCGATGGGCAGCGGCGGCGGCATGGCCACCGTCGGCTACTACGGTGCGGGGAAGGCGGCACTGGACTCGGTGAGCGAGGCACTCGCGATGGAGGTCGAAGGGTTCGGCGTCAAGGTCACCATCGTGCAGATGGGCGGTTACAACACCGGCCTGTTCACCGCCGGGACCACGAACACCGAACCCCTGGCGCCGTATCAGCCGCTGCGTGCCGAGATGGAGGCGATGTGGGGTGACGCCGTCGCCCCGGAGCCGGACACCGCTGCCCCGGCCGTCATGGAGCTGGTCGCGCTGCCGGATCCGCCCCGACGGCTGATCGTCGGCAGCCAGTCCTTCGACCATGTCCTGGAGATGGACCGAGCCCAGGCGGATCTGTACCGGTCCTGGGAGCACCTCAGCCGTATCGCTCCGGGCTGACCGAGCCCCTTTCGCGGCGGGCCGGTTTCCCCCGAGGGGACGGAGCCGGCCCGTCGGCCACCCGTGCAGGGAGCGCCGGTACGGCCGCTGTCACACTGCGGGAAACGCGACCTCGGGCCGCTCGGCCGAGGGGCCGTCGAGCAGGGGGCGTGCCAGGCCGCGCAGGTGCGTGTCGAGAAAGGCAGCCGTGTAATCACGCGTGAGCTGCCACGAGCGGTCGCCCGAAAGCGGCGCCGCGGGATCCGACAGGCCCAGCCGGTCGGCCAGGAGCGGCAGGTCGGTGAAGGCGAAGTGCTCGGCCCCGGCAACCGTCAGCCAGCGCTTCCAGCCGTCCAGGCGGGTCCAGGCATCCCGCCAGTCGCTGCCCGGGCTCCCGGGGCTGTGGGTGGCGGAAGCGCCCATCATCATGAACGGGCGCCCATGCAGGCCCGCCTCCGCGAACGGGGCGAAGAAGTCGCCGTCCAGATTCACGCCCGCCCGCACGCGTTCGTCCCGCACCATGACCGCGGCGGCGGCCGCGCCACCGATGGAGTGCCCGGCCGCCCCGATCCGCCGCATGTCCACCATGCGTGCGTACGGGAGGCTCCGCCGCCCCTGGAGCGTGCCCGACGGTGCGCGAAGCGCCGACAACTGGTCGATCACGAAGGACAGGTCCCGCGCCCGGTCCTCGGCCACCTGCGCCTTCTCCTCGTCCGTGGCGACCCGCTCGCACGCCAGGCAGGTGAGCACCCGTCCGCCCGGGAAGGACGTGCCGACGGATTCATAGGCGTGGTCCACGGAGGCGACGACGTACCCGCGGCTCGCCAGGTCGACCGCCAGGGTGGTGAGCGTGCCCCGTGGCATCGAGAAGCCCGGTGACAGCAGCACCAGCGGGAAGCGGCCGTACGCCGGGCGGGCGTCCACGCGCGCGTGGGTGCGCGCACCGCTGACGGTCGCGGCGGGCACGACGCCGGCCAGGCCGCGCGCCTCCAGCAGCAGCCGGGCCTCCTCCTGTGTCATGTAGGCCGCCGGAGCACTCCTCCCGGCACGGGCCGGATAGTGCATCGACACCATCAGCTCCCTGTGGAGCGAGGGCACCCACGGATCGCGACGCCGTTGGTCGGAGAGGTGCAGTGTCTGTCTCCCCACCGCGTACCGGCCCGCGGGTCTCGGCAGCGAGATCTCCGATTCCGCCCCGTTCCGGGTGGAGAACGCGGGCGTCTGCGCGGGGGCCGCCGCGGCGGCCCCCGGCCCCTGGAGTGCGAGCGTCAGCGACAGGCCGAGCAGTGTGACAGCGGTGGCACTTCGGATGATGTTCATGACACCGGACAGTAGGCCGCCCCGGGGCGCGAACTCGTCAACCGACGGCGGTAGTTGGGCCTACCTCCCCAGGAGGGGCGTATCAGCCTCAGGTCTCATGCCGCACCTGCTGCCGTCCAGCGAGAGCCGGACCCGCAAGGCGATCGACGATGCCTTCACCGACGCCGCAGGCAAGGACGCGGAAGCTTCCTGACGCCGATCCGCAGAAGGCAGGCGAAGGCCGAGGCCCGTTCAGGTCTCTTCGGTACCGCGGGAACTGACCGCGTATCCCGTCCGACTGCTCTGAGGAGGTGGGGAGGTGGCATGGAAGGGCTGGATGTCCGGCTGTCGGGCGTCGTGTGCCGGCACGGCAGGGTCGAGGCCGTGCGCGACGTCGACCTCGACGTCGCGCCGGGGCAGCGTGTCGCTCTGACCGGTACCAACGGGTCGGGCAAGACCACGTTGGTGCGTGCAGTCCTGGGACTGCACCGGCATTTCGCCGGCCGGATCCTGGTGGGCGGGCGGGACACCAGGAGCGCCGCCGAGTGGGCGTGGCGGCGACGGGCGTGCGCGTGGATCCCGCAGAAGCCGGCGACCGGACGCTTCCCCCTGCTGGGCCACGAGCTGTTGACCAGCGGGGGTTCCCGCGCCGAGGCGCTGGAGGCGGCCGACAAGCTGAAGGTCGGTCACCTCGTGGACCGGCCCCTGCACACACTGTCCGGTGGCCAGCTCCAGCGCATGTACCTGGCGCGGGCGGTCGGCTGTGTGGCGGCCGGGGCGGGCGTGCTGCTCGCCGACGAGCCCACCGCCGCCCTCGACTTCTCCGGTCAGGAGGAGGCGGCCGACGTACTGCTGTCCCTGCCGGTGACCGTCGTGGTCGTCACGCACGACAGGGCTCTGGCCGAACGCTGCGACCGGGTGCTGGAGATGGCCGCGGGCCGGCTGCGGGAGGCCCGGTGAGTGCCCTGGCCGCCGCCGACGTCGGGCAGCTCCTGCAACTCGTGCCCGTTCAGCGGGCCGGCATCGCCCTGCTGGTGGCCGCGGTCGGGCTGCCGGTGATCGGCGTGGTGATCGTGGGCCTCGACATCATGCCCGTGCGGTTCGCGATGATGCACGTGGCCCTCCTGGGCATCGCAGTCGGTCTGCTGACCGGGCTGGACCCCATGCTGTGCGCGCTGGTGGCCTGCGCACTCGCCGGCGCCGGGGTCGCACCGCTGGCCCGCACTCCGGACGGTCTGTCCGGCGCCATGGGACTGCTGATGAGCCTGGCGATCGCCGCCGCCCTGTTGCTGCTCGCCGTGTCCGGCGTCAACGCGGCGGGCGCCTTCGCCCTGCTCTGGGGATCCATCCTCTCGGTCGGCACCGGCGACCTGTGGCTCCTCGTCGCGCTGGCCGTGGTCGTACCCGCCCTGTTCTGGTGGCGCCGCAGGGACATCGCCCTCCTCCTCTACGACCGTGAACTGGCCCTCTCCTCGGGTGTACGGGCCGACCGGCTCACCCTCGTGCTGCTGGTCCTGGTCGCGGTGTCCGTCGCCGGAGCCATCAAGCTCACCGGTGCTCTCCTCGTGGACGCGCTGACACTCCTTCCGGCCCTCGCCGCCCGGCGGCTCGGCCGTTCCCTGCTGTCCATCACCGCCTGGGCGATCGGCATCGGGGTGGTCGTGAACCTGACCGGGTTCCTGATCGCACTCCGTTTCGACTGGCCTCCCGGCCCCGTCCTCGTTCTGACCGCCGGCGTGGTCGTCCTCGCCGTCCATCTCGTACCCGAACGGAGAATCAGCTCATGGCGCGCACCAGCGTCCGCATCACTCCCCTCCTCGCACTGAGCTTCAGCGCGGCCCTCCTGCTGACGGCCACCGGCTGCGGTGGCGACAGCGATGCGTCGGCCACCTCGTCCTCCTCGTCCGGCGCGGAAGGCGACGCGGCCGGTAAGGACAGCCCGGTCGTGGTCGCCACGACGAGCTGGGAAGGCGCGTTCGCCAAGGCGGCGGGTGCCGAGGACGTCACGGTCATCGTGCCGGAGTCGGTGCAGCACGCCCCCGACTACGACCCGAAGCCCTCCGATCTCGCGGCCGTGGCGGACGCGGACTTCGTGCTCTACGCGCCCTTCGAGCCGTACGCCGAGAAGTTCAAGGAAGCCGCCGGGGGCGACGCCGAACTCGTCGAGGTCAATCTCGACAACGACGCGGACAAGGCGAAGGCGGAGGTGACGCGGCTGGGCAAGATGTTCGGCACCGAGGCCACTGCCGCCGAGTGGGTCACCTCGTTCGACACCGAGTACGGCAAGCTGCAGAAGGATCTCGAGAGCGCCTGGCCGGACGGCAAGGCACCCACCGCCGTCGCCCAGGTCTTCGCCGCCTGGTCGGCGAGACTGGCGGGGGCGGAGGTGGTCGGGACGTACGGGCCGGAGGCGGTGACGGCCAAGCAGTTGTCCGACCTCTCCAAGAAGAAGCCGCAACTCGTCCTCGACAACGTGCACATGGCGACCGGCACGGTGCTGCCCGACTCGGGCGCACGCCAGGTGGGAATCGTCAACTATCCGGACGGGGAACTGGACCTGCTGACCGTCTACAAGAAGGCGGCGACGACGTTGGAGAAGGCGATGAACGCCTCCTGAGTGGCGGCGTGGTGCCGAGCGCACGTCCGACGACGGGCGACTGACCGCGCGTCGCCCGTCGAAAGGGCCGCCTCGGGGACTCTCCCCTGGGCGGCCCTCCGGCGTCCCGCGGTTCAGCCGGCCGGGGCCAGGGGCTGTCGGCGTTCCGTCTCGGACGCACACCGCTTCCGCAGCTCAGCTCGGTCCGGCTTGCCGGCAGGTGTCAGGGGCAGCTCGTTCAGCACGAGCAGACGCTCGGGGTGCTTGCGTCGTTCCAGACCACGCGCGTCCAGGTGGGCGCACAGGTCTTCCAGCGTGGGCGCCGCCTCCTCCCTGGGCACGACGCAGGCCGCGAGACGCTCACCCATCAGCGGGTCGGGCACGCCGACGCACACGACGTCCCGGACCGCCGGGTGCGCGGCCAGCCCGATCTCGACCTCGGCGGGGCTGATGTTCGCCCCACCGCGGATCACCACGTCCTTCAGCCGTCCGACGACCCGGAGCGTGCCGTCCTCGTCGATGAGCCCGAGGTCTCCGGTGCGTACCCAGCCGTCCTCGGTGCGGTAGCGGGTGTCGAGGTCGGGGGCGCCGACGTAGCACAGCGGTGTCATCGGGCCGCGGGCGACGATCTCACCGACGTTACCCCCGCTGACTTCCCGCAGCTCACGGGTGCCGGGGACGGCGATCCGGATGTCGGCGACCCGGGGGTCGGGGTGTCCGGCGGCGATGCCGGGGCGCCCGTCGCCGTCGGGGGAGTGGGATGCCAGCCCCGTGTGGCAGTTGACGCCGTCGGCGGAGCCGTAGAGGTTGACGACCGGGCAGCCGAAGGCCAGACGGGCCTCGGCCGCCGTGGCCTCGTCCAGGGGCGAGCCGCCGACGACCACGGCCGTCGGCGGAGCGAACTTCCGGTGTCCGCCCTCCGCGATCCGGTCCAGCATCATGCGGATCATGGTCGGTACGCCCAGGACATGGGTCGGTTCGTGTTCGGCGAGTGCTTCGAGCGCGGCCTCAGGGGTGAAGTGGTCGAGCAGGACCAGGGTTCCGCCGTGCCGGGCGAGGGTGACCGGGGTGCCGTTGCTGCCGAAGGCGGAGGCGAGCGGCACCAGGAAGAGGCAGCGCGGCGGGCGTCCGTCCGGGATGAGGGAGCCGAGGAAGTTGCCCCGGCCGCCGGCCAGGGCGTTGTGCGAGTAGGCCACCATCTTCGGCTCGGACTCCGACCCGGAGGACACGAGGATGCGGGCGGCGGTGTCGGGGTCGGGACGGGCCGGCGTGAACGTCTGCGGGTCGGTGCGCATCAGGGCCGACAGGGGGACCGCTCCCTCCGGGGCGGTGCCCGCCGGTCCCGCGGCCACCACCGTACGCAGGGCGGGCAGCTCACCCGTCAGCGCCAGCAGGTCGGCCGCGTGCCGGTTGCCCCGGTGTTCGGCTGCCGCGATCACCGCGACCGCCTCCGATCTCCGCAGCAGCGAGGCCGCGTCGCGCCCGCCCCGCCCGACGGGGAAGGGCAGCGCCACCGCGCCCAGGGCGGCCAGTGCCAGATCCGCGACGACTGCGTCGCGGCCGTTGGGTATCTGGACGCCGACGACATCACCGGCGCGTATCCCGAGGCCGGCGAGTCCGGCGGCCAGACATCGGGCCTTGCGGTCCAGGGCGGTGTAACAGAGCTTGCCTTTGGCGTCGAGGACTGCCGTGCGGTGGGGGTCGGCGATCTGACGGGCGCGGTACAGGCTGTAGAGGTCCAGGTCGGGGCAGGTTCCCTCGACGGCCCAGGTTCGGCGCAGTGTGGCGGGCAGCAGGTCGTGCAGAGCGACGGTCATGCGAACCTCCAGGGGGCGGGGACGGCGGGGGAGCCGTGGGCGTCACGGCTGATCGATCCGGAGGAGAGCAGGTCGGCGAGGTCGGTGACGACCGGAACGGCTGTGATGCCGCGCTCATGCAGTCGACTCACGGCCTCGGCCGTGGACAGGTGCCGCGCGTCGTGGGGAAGGGCGGCGTGGTCGGGCAGGGCGATCCAGCCGTCGGCCGTGGGCACGGGCCTGCGGAAGCCGGCCGGCTGCCGTGAGGTGAGGCCCTGGGCCGCACGGCTTCGCGCCGATGCGGTGAGTACGTCTGCCGCTCCGAGCAGGGACGAGTCCACCCGCACACCGGCTCCCGTGCGTCGGCGCAGCAGCAGCCCCGCGAGGACGGCTTCGGTCCCGAGTAGCCCTCCGAGTACGTCGAGCAGAGTCATCAGTGACGGTACTGGTGGCTCGTCCGCGGCACGTACCGCCTCACCCACCCCGGTGCGGGCCTGCACCATGAAGTCGGTGCCCATCGGCGCTCCGGGGAGCCGGCCGGCCCAGCCGCTGGTGTAGGCGTAGACGAGCGCGGGGTTGTCGGCGGACAGGTCCGCGTGGTCCAGGCCGAGGGCGGTGGCCTTGCCCGGCGCCCAGTTGTGGAGGAAGACGTCTGCCTCCGCGGCCATCGCGCGCAACCGCTTCCGGTCCGTGGCGGACTTGATGTCCACCTCGAGGGCCTTCTTGCCGCGGTTGAGCGCCAGCCAGCGGGCCGAGACGCCCGAGCAGGTCGGCGGCATACCGCGCAGCGGATCGCCGCCCGGCGGCTCGATCCGCACCACTTCGGCGCCGAGCAGTCCCAGCAGGTGCGCCGTGAGCGGTGCCTGGATGCGGCGGCCGGCTTCCAGGACGGTCAGTCCGGCCAGCGGGGCGTCGGTGTCCGGTGGTGCGCCGGAGCCGGAGTACGACGCGTCGTGCGCCGTCAGTTCCCAGGGCGGGGCGCCGTCGTACTCGGCGGCCCGCTCGGTGAGCGAGTGCAGAGCGCATACCTCGGCACCGGAGGTCCTGGCGGCTTCCCGGACGCGCTCCCAGCCGTGGCTCCCGGCCGCGACGTGCAGTTCCTGCGGGAAGGGTGCGCAGGCCGTGGCGTACCGGAACTGGAAGGGGCGCCAGCCGCGCCGTATGGCGTCCGCAGGTGCGCCGAGGGCCCGCCAGAACGCGGCCCACACGCCCGGGTCCAGGGTCTCCAGCTCGAAGACGATGCCTTCGGCGGAGGTGAACGGAGGGCCGCCCGGGGCGGTCTCCGCCGCCTCGGCCTCTTCCGCCCCGGCCGCGGCGAGGTACTGCGAGACGGCGAGCAGTCCGGCCCGTTCGACGCTGATCTCGGTCCGCGTCACCTGTGAGCCGCGCGCCTGGGCGAGGAGCCCGGCCAGCAGGCCCTGCACGGTCAGCACGCCGGCGGCGGTGGCGGCGTAGTCGGCGGCGAGCCCGCGAGGCGCCCCGTCCCGGCGTCCGTGCACCGCCATGATGCCGGTCACCGCCTGCGTGGTCGCCTCGTCGACGGCTCGGTCGCCCCACGTCGTGTGGGCGGTGACGCCGCTGAACTCCGCGCCGGCGAGTGTCACGCGTTCACCGGAGCCCCCGGTATCCGCCGCGCCGAGCAGCCCTAGGTGCTCCGCGACGAGTCCGCCCGCCGGGCCCGGCGGTCCCGAGGCTTCCAGACGGAGTCCGTCGAGGGGGCGGGACGGCTGCGCGATGGGCGGTGTGGCCTGTGGTGCCATGCCTCTCCTTTCCTGACGCGCGGGAACCCGGGGGTGATCACCCCCGACCGGTTCCACGAACAGACAGTCGGACCGGCGAGAGCCGAAGTTCCCTGGAAGGTGGGGGAGACGTGCTGGAAGAGACATTCGGTGACCCGCAGTGCCCTTCGGACGTAAGGGAGTTGAGAGAGCGGGTCGCGGACTTCGTCCGCACCCGGGTCGTGCCCTGTGAACGGGTTCTGGACGGTGGTGGTCCGGACGCGGCCCGGACGCTGCACCGACTGCGTCAGGAGGCCAAGGACCACGGCCTGTGGGCGCTGCCTCTCCCCGTCGAGCTGGGTGGTCAGGGGCTTGGACTGCGGTTCTACGCCCATGTCGCGGAGGCGGAGGGCGCCAGTGACCACGGGCCGGCCGCCCTCGGTTCGGCTTCCCTGCTGGACGCGCTCATGCTGTGGCGGCACGGCAGTCCACGCGTCCGCGAGCGTTACCTGGCGCCGCTGGTCGCCGGAGAGCTGCGGGCCGGTTACGCGATGACGGAGCCGGAGGTGCCGGGCACCGACCCGTTCCTCACCGCCACCCGTGCCGTCGAGGCCGAGGCCGAGGCCGAGGCCGAGGCCGGGGGCGGCTGGCGGGTGACCGGGGGCAAGTGGTTCGTCAGCGGGGGCGCCGCCGCCGACCTCGTCACCGTCCTCGCGCGCACGGACGGGCAACCTCCACAACGCGAAGGACTGAGCCTCCTGCTGGTCCTGGCCGGCTCTCCCGGCTTCCGGGTGGTGCGCGAGCTGCCCGTGCTCGGCGCTGCCGGGCAGGTGGAGATCGCACTCGACGGTGTCGCGGTGGACGCCGACCACCTGATCGGCGATCGCGGCAAGGCCCTCGCCGTCGCCGCCGAACGGCTCCAGCTCGGCCGGACCCTGCGCTGCCTGCGCTGGCTCGGTCAGGCCGCCCGCGCCTTCGATCTCATGCGGGAACGCGCCGTCACCCGCTCCCGCTCGCGCGGCCCCCTCGGCGACCTGCAACTCGTCCAGCGCCACGTCTTCGAGTCACTGCTCGCTCTGCGGACGACCCGGCCGTTGGTCCACGAGGCCGTGGCGCGGCTGGACGCGGGCGTCGACGCCCACGTGGAAGTGGGGCTGGCCAAGGTCGCTGCCGCTCGTACGCTCCAACTGGTGGCCGACGCGGCGATACAGGTTCACGGCGCGGCCGGTCTCGGACCGGACACCGCGCTGCCCGCCCTGTTCCGTACGGGACGCGCGGCCCGCATTCTCGACGGGCCCGACGAACTGCACATCACCTCCGTGGCCCGGCGTGTGCTGCGCGCGGAGCAGGTCTAACCGGTGTGCCCGTCCACCCGGCCGGTGAGTTCCGCGAGAGCGTATGCCAGGAAGAAGTCGCCCCAGATCAGCTCGTGCCGCACGGCGTTTCCGGATCCGAGGTCGTAACAGCCGTCCAGGAGGCGGCCGTCGGCGGTCAGGTGCCGCTGGACCAGCGTGTCCAGGATGCCTACGGCTCGGTCCCGGTGGTCCAGCCGCAGCAGCGCGAGCGCGGTGATGGCGGCGGCTGAGGTGTCGACCGGGCCGGCGGGGCTGGCGTCGTCGGCGAGGGGCACGGAACAGGCCGGCGTCAACGCGTCGGCGAGTCCGGCGAGCGCGTCGTCGCCCAGGAGAGGGGCGCCTTCGGCAACGGCGAGCAGCAGCCACGCCGGACCGCGGCTCCAGCCCGGTGCCGGGTCGGCGCAGGAGGCCCAGCCGGTCGCCTCGGTGTGCAGCCAGGACCAGGACGACGACCGGGAGTTCAGGCACAGGTCGAGGTGGCGGCGCAGATGCGAGGCGGCGGCCTCCGCGTCCACCGTGGCCAGCAGAGGCACCATGCCGGGGACGCCGTCCACGCGGGCCATCCGCCGTGGTCCGCCGAAGGCCGACCCCCACGGCACGAGGCCCAGCTCCGGGTCGAAGGCGTCCCGGCAGGCCCGAGCGGCCCGGTCCCGGAACGGAGCCCCGTCATCGGCGAAGAGGGTGCCGTACCAGAAGATCAGTCCGCGGGTGGAGGTGTCCGCCTCGATCCAGCCGGCCAGTCGAGCGGTGCACGCCTGCGCGGCCTCCCGGTCGGAGGGAGCGCCGGTGTGCCGGGCGAGCAGCCACAGCAGTCCGGCCCAGAAACCGCCGGTCCATGAGCCACGTGCTGTGGTCTTCCACCCGCCGGAGTCGGGGTCCGCGTAGAGAGGAAACCGTTCGCCGACTTCGCTGCGGGTGGCGGCGACCCTGGCGAGGACGGAGTCGAGCGCCGCGGCGGCCCACTCGGGCGCGGTCTCCGGCCCCGTGCGGTCGGCCCGTCGTTCCTCGGGGGACCGGGCGGTCCCCTCCGCGTGCGCCCTCACGGACGCACGTCCGACCGGCGTTCCCGCACGGCCCACAGCAGCGCCACCAGCCCGGCCCCCGTGAACTCGGCCGCCACGAGGAGCCAACCACCTGCGTACCGGCCGGCCTCGGCCAGCACCCCGAACAGCGGTGGACCGATCGCGAAGCCGGCGAAGAAACCGGCGGAGACCAGCGCGGAGTCCTGCCCCGCCCGGCCCGGCGCCGCGCGCTGCAGGACGAGCACCATCGACACCGCGTTCGCCGCCACCGCGAACACCCCGACGGCCAGGGCCGCCGCCCACACCAGCGGGCCGGCGGTTGCCGAGCCCACCAGGAGCAGGGCCGCCGCCACCGCTCCGACGGCGAGCGAACCCGGCAGCCAGACCGCCCGTCCAGGCCGCCCGGCCACCTTCGACCAGCCCAGCCTCCCCACGATCCCGGAGACGCCGAGCACGGCCACCAGTGCCCCCGCCGCCGTGGGACCCAGCCCCAGACGCTCGGTGCCGTACAGCGACAGATAGGTGTTGACCGAGGCGATACCGCAGCCGAGCAGCAGCGAGAACACCATCAGCCATGCGATCGTCCCCCGCGGGACCCAGGCCGTCGGGGTGGACTTCGCGGGCGGGTCGGCGGGCAACGCGCGTGCCGCCCACACGGCGGCCACCACCGCCGCACCCGCAGCGGTCCACACGGCGCCCCGCCATCCGGTGAGGCCGGCCAGCGCCGCGAGCGGCAACCCCGCCGCGAACGCTCCCAGTTGTACCCCCGACTGCTTCATGCCGGTCACCGAACCGCGCCGCGCAGGCGGAACGGCGGCGAGGATCGCCTTGTTCGTGGCCGGGTTGGCCAAAGCCTGCGGCACACCACCGAGCGCGACGGCGGCCAGCAGGAACCCGGATCCTGGAGCCGTCCCGATCAGTGCCAGCGCGACGGCGGCCACGGCAAGGAGGGCCACAAGGCAGCGTCGAGGCCCGACCCGGTCCACCACCCGGCCGCCGACCGGGGAGAGCACGGCCGCCGTGGTGAACCCGACGGTGGTCGTCAGCCCGAGCACCGTCGCCGATACGCCGAGGTCCGCGACGAGTCGCGGGCCGAGGGCCCCGAGCAGGAACAGCTGCATCATCGAGAAGGCCATGGCGCACGTCAGCAGCGTGGTCAGCGCCCCCGTCGCCCCTTCGGGTGCTCCCTCGGCCGCCGGACCCGCCCCGCCTCGACCGACTCGCCCCGCCCGTCCCGTCGTCACAGACGCACCTCCTTGGAGGAGGCAGTCGAAAGCAACCCCGCCCGAGTTCCCGCGATGTGACGTGATGTGAATCACCACGAGCGCTGGAGTGGTGGACTGGCGAACTTTTCGTACTGCCTCGGGACGGGGCGCCGAAAATGCAAGGATGAGCCGCCATGAGTGCTGGGTGGTGTCTCCGCACGACACGGGCCGCGGTGTTCGCGGCCGTCTGCGTGCTGCTCGCCGCCCTGGGGCACGTCATGATGTCCGGCCTCTCCGTGCCCTGGTGGGCACTCGCGGTCGGGGTGGTGACGTGCGGTGGGGCGGGCTGGTGTCTGGCCCGCCGGGAACGCGGGCTGCTTCTCGTCTCTTCCATCGTGGTGGTGGCCCAGTCGGCACTGCACGAGTGGTTCTCCTGCGCCCAGGCGCTGTCCGCGCCTTCCCCGCCCCTGGGCGGTACGGCTGAAGACGTGTTCCCCACGCTCTCCTCGGCCTCCATGGGGCACACCGGTCATGCCATGCACTCCATGACCCGGGGCGGGCCCGCCCCGGAGGCGGCGGACGGCATGGACCCCATGACGGGAATCGACCACATGATGGGCGGTGGAACGGGCGCCGGCATGCTCGCGGCTCACTTGCTGGCCGCCCTGCTGAGCGGCCTGTGGCTCGCCCACGGCGAACGGGCGGCCTTCCGCATTCTGCGGGCCGTCACCGGATGGCTGGCCGCCCCACTGCGACTGCTCCTCGCCCTCCCCGCGGCGCCACGCCGCCCGCGCCTCCTCCGGCGCCGTGGCCGCACGGACCGCCGCCCACGCCGGCTGCTTCTGGTGTACGCGATCACCTCCAGGGGCCCACCGACGGGAACCGCTGTCCGCTGAGACAGCCGGCTCCCCGACACCGTCCTGGGCCGCACCCCCGGACGGCTTCGGGCACCGGGAGCACGCCGCCTCGAGGCGTACTCCCGCCATCCCCTGCCCTTACCGGACCCGGGTGTGCCTCACGGCCGCCCGGTCCGGTCTCCGGATGCCCGCGTGCCGGCCCTCCGGACCCTCGAGAAGGACACCAGGTGATCAGTCCAACTCTTTCTGCCGCACGTGCCACGACCCAGCAGCCGCCCAGAGCACCTGAGGAAGGGACGTCTCCCGACGAGCTGATAACGACCTGGGCGCTCAGCGCCCGCGGTGGTGATCCGGAAGCTGTCGAGAGGTTCGTCCGCGCTCTCCAACGAGACGTCCGGCGCTTCGTCGGGTATCTCAGTGCCGACCCGCAGGCCGCCGACGACCTTGCTCAGGACACCTTCCTGCGGGCCCTGGGCAGCCTGCACCGCTTCGAGGGCCGATCCTCCGCCCGCGTCTGGATGCTGTCCATCGCACGCCGGGCGGTGATCGACAGCTACCGGTACGCGTCCGCCCGGCCGCGTCTCGCCGACACCGACGACTGGCAGGCCGCCGCCGAGCGAGCCCAGGAGCGCGGACTGCCCGGCTTCGACGACGGTGTCGCGTTGTCCGAACTGTTGGACGCGCTGCCCGCCGAGCGCCGGGAGGCGTTCGTACTCACCCAGCTTCTCGGTCTCCCCTACGCGGAGGCGGCCGAGCTCAGCGGCTGCCCGGTCGGTACGGTCCGGTCACGGGTCGCCCGGGCCCGTACCGCGCTGCTGGAGTTGCTGCACGAGGCGGAACGCGCCGACCCGGTGAGGACTCCGGCCTGACCGGATGCCGACGCGGCTCACAGCCGGCCGGCGGGAGCCGTGCGTCCGGGCTGGGCGGACCCGGTTCCTGCCGCGGGCCGGCCGGGTGGCATCCCCGGTGACGGCGCCCGTCCACCGAGTGCCAGGATGGGGCGCCATGCCAGTCGGTGGGTTTGTGCGAGTGCTGCGGGCCGCGGTGTTCGCGGCCGTCTGCGTGGTGCTCGCCGCCCTCGGACACGTGGTGATGTCGGGGGAGGGGCTGCCCTGGTGGGTGCTCCTCTCCGGCGCCTCGGTGGCCGGTGCCGTCGGTTGGGCCTTCGGGGCCCGTGAGCGGCGCCGCCGTACGGTGGCCGGTCTGACGGTCGCCGCGCAGACCGGCCTGCACGCCGCCTTCACGCTCGCACAGTCCGGCGACCGGCCGGTTGCGGCGCCCGAGACGACGCAGTCCCTTCGGCAGTGGGCCGACCACTTCCTGTGCGGTGCGCCTCCGACGCCGACGCAGGCCGCCCGGGCTTATGACATCGCCGTGGCGGCGGGGCTGCACCCTGCGGATCACGTGACCGCTCACGGTGCCCACGGCGTGGCCTCGGCGGGCCACGACATGCCGCCGATGGGCGGCATGCACGACATGACGCAGATGGCCGGCACGTCTTCGTGGGGGATGCTGGCCGCCCACGTGCTGGCCGCAGTCCTGTGTGGAATCTGGCTGGCCCAGGGCGAGAGCGCGGCCTTCAAGTTGGTCCGCGCCTGTGCCGACCGCGCGTTCGTGCCGTTGCGGCTGGTGCTGGCCGTACTCTGCCCGCCTCCCGCTCCGCCCTCCTTCCGGCCGGCTCCCCGGTCGAGGGGGCGACTGCGGCAACTCCTGCTCGTCCACATCCTCGCCACCCGGGGGCCTCCCGGGGAGACCGCTGTCGTCTGACAGCCGGATCACCGCCACCGCCCTACGTGCGGGGCGGTCTCCCGTCCGCTCTCTCAGGCGGCCGGGTCTCCCCAACACCCGTACGAAGGCCTGCGGCGCCCGCGCCGATTCGGCCGGTTCGTGCGGGATTCAGGAAGGACCACAGGACCATGACACCTGCCCTGCCCACCGTGACCGACGAGACGGTCACCGCATGGGCCCTCGCCGCCGCCGACGGCGACAGTGAAGCGGTCGACCGCTTCGTCCGGGCACTCCAACGCGACGTGCGCCGCTTCGTCACGTACCTCGCCCACGACGCGCAGGCGGCGGACGACCTGACCCAGGACACGTTCCTGCGCGCCCTGACGGCACTCCCCCGGTTCGAGGGGCGTTCCTCGGCGCGTGTCTGGCTGCTGTCGATCGCCCGCCGGACCGTCATCGACAGCCTGCGCCGTGCCGCATGCCGTCCTCGCATGGCATGGACCGACGACTGGCAGGGCGCGGTCGAACGCGCTCAGCCGGCCGGGCTGCCCGGCTTCGACGAGGGCATCGCCCTCATGGAGCTGGTCGATGCCCTCCCCGGTGACCGCCGTGAGGCGTTCGTGCTGACCCAACTCCTCGGCCTGCCGTACGCCGAGGCCGCCGAAGTGAGCCGGTGCCCGGTCGGCACGGTGCGTTCCCGGGTGTCACGGGCCCGGGCCGCCCTGGTCGAGTGGGCGGCGGAGGAGTCCGCCACCCGCCGCTCGGTGGAACCCGCCGCGGCCTGACGGGACCACCAGGCACCTCCCGGACCGATGTCCGCTGCCCTGTGGCAGCGGACATCGCGGTCCGCCGGCCCTCGGCACCATTCGGTGACGCACATCACACTCACCGTGGGGAACTGGAACACCAACGACCCCGACTGGTGTACCGGCGCGCCTCGTTCCAGCGGCAGCCGTAGGACGTGCGACGCGATCGGGAGAGTCAACAGATGGCGCAGACACGGCAATTCGCCTCCGGCGCACCAGCCGGCCTCTTGCGCCGACTACTCCCCCCTCCCGCTCTGTGCGGGTTCCTCGTGCTGCTGGTCCTGGTGTTCGCCGCCTCCTACGCCGTTGGCCGAAGTGTCGGCCCCGTCGCCCCCGGGATGCACGGTCCCGGCATCACCCAGGACGGTCATGAGGGCGGCGGCACGGACGCGGAGGACGACGACATGGGCGGCATGAACCACGGGAGCGGACACTGATGGCCGGCGAACCGGCATCCGTGCAGGAGGTGACCGACCTCACGGTCGGCGGCATGACCTGCGCGGCCTGCGTGAAGCGGGTGGAGAAGAAACTGGCCAAGCTGGACGGCGTCTCCGCCAGCGTGAACCTGGCCACCGGACGGGCCCGCGTGCACCATCCGCCCGAGGTGCTTTTGGAGCAGCTCGTCACCGCCGTCGAGCAGGCCGGCTACACCGCCGCGGTGCCCGAGCCGCCCGAAGAACGGCGCGGCGAGGAGGATGACGCCGCGCGGACGGAGGCCGGGCAGGAACGCAGTCGGCTGACGGTCACTGTCCTGCTGGCCGTCCCCGTGCTGGTGCTGTCGATGGTGCCCGCCTGGCAGTTCCGCAACTGGCAGTGGCTGTGTTTCGTGCTCGCCGCGCCCGTCGTGGTCTGGGGCGCCTGGCCCTTCCACCAGCGGGCGGCGCGGGCCCTGCGGCACTCGGCGTCGACCATGGACACCCTGGTCTCGCTGGGCACCGTGGCCTCTTTCGCCTGGTCCTTCTACGCCCTGTTCTTCGGCGGAGCGGGCGATCCGGGCATGCGGATGCCCTTCAGCCTGGTGCCGACCGCCTCGGACGGCGTCGCCCACATCTACCTGGAAGCCGCTGTCGGCGTCCCCCTGTTCGTCCTGGCGGGCCGGTATCTGGAGGCACGGGCCCGACGCGGCACCGGAGCCGCCATGCGTTCACTGGCGGAGCTGGCCGCCAAGGAGGTCGCCGTACGCGACGACACGGGTGAGCGTCTCGTCGCCATCGAGGAACTCCGGGTGGGACAGATCTTCGTCGTCCGGCCCGGGGAACGCGTGGCCACCGACGGCACTGTCGCCGAGGGCAGTTCGGCCGTCGACCTCTCCCTGGTGACCGGAGAGAGCGAGCCGGCCGAGGTCGGTCCCGGCGCTGCCGTGATCGGCGGTTCCGTGAACGTCGGCGGCCTGCTGGCAGTGCGGGCCACCGCGGTCGGGGCCGACACCCGGCTGGCCCGTATCACCCACCTGGTGACCGAGGCCCAAGCCGGCAAGGCGCGGGCACAGCGCCTCGCCGACAAGGTCGCCGGCGTCTTCGTACCGGTCGTGCTGACCCTCGCCGCGACGGTCCTGGGATTCTGGCTCGGCGCGGGGGCCGACCCGCAGGCCGCGATCACCGCCTCCGTGGCCGTCCTGGTCGTCGCCTGTCCCTGCGCCCTCGGCCTCGCCACCCCGACCGCCCTGATGGCCGCCACCGGCCGTGGCGCTCAACTGGGCGTTCTGGTCAGCGGCCCGCAGGCCCTGGAAGGACTCCAGCACATCGACGCCGTGGTGCTCGACAAGACCGGGACCCTCACCTCCGGGCACATGAGCGTCGCCCGGGTCACGGCCGCGCCCCGGGGCATCGGTGAGGAACAGGCGATCAGGCTCGCGGCCGCGGTGGAGCGGGGCTCCGAACACCCACTGGGCCAAGCCGTCACGGCCTACGCCCGGCGCGCCGCACCGGCTGGGACGCTGCCCGACGTGACCGGCTTCGCCGCTCTGCCGGGGCGCGGCGTGCGCGGCACCGTCGAGGGACGGCTCGTGGAGGTCCTGGCACCGGACGACGAACTGCCCGCCCCGCTGGCCGAGGCGCTGTCCGCCGCCGAGACGGCCGCCCGCACCCCTGTCATGGTCCGCGTCGACGGAGTGACCGAGGCGGTCATCGAGGTCGGAGACGTACTGCGACCGGGCAGCTACCGGGCCGTGGACCGGCTGCGCCGCCTGGGCGTACGTCCGGTGCTGGCCACCGGAGACCGCGAGGCGCCCGCCCGAGCCGTCGCCGCGGCCCTGCGCATCGACGACGTCCACGTCCGCTGCACCCCGGAGGACAAGGCCCGACTCGTCCGGGAGCTGCGGGCAGAGGGCTGCCGGGTCGCCGTTGTCGGCGACGGCGTCAACGATGCCGCGGCGCTGGCCGGAGCCGACCTGGGCATCGCCATGGGCACCGGCACCGACGTGGCGATCGGGGCCGCCGACGTCACCCTCGTGCGCGGAGACATCGACGCTCTCGCGGACGCCGTCCGCCTCTCCCGCAGCACGCTGGCGACGATCCGCGCCAACCTGCTGTGGGCCTTCGGCTACAACGCCGTGACCGTCCCCCTTGCCATGGCCGGACTGCTCAACCCGATGCTGGCGGCCGTCGCCATGTCCGCCAGCTCACTCCTCGTGGTGGGCAACAGCCTGCGGCTGCGCGCCTGGCAGCCGTCACCGGCTCGCGGCAGCAGACCGTCCGCTTCGCAGGCCGGGACGGAGACCCCTGGATGACACTTCCCACCTGGGCACCCACCCGGCGTCGACTCGCGGACACCGCCCTGGCCGCCCTGGCGCCGGTCTGCGCCTGCGTACTGGCCCTGGGCGGTCTGGCCGTCTGGACCGCTACGGGCAACGCCGGCACGCCCGCACGCATCGCTGTCGCCGATGCGCGACTCTTCCTCCCCTCGCAGGGAGTGCCGGAGACAGCGGCGTTCTTCCGGATCAGCAACACCGGTGGCGCTCGGGACCGTCTGCTGGAGGTGACCTCGTCCGACGTCTCCGAGGGCATCTCCCTCAGCAGCCACCGGATGACCGCCGGCGGAGCGGCCTACCGGCAGCCGGCCGACTCCCTGCCGGTTCCCGCGGGCGGGACCCTCGACATGACGCCGCTCAGCAACGACGTGACCGTCCCGGCCACGCCGGACTGGGAGATCGGCGACCTGGTGCCCTTCACGCTCCGCTTCGAGCACAGCGGACGAGTGGAGGTCCTGGCGGTGGTCGTCCGGCCCGTGTCCGAGTGACCACGAAGCGTTCGAGGACACCGGCGAGGCCCGCAGACCCCGCCCGCCCTCACGAAACCCCAGCTCAGGGCCAGACAAGACAGTAAGGCTGATGCCCCGCCTCATGCAGCCGGTGGCTGAAGTCCTGCCACTCGTGCAGCAACTGGTACACGTTGAACGCGTCCCGCGGACCGCCCCGGTCCGGGACCGTCGACCAGATGAAGGCCGCAGCGCCGACCGCTTCCTCGCCGATGCCGCGCAGGGGGTCGACGACGGTCATCGGGAGTTTCACCACCGCGTAGTCGGGGTGGAGGACGACCAGTTCCAGCGGGGGGACCTTGTGCAGGGGCACGCCCTCGATGCCGGTGAGGACCATGGCGGCCATGGTCTCCGGCTTGATCTTGGTGAACATGCCGTTCATCCCGAGCTCGTCGCCACCGAGTTCCTCGGGGCGCATCGAGATCGGGACGCGGGCCGCGGTCGCGCCGTCGGGCGCGCCGAAGTACTTGTAGGTCACCCCCACCCGACCACCATTCCTGCTCTCCGCCCCCGGCCGGCCGGCGTGCCGTGCGTCCCGGTCGGGCTCGCTCGGTGTGCCGTGTGTCTGACGTGCTTCGGACGCTTCCTCCGCCTCGCGTCGGTGCCTTCCCCGCCGGGCACGTCGAGGACCCAGGTCGTCGGTCCCCTCGCCCAGTCCGCCACCGCGATGCATATCTCCACCCGACTGCTTTTCTAGGACGCGTGGCCCCCGCCGCGCAACCCGATCATCGTGTCAGTGACCTCCCCCACGCCCGCTCCGCGAAACGTGCGGTGAAACATCTGTCCGTCACGAGTCCGCAGGACGGTCGGCAGCCACGCCCGCGCCGCCTCGTTGAGCTGCGTGGACGGGCTCCAGTCTGGCAGACGGCACGGCGATCGGGGCGGTTGTCTACCCTTGTCAAGGTCACCCTGGGCAACCAGAGGCCGGGCCGGGGCCGATCAGGGTCCGCGCATGGCCCGGGCGGGGGCCACGCAGAGTCCGATACGTCGGAGAAGGTCGAGAAGGTCGGAGAAGTCGCAGGTCATGAGCGAACTGGCATATCCATACGAAGCACCGGCCTCGCAGGCTCTGTTCGACCGCGCGGCGGCCGTCACGCCCGGCGGTGTGAACTCCCCGGTGCGCGCCTTCCGCGCGGTCGGCGGCACGCCGCGGTTCATGGTGTCCGGCACCGGGCCGTACCTGACCGACGCGGACGGGCGCGAGTACGTCGACCTCGTCTGCTCCTGGGGCCCGATGATCCTCGGGCACGCCCACCCCGAGGTGATCGCCGCCGTCCAGGAGGCGGTCGCGCGCGGCACGTCCTTCGGCACGCCGGCGGAGGGCGAGGTCGCCCTCGCCGAGGCGATGGTCGAGCGGGTCGCGCCGCTCGAGGAGGTGCGGCTGGTCTCCAGCGGGACCGAGGCGACCATGTCGGCCATCCGGCTCGCCCGCGGGTTCACTCGCCGCACCAAGGTGATCAAGTTCGCCGGGTGCTACCACGGCCACGTCGACTCGCTGCTGGCCGCCGCCGGCTCCGGCGTCGCCACCTTCGCCCTCCCCGACACCCCCGGTGTCACCGGCGCCCAGGCGAGCGACACGATCGTGCTGCCGTACAACGACCTGGAGGCCGTGCACGCCGCCTTCGCCGCGCACCCCGGCGAGATCGCCTGCGTGATCACCGAGGCGTCCCCCGGCAACATGGGCGTCGTGCCGCCGCTGCCCGGGTTCAACCAGGGGCTGAAGGACGCCTGCGCCGCGAACGGCGCGCTGTTCGTCTCCGACGAGGTCATGACCGGGTTCCGGACCAGCCGGGCCGGGTGGTACGGCGTCGAGGGGGTCGTTCCCGACCTCATGACCTTCGGGAAGGTCATGGGCGGTGGGTTCCCCGCCGCGGCCTTCGGCGGGCGCGCCGACGTCATGGCGCACCTCGCCCCGGCCGGCCCCGTCTACCAGGCCGGCACCCTCTCCGGAAACCCCGTCGCCACCGCCGCCGGCCTCGCCCAGCTGCGGCTCCTGGACGACGCGGCGTACGAGACGGTCGACGCCGTCTCGCGGCAGATCCAGGGGCTCGTCACCGAGGCGCTGAGCAAGGAAGGCGTCGCGCACACGCTGCAGAACGCCTCCAACATGTTCTCCGTGTTCTTCACCGACCGGCCGGTCGTCGACTACGAGGACGCCAAGGCGCAGGAGTCCTTCCGGTTCACCGCGTTCTTCCACTCGCTCCTCGCGAACGGCGTCTACCTGCCGCCGTCCTCCTTCGAGTCCTGGTTCGTCTCCACCGCCCACGACGAGCGGGCCGTCCAGCGCATCGCCGACGCCCTCCCGGCGGCGGCCCGCGCGGCCGCGGAGGCGACGGCATGAGCAACGACGACAAGGCGGAGCTGACCGTCGTCCACGTGATGCGGCACGGCGAGGTCGAGAACCCCACCGGCGTCCTCTACGGACGGCTGCCCGGCTACCACCTCTCCGAGCTGGGCCGGCGCATGGCCGACCGGGTCGCCGAGCACCTCGCCCCCCGCGACGTGACGTACGTCGTGGCCTCCCCGCTGGAGCGGGCGCAGGAGACGGCGACCCCGATCGCCAAGTCGCACGGCGTCGACCTCGACACCGACACGCGGCTCATCGAGGCAGGCAACGTCTTCCAGGGCAAGACCTTCGGCATCGGGGACGGTGCGCTGCGCCGGCCCGGCAACTGGAAGCACGTGGTCAACCCGTTCCGGCCGTCCTGGGGCGAGCCGTACGTCGACCAGGTCGTCCGGATGAAGGGCGCGCTGGACGCGGCCCGCGACAAGGCTCGCGGTCACGAGGCGGTGATCGTCAGCCACCAGCTGCCGATCTGGATCCTGCGCTCGTACGTCGAGCGGCGGCGGCTGTGGCACGACCCGCGCAGGCGGCAGTGCACGCTGGCGTCCCTGACGACGTTCACGTACCGGGGCGACCGGATCGTCTCCGTCGGCTACACCGAACCCGCCCGCGACCTCGTCCCGGCCCACCTCCTCGCGGGCGCCAAGCCGGTGAAGGGGCAGGGCAAGGCGTACGGGGCCTGAGAGCCGTACGACCCCGCGGGGTGTGACACCTGTTACCGAACCCGCACACATTTCCGGAACCCGCTCGTTCGTCGCGTCCTCTTGCCCAGTGACCACCCAAGGACGCGACGAACGAGGTTGCGATGCGCACTTCCAACCGCACTCTCACCCGCAGGGGGATGCTCGGACTCGGCGCCGGCGCCGCGGCGGCCGTCGGGCTCGCGGGCTGCGGCTCCGGTTCCCACCAGTCGTCGGCCGGCTCGCACCAGGCCGGTGACTCCGGCGAGCCCTCGCCCTCCGGCAGCGGCGAGGCCCCGGCGAAGCCGATCGGCGACGGCTCCACGGCGTACACCGGCAAGCAGCCGCACCAGCCGGACGCGCCGGTGCCGTTGGAGCCCGGGCAGACGCCTCCGCAGTTCGTCGTGTTCTCCTGGGACGGTGCCGGCGAGGTCGGCAACGGGCTCTTCCCGCGCTTCCTCGACCTCGCGCAGGAGCACGGCGCGCACATGACGTTCTTCCTCTCGGGCCTGTACCTGCTGCCCGAGTCGAAGAAGCGCCTCTACGACCCGCCGAACAACCCGCGCGGCGCCTCCGACATCGGCTACCTCACCGACGCCCACATCAAGGACACGCTGAAGAACGTCCGCCGGGCCTGGCTGGACGGCCACGAGATAGGCACCCACTTCAACGGCCACTTCTGCGGTGGCGGCGGCTCGGTCGGCAACTGGACGTCCGCGCAGTGGCGCAGCGAGATCGACCAGGCCAAGTCCTTCGTCAAGGAGTGGCGGACCAACAGCGGCTGGACCGACCTGCCGTCCCTGCCCTTCGACTACGACAAGGAACTCGTCGGCGGCCGCACGCCCTGCCTGCTCGGCCAGGACGACCTGCTGCCCACCGCCCGCGAGCTGGGCTGGCGCTACGACGCCTCCTCGCCCGGCGGCCGCCAGGTGTGGCCGGCGAAGAAGGACGGCGTCTGGGACTTCCCGCTGCAGCAGATACCGTTCCCCGGGCACTCCTTCGAGGTCCTCTCGATGGACTACAACATCCTCGCCAACCAGTCGGTCAACTCCACCAAGGCCCCCGCCCACAACTACCCGGGCTGGCGCGAACAGGCCACCAACGCGTACATATCCGGCTTCAAACGGGCGTACGAGGCGAATCGGGCACCCTTCTTCATAGGCAACCACTTCGAGGAGTGGAACGGCGGCATCTACATGGACGCCGTCGAGAACGTCCTCAAGCACGTCGCGCGGGAGAGGGAGAAGGGCGAGGACATCCGGCTCGTCTCCTTCCGCCAGTTCACCGACTGGATGGACGCGCAGAAGCCGGAGGTGCTGGCCAAGCTGCGCACCGTCGAGGTGGGGCAGCGGCCGGCCGGTGGCTGGAACGCCTTCCTCAAGGACGCGCCGGCCACTTCGGGAGCACCCTCGAACGCCGCCTGAAATGCGGGTTTCCGGCCGTAAGGGGGGTGCGCAAGATCCTCGGAACGGACATGCGAAACTTTTCACATGAGTGCCGCCAGCCGCGCCCCCCTGCGCTCGAACCGCACCGCCGCCCGCCTGAGAGGGCGCGCCGTCCTTGCCGTCGGCGCCGCCGCCGCGGCGCTGCTCGTGTCCGCGTGCAGCTCCGGCGGCACCTCGGGCGGCGGCGGCCAGACGGGCTTCATCACCGGCTCGGACGGCATCGCCACCGCCGAGAAGGGTGAGCGCGCCGACGCCCCCGAGCTGTCCGGCAAGACCGTCGACGGCGGACAGGTCGACGTCGCCGACTTCAAGGGCAAGCTCGTCGTCCTCAACGTCTGGGGCTCCTGGTGCGGGCCCTGCCGCGCCGAGGCCAAGAACCTGGAGACGGTCTACAAGGACACCAAGGACCAGGGCGTCCAGTTCGTCGGCATCAACACCCGCGACACCTCCACCGGGCCGGCCCGCGCCTTCGAGAAGGACTACGGGATCACCTACCCGAGCCTGTACGACCCGACCGGCAAGCTGATGCTCCGCTTCGAGAAGGGCACCCTCAACCCGCAGGCCATCCCCTCGACGCTCGTCATCGACCGGGAGGGCAAGGTCGCCGCGCGCACCCTCCAGGCGCTCAGCGAGGAGAAGCTGCGCAAGATGCTCGACCCGTTCCTCACCGACGGATCCGCCGGCTCCGGCAAGTCGGAGAAGTGACGTGTCCGCAGTGACCACGCTGGCCGCCGAGGGCTACAACGGCACGGTGCTCAACGGCGCCCTCCTCGTGGCCCTCCCCATCGCCCTGCTCGGCGGCCTCGTCTCCTTCTTCTCGCCCTGCGTGCTGCCCCTGGTCCCCGGCTACCTCTCCTACGTGACCGGGGTCACCGGCAGCGACCTCGGCGACGCCCGGCGCGGCCGGATGGTGGCCGGCGCCTCCCTCTTCGTCCTCGGCTTCACCGCCGTCTTCGTCTCCAGCGGGGCACTGTTCGGCTACTTCGGCGACACGCTCCAGGAGAACCGGGGCGTGCTGAGCAAGGTGCTGGGCGTCTTCATGATCCTCATGGGCGTCTTCTTCATGGGCCTGATGCCCTGGCTCACCCAGCGCGAGTTCCGCTTCCACAAGAAGCCCGTGAACGGCCTGGTCGGCGCCCCGGTACTCGGTGCCCTGTTCGGCATCGGCTGGACCCCCTGCATCGGCCCGACCCTCGCCTCCGTACTCGCGCTCTCCGCCGACCAGGGCACCGCCGGCCGCGGCGCGATACTGACCGTCGCCTACTGCCTCGGCCTCGGCGTCCCCTTCGTCCTCGCCGCGGTCGCCTTCCGCAAGGCGCTCGGCGCCTTCGGCTGGATCAAGCGGCACTACGTCTGGGTGATGCGCGTGGGCGGCGTCATGATGATCGCGACCGGCCTGCTGCTGGTCACCGGCGCGTGGGACACCATCGTGCAGGACATGCAGACCTGGTCCAACGGCTTCACTGTGGGGATCTGACCGATGAGCAAGACGACAACGGGCGAGACCCCGACAGCCACCGAGGACGGAGACCTCGGCGCCGCCGGCTCCCAGCTCTCCACCGCGCCGAAGGAGGAGGCCCCGAACCTCCCCTCGCTCGGCGTGATCGGCTGGGCCCGCTGGTTCTGGCGCCAGCTCACCTCGATGCGCGTCGCGCTGCTGCTGCTCCTGCTGCTCTCCCTGGGCGCGATCCCCGGGTCGCTGATCCCGCAGGACGGCGTCGACGCGATGAAGGTCGAGGAGTTCCGCCAGAACCACGACATCCTGGCGCCGGTCTACGACAAGCTCGGCCTCTTCCACGTCTACAGCTCGGTGTGGTTCTCCGCGATCTACATCCTGCTGTTCGTCTCCCTCATCGGCTGCATCGTCCCGCGCACCTGGCAGTTCGTCGGCCAGCTCCGCGGCCGCCCGCCCGGCGCCCCCCGCCGCCTGGACCGGCTGCCCGCCTACACCAGCTGGCGCACCGGGGCCGAGCCCGAGGAGGTCCGCGAGGCCGCGCTGACGCTGCTGAAGAAGCGCCGCTTCCGCGCGCACGCCGTCGGCGACGCCGTCGCGGCCGAGAAGGGCTACCTGCGGGAGGTCGGCAACCTCGCCTTCCACATCGCGCTGATCGTGATGCTGATCGCCTTCGCGTGGGGCCAGCTGTTCAAGTACGAGGGCAACAAGCTGATCCTGGAGGGCGACGGCTTCGCCAACACCCTCACCCAGTACGACGACTTCAAGTCCGGGAACCTCTTCGACCAGGACCAGCTCGACCCGTTCAGCTTCTCGCTGAAGAACTTCCGCGGCACCTACGAGCCGACCGGCCCCAACCGCGGCACCCCGCGGATCTACGAGGCCCACGTCACCTACAGCGAGGGCGCGGACGGCGCCGAGAAGACCAAGACCATCAAGGTCAACAAGCCGCTGGAGATCGAGGGCTCCAAGGTCTACCTCGTCAGCCACGGCTACGCCCCCGTCGTCACCGTCAAGGACGCCAAGGGCGACGTCGTGATGGACAAGCAGGCCGTGGCCCTGCTGCCGCTGGACTCCAACGTCACGTCCTCCGGCGCCATCAAGGTCATGGACGGCTACCGCAACGCGAAGGGCGTCAAGGAGCAGCTCGGCTTCAACGCGTTCTTCCTGCCGACGTACGGCGGCAAGGGCAGCACGATGCTCTCCACCTTCCCGGCGCTGATCAACCCGATGCTCGCGCTCTCCGCCTACCACGGCGACCTCGGCGTCGACGCGGGCTTCCCGCAGAGCATCTACCAGCTCGACAAGACCAACCTGAAGGAGTTCAAGGGCTCCGACGGCAAGCTGTTCAAGAAGCAGCTGAAGGTCGGCGAGACCATGACCCTCCCGAACGGCGCCGGCTCGGTCACCTTCAACGGCATCCACGAGTGGGCCGGCTTCCAGGTCACACAGCAGCCCGGCAGCGGCTGGGCGCTCGGCGGCGCCGTCGTCGCCATCCTCGGCCTGGCGGGCTCCCTGTTCATCCAGCGCCGCCGCGTCTGGGTGCGGGCCGTGCGCGGCGCCGACGGCGTCACGGTCGTCGAGATGGCGGGCCTCGGCCGCAGCGAGTCCGCGAAGGTCCCCGAGGAACTGGGCGACCTGGCCGGGGTCCTCTACGACCGGGCACCGGACGCGCCGCAGAACGACGACGACACCCCCGATTCCCCGGACTCCACCGACACCCACGCCGTACCTGCCGAAGGGGCTGAGAAGTGAATCTCGCCGCCGCGACCAACGAGAATCTGGCGAACGTCAGCAACACGCTGATCTACTCGTCGATGGCCGTCTACACCCTGGCCTTCTTCGCGTACATCGCCGAGTGGCTCTTCGGCAGCCGCAGCAAGGTCGGCCGTACCGCCGCCGCGCTGACCGCCACGGACACCACCAAGGCGGCCACGGCCAAGGGCGGGCCGGCCGTCACCGTGAACAAGGCCGGCGGCACCGCCGTACTGGAACGCCCCGAGGTCGTCGTCCGCGCCGCCTCCGGCTCCCGCGACGTGCCCGACGGGCCCGGCGCGCACGGCGGCACCGTGCAGGGCGACCTGTACGGGCGGATCGCCATCTCGCTCACCCTCCTCGCCTTCGCGATCGAGGCGGGCGGCGTCCTCACCCGCGCGCTGTCGGTGCAGCGGGCGCCGTGGGGCAACATGTACGAGTTCAACATCACGTTCACGACGGTCGCCACCGGCGTGTACCTGGCGCTGCTCGCCCTGAAGAAGAACGTCCGCTGGCTGGGCCTGCCCCTGATCACCACGGTCCTGCTCGACCTCGGCCTCGCGGTCACGGTCCTCTACACCGCCAGCGACCAGCTCGTCCCGGCCCTGCACTCGTACTGGCTGTACATCCACGTCTCCACGGCGATCTTCTGCGGCGCGGTCTTCTACGTGGGCGCGGTCTCGACGATCCTGTACCTCTTCAAGGACTCGTTCGAGAACAAGCTCGCCTCCGGCGGCACGCCCGGCCGCTTCGCCGACTCGGTCCTGGACCGGCTGCCCTCCGCCGCCTCCCTCGACAAGTTCGCCTACCGCGTCAACGCCGCCGTCTTCCCGCTGTGGACGTTCACGATCATCGCGGGCGCCATCTGGGCGGGCGACGCCTGGGGCCGCTACTGGGGCTGGGACCCCAAGGAGACCTGGTCCTTCATCACCTGGGTCGCCTACGCCGGCTACCTGCACGCCCGCGCCACCGCCGGCTGGAAGGGCCGCAAGGCCGCCTACCTGGCCCTGATCGCCTTCGGATGCTGGCTGTTCAACTACTACGGCGTCAACATCTTCGTCTCCGGCAAGCACTCCTACGCGGACGTGGGCCTGGGCACCCTCCAGTCGGTGGGCTTCTGACCGAGGCGCCGCGAAAGGCCGGTTCCCGTGACCCAGGTCATCGGGACCGGCCTTTCGTGTGCCGTCCGGAGACGTGAGGTTTCCGGGGAGAGTCCGCCGTACCGGGGTGGCCGGTGTGCCGAGCGGGAACCGTGGAGGTGTTACCCGGAGTCCGGTGCAGGGAGGGCCCGTTGAGGCGACGGGCCGGACGGGGAGGGCCGGTGGCGTCGTTACCGTTGACCGCGGGGGACCCGGAGCGGGTGGGCCCGTACCGGCTGCTGTCCCGCCTCGGCCAGGGCGGCATGGGGCGGGTGTATCTGGGCCGTTCGCCGGGCGGTCACGCGGTGGCCGTCAAGGTGGTGCGCGAGGCACTGCTGCGGGACGAGCGGTTCCGGCAGCGCTTCGTCCGTGAGGTGGCGGCGGCACGGCGGGTGACGGGCTGTTTCACCGCCGAGGTGGTCGACGCCGACCCTGAGGGCAGTCCGGCCTGGCTGGCCACCGAGTACGTCCCCGGGCCGTCGCTCGCGGACGCGGTGGCCCGCCACGGGCCGTGGCCCGAGCCGGCGGTACGCCGTCTCGGCGCCGCCCTGGCCGAGGCGCTGACCGCCGTACACGCGGTGGACCTCGTGCACCGCGACCTGAAGCCGTCCAACGTCCTGCTGGCGCCGGACGGCCCCAGGGTGATCGACTTCGGCATCGCGGCGGCGGCCGGTGACAGTACGCTCACCGGGACCGGCATGGTCATCGGCACCCCCGGCTTCATCCGCCCGAGCAGTTGCGCCACGAGAAGGCCGGACCGGCAGGTGACGTGTTCGCGCTGGTGGCGGTGCTGGCCTACGCGGCCGCGGGCGTCGGCCCGTTCGGCGGCGGCGCGGCCCATGCGGTCAACTACCGTGTGGTCCACCAGGACCCCGACCTGAGGGGCCTGGCGCCCGCGCTCACGGACGTGGTGGGCAGGTGCCTGGCGAAGGACCCGCTTGAGCGGCCCGCGCTGTCGTGGCTGCTGGGCGAACTGGGGCACGCGGAGCGCGCCGGGTGGCTGCCGGGTCCGGTCGCCGACTCGGCCGCACGGATGCGGGCGCAGGTGCCCACCGAGCCGCTGCCCGGAGCAGGGGACACCGTGCCGCAATCCTCCGCCGTCACCGCCCCGCCGCGCCCCCGGCGCCGCCGCCTGCGGACGGTCCTCGCCACGGCGACCGCGGTGGCCGTCGCCGTGACGGGCACCGTGGTGTGGAAGGTGGCCGCCGGCAGGGACGACCGACCGCCCGCCGAACCTTCGAAGATCGGGGAACTCTGGGAGCGCCCCCTGGAGAAGGGCCAGCGGACGGCCGTGACGACGCAGGCGACGGTCTATCTCCAGAACGAGGACCGCCACGAGATCACGGCGTTGTCCGGGACCGACGGCTCGGAGCGCTGGGGCGGCCCGGTGGCGTTCACGGAGATCCGCCCCGAGGACGAGGACTACCTCAAGGAGATCGTGGGCGACGGTGTCGAGGTCACCGCGGTCTCGGGTGGCCAGCTGTACTACGGGAGCGGAAGGTACCTGTACGCCCTGGACGCGGACAACGGCGAGCCGCTCTGGAAGTACTACGACCACTCCTTCCACCCCGCCCCGGTCGCGGAGGACGGTGCCGCCTACGCGCACCTGCCCGGGGTCTTCTACGTCCTCGACACCAGGACGGGGAAGGCGCTGTGGCACCACACGTTCGGCAGTGGGACGACCCGGGGTCTGACCGTGTCCGGTGGCACGGTCCTGGTACACGACGGGAGGAAGCTGATCGCCGTCGACACCGGCACGCGCAAGCGGAAGTGGACCTACGAGGGCGACAGCGACGCGCAGACGCTGCCCGCCGTGGCGAACGGCAAGGCATACTTCGGCACCGTGGACGGCAGCCTGTACGCCGTCGACCTGGAGTCGGGCGACGAGGTGTGGCGCCGTGCCTTCGAGGGGGAGCTGTGGGACGGCAGACTCGGAGAGGGAGCGAGCCGGCCCGAAGTGGTCGACGGGACCGTGTACTTCGAGAACGACGCCTACGTGTCCGCCTTCGACGCGGACACCGGCCGGCCACGGTGGCGGAAGAAGAGGACCGCCGACGAGGTGACGGCCCTGACGGTGGTGGACGGCACCGTCCTCACCCACGACTCCGACGGGTACCTGAGTGCGCTGGACACCCGCGGCGGAGACCTCCGGTGGCGGGAACGGCTGATCGTGGGTGAGGGCGAAGACCTCTGGCTCGTCGGGAGCACCGTGTACGTCGAGCGTGTCAGCCGGTTGACGGCCTACCGGGCCACGACCTGACCGGCACCGCACAGGTCCTGGACGGCGACGGGTGAGGAGGGGGCGGAGTGCAGGCGTTCACACCGCTGGAGGCGGGGGATCCCGAACGGGTCGGCCCGTACCGGATCGCGGCACGGCTCGGCTCGGGCGGGATGGGCCGGGTGTACCTGGCCAGATCCCCGGGCGGCCGGGCGACCGCCGTGAAGGTGGTGCACGAGGAACTGGCCGAGGACCCCGCCTTCCGGCGGCGCTTCGGGCGGGAGGTCGCGGCGGCACGGCGGGTGAGGGGGCCCTTCACCGCGCCCGTGGCCGACGCGGACCCGGACGGGGACCTGCCGTGGCTCGCCACCGGCTACGTGCCCGGCGTCCCGCTGGGCAGGGCGGTCGCCGCGCACGGCCCCTGGCCCGAGCCGTCCGTACGGGCCCTGGGGGCCGGGCTTGCGGAGGCGCTGGCGGCGATCCACCACGCCGGCGTGGTGCACCGGGACCTGAAGCCGTCCAACGTGCTGCTGGCACCGGACGGCCCCCGGGTGATCGACTTCGGGATCTCGGTGGCCGCCGACGACACCAGGCTGACCACCACCGGAGCCGTGGTCGGCAGCCCCGGCTACCTCCCGCCCGAGCAACTGGTCGGAGGTGAGGCGGGGGCCGCGGGTGACGTGTTCGCGCTGGGCGCGCTGCTGGTGTTCGCGGCGACGGGGAGCGGGCCGTTCGGCGGAGGACTGCCGTTCAACGTCAACTACCGCGTCGTCCACGAGGACCCGGACCTGACGGGCCTCCCGCCCGAACTGGCCGACGTGGCCGCCCGGTGTCTGGCCAAGGACCCGCGTCGGCGGCCCGAGGTGCCGGACCTGCTCGCGGAACTCGGCCGGTGGGAGGCGCCCGACGGAATCCGCGGCACGTTCTCCGCGGCCGGGTGGCTGCCCCCGGCGGTCGCCGCGGACGTCGCCACGCTGCGCGCGGACGTGCTGCCGGAGGAAGAGCCCACCACGGTCACGGCGGACCCTGAGCTGCCGACGGTCACCGTGGGCGCGCCGCCGACCGCCGTCGCCACGGCACGGCTCGGCGTACCGCCCGCCCGGCCCTCGTACGCCGCCAGGCTGCGCGGAGTGGTCCGGCGGCGGCGTACGGCGGTGCTGGCCGGCGCGGGCACGCTCGTCGTGCTGGCGCTCGCCGCCGGCCTGCTCCTGCCCCGTGTCCTCTCCGGCCCGTCGGGTGGGGGCGGCGACGCCGGGAGTCCGGCCGGGCCGACGGCCGCTGCGAGACAGCTGTCGGTGCGTGAACTGTGGCCGTCCGACGTGGACCTCTGGCAGTCGGTGGCCGCCGACGACAAGGTGGTCGGCCGCAGCCAGGACGGCCGGCTGCACGCGCTCGACGCCGGCAGCGGAGATGCCGTGTGGACGTACGACGATCCGGACGCGTTGAACTTCGAGGGCGTGCACGACGGCCTGGTGGTGGCCTCCGGCCGGGGAAGCGGCACGATCCATGGCATCGCTCTGCACAGCGGCAAGCGTGTCTGGAGCGTGGACGCGGAGGCACACGCGCCGCCCGGCACGACGTGGAGCGTGTACCTGCGTGTCGTCGTGACCGGCGGGACCGTGTACGTGAACACCATGTACGACCTGCCCGAGGGTTCCGACGACTACGCCGCGTACGCCGTGTCCGCGCTGGACGCGGCCACCGGGCGGCTGAAGTGGACCAGGCCGGTCCAGTACGGCCTCTCCGACGCGCTCGCGGTGGCGGACGGGATGCTCTACGGCGGGATGTGGGACAGGGAGGGCAGCTACCCCTACGCCCTGGACGCGGACACCGGTGAGCAGCGATGGCGCTACCCCGTGCAGGAGGAGTACGGCAGCGACGTGACGGCGGTCAAGGTGTCGGGGGGCACGGTCTACGCCGGCGACAGCCGCGGCGACCTGCACGCCGTCGATGCCCGCCGCGGCACCCGGCGGTGGACCTACGCACCGGACCTGCAGACCGCCGAGTGGCTGGAACCGATCGTCGTCGCCGACGGCGTGGTCCTCGGCGGCACCGGCGACGGCACCGGAACCAGCGGCCCCGGGGACGTGCACGCGGTCGCCGCCGGCTCCGGCAGACCGCTCTGGACCGCGCACACCGACGGCGAACCGGAGCTGCACGGCCTGCTGGACGGCTCGGTGCTCTTCAGCGAGGAAACGGGCACGCTGCACGCCGCCGACGTACGCACCGGCGAGTCCCGGGCCGAGACGCGTCTGTCGACCGGCAACCCCGACGCAGCCGTGGCCGGAGACCGGGTGTACTTCGACGGCGGCGACGGACGCCTGCACGCGGGGCGGGTCTCCCTCACCCGCGGCTAGGGGCCCTCGGTACCGGGCCCGAGCGGGCCACGCCCGAGATGACGTCCCGCAGGCGTTCGACGTACAGCCGCAGGTTCTTGTGCGCCACGTCGGTGTCCGGATAGCGGCTGGCGAACCAGAGGCCCTCGGGGAGCCGGGTGACCCACGCGCACACCTGGTCGCCGTACGAGACCCGGAGCAGGGCGTACGCCGACTGGTCCGGCCAGTGGCCGGCGCCGGGGACGTCGCGGGCGTCGACGTACGAGACGATCGAGTACAGGTCGGGCGAGGTCGGCCGGAAGTCCGTGCCGAGCAGGCGCAGCACCCGGTCGATCGGCATGCGGGACAGCCGCCGGTTGGCCTGGAGTTCGGCGCGTACGGTGCGCAGGGCGCTCGGGAAGTCGTGGGCCCGGTCCACCGGGACCTCGATCGGGGCGCCGCCCACGTACCAGCCGACGGACTCCGACCACTGGGACCGGGAGCGGGTGTGGAAGGGGACGACGGTGCGGTAGACCGGCTCGCCGCCGATCTCGTGGACGATCAGGGCGGTCGCGGCGAGCACACCGACCAGGCTGCCGCCGTACGGGCGGCAGTACGCCTCGAAGGCGGCGGCGTCCTCCGCGTCCACCAACGGCTCGCGCAGCATGTGCTGTTCGGGCAGGGCGGCGCCCGGCTCGACCCCGAGGTCGACGGGGAAGGACGGCAGCCGACCGTCGCACCGCCGGATGAACTCCCGCCAGCGGGCGACGATGTCGTGGGTGCCGTCGATCCGGTCCGCGTCGGCCCGCTCGGCCTCGCAGAAGTCGACGTAGGAGCCGACGCGGGACCGCGGCACGGTCCGGCCCGCGACGCCGGCCGCGTACAACTCGCCCACCTCGGCGGGGATCCGGTAGATCGAGTACGCGTCGACGTTGCTGTGGTCGAAGGCCATGTAGACGCTGACGCCGTCCTCGCGGACGACCGCCGTATAGATGAGGTTGGGCCAGCGCAGCGCGTCCGCGACCCGGTCGAAGCGGTCCTGGAGGTGGCGGGCGAGGACGGTCGCGTCCGGGAAGTCGCCGACGTCCTCGCGGTGCAGGGACACGGAGTCAGCGTCGAGGGTGAACCGCCGCATGTCGTCACCGCTCTCGCCGCCCCACCGGAAACCGCTGCGCAGGGTCTCGTGCCGCAGGGTCCAGGCGCGCAGCGCCTCCTGGAGCACGTCGAGGTCGACCGGGCCGGGGATGTCGAAGGCGGTGCCGAGCCAGGTCGGCACGAACAGCCCGTCCTCGCGCACCGACCGGGCCGTGCGGATGTGCGACTCCTGGATATAGGCGGGTGGTCGCGCGTCCTCGGGCAGCGCCGCCGCGAGGTCGAGCGTCCTGGCACTGAGCGTCCACTCGACGAGGCGCCCGGGCCGGATCTCGCAGCGGTGGATGTCGGTCATTCGCACGAGGGGTCTCCGTTCGCAGATGTAACAGACCCGACCAAGGGAATGCCGTTTTTACGACCGCACACCGGCCGTGTCGCCACGGTTCAACGGAACGGATGGCCTTTCGAACGGCGGTACGGCAGCCAGGGTGAGGTCATAATGCGGGACATGTCACTTCAGGGGACGGACGCCTACCGGGGCGACGACCCCACCCTGCCGGCACTGGTCGCCCGCGCCGTGGCGGCGGCCCGAGCCCACGGCTTCGCCTTCTCCTGCCGACCGGAACAGGGGCGCCTCCTCCACCTGCTGGCGGCGGGCGCACCGCAGGCCATCGCGGAGACGGGCACGGGCTGCGGCGTGGGCCTGGCGTGGCTGGCCTCCGGCGCCCGCCCGGGTGTCCGGCTGCTCAGCGTCGAACGCGACCCGGAGCGGGCCGGCGTCGCCGCGTCCGTCTTCCGGGACCACCCCCGGGTCGAGATCCTGCACGGCGACTGGCGGCGCGTCGAGGAACACGGCCCGTACGACCTGCTCGTGCTCGACGGCGGCGGCCAGGCCAAGGGGGACGACGCGGCCGACCCCTCCCGGCTCCTCACCCCCGGGGGCACGCTGGTGGTCGACGACTTCACCCCGGCCACCACCTGGCCACCCCTCTTCGACGGCGCCCCAGACCACCCCCGCCTGCACTGGCTCGACCACCCCGCCCTGCGCTCCACCGAACTCCGCCTCGCCCCGGACCTCGCGGTGATCGTCGGCACCCGGCTGCCGGGTCGTCAGGCGTCCGGCTGGCGGTAACTCCCGGAAACGATGGGGAAGAAGAACCTCACCGAGCTCTCGCCCCTCCCGCCCACGACGTCGACTCACTCGCCTGGGTGAACATCGTCGGGTGAGCCGGATGTCGGAGCCTTCAACTCCCTTACGCGCAGGGCAACAACCGCTGGCATATGTCGGCCGGGCCCCGCTCGACACGCGCTCCGGAACTGCGACCGCTGCGACCGCGGCTTACGGGACCGCCCCGACACGGAAAGCCACCGCCGCGGCTGCCGGACAGCTGCTGCCCTGCACCCCAGAACCACCAAGGAATCCCATGGTCAGCCCGCCCCACGAGGCGATGCACCGCATCTTCCAGCACGACCCCGGGCTCTTCAGTCGCGTCTCGCGGTTCCTCGGGGTCGACATCCCCAGGCCCATCGGAGCGACCGCTCTCCCGACCGACCTCACCGAGGCCAGTCCCGTCGAACGCCGCGTGGACACGCTCCTGCGCTTCGAGACGGCAGAGCAGGGCGCCTTCCTCCTGGCCGTCGAGGCCCCGGGCAAGAAGGACCCGGACAAGCCCGCGAGCTGGGCTTACTACGTCTCGTACCTGTGGACGAAGTACCGGCTGCCCACGGCACTCCTCGTAGTCTGTCAGGACCACGGCACCGCGAAATGGGCCCAGCAACCGGTATGCAGCGGACCGGACCAGCTACCCACCCTCACCCTGCGCCCCCTGGTCGCCGGCCCGCACAACATGCCAGTGATCACTGACCCTGACGAGGCCCGCGCCGACCTCGTGCTGGCCAGCCTGTCGGCCATCACGCACGCTGCGGAACCGGTCGTCAATGCGATACTGAAGGCCCTGTCCACCGCATTGCGGGACGCGCCCCAGGACGTCGCGGACCCCATCGTCGAATTCACCGCCCATGGACTGGGCAACCGCCCGGCCAAGCACCTCTGGAGGAACCTGGTGGCCGCGGACCTCTCCTTCTACAAGTCCTACATCTCCGAGGAACTCCGCGACGAAGGTCGTGCACAGGGCCTCGAACAGGGCCGGGCGCAGCGTGGTGCCGAGGATGTCCTGCTGGTCCTCGAGCAGCGTGGCCTCGAGGTCCCCGACCACGTCCGCGTCCGCATCACCGAGTGCGCTGATCCCGACATCCTCCGCCACTGGCTCGCCCGCGCCGTCACCGCACCCAGCGCCGAGGCGGTCTTCGAGGACGAGTGACCCGACGCCGAAGACCCCGGGCCGTGGCAGGGGAGGCCACGGCCCGGGGCCGGTCTGAGGGTCAGCGCTGATGCGCTGCCCGGCGGGTGACCTTCTTGATGGCCTTGAGGGCGAGGTCGGGGCGGTCGGTGTGGATGTAGTGGCCGGTGCCCTTGGCGGTGGTGAGGTGGCTGCGGGTGGAGAGGGCGCGCCATTCGTGCTGGCCCTCGGCCCACATGCGCTCCAGGGCGGGGCCGTACTGGGGGACCTCGGCGTACTGGGACTCGTGCTTGAGGATCTCGACCGGGATGCGGCCCGCGGAGCGGACCCGGCCGTCGGCGATGACGAACTGCTCCGGGTTCTGGCCCTCGTTGACGGCGAGGGCGCCGGCGCGGACCTGGGCGGGGATGCCGGTGGCGTCGGCGGGGATGGTGCGGTTCATGTCGCGGGTGAGGTGGGGGATGGTGGCGTCGAGGAGGACGAGGCCCTTGACGCGGTCGGTGTGGTGAGGGGTGTAGCGGGCGGCGATGTAGCCGCCGAGGGAGTGGCCGGCCAGGACGACGGGGCGGTCGCCGGCGAGGCGGTCGAGGACCTTGGTGAGGAGCCTGCCGGTGTCGTCCATGGTCTGCAGGGTGCCCGGGGCGGGCTTGTCGCTGGCGCCCTCGCCGAGGCGGTCGTAGGAGCAGACGCGGTTCGTCCCGCTCACCGTCTTCTGGAGGGGGGCCATGTTGTCCAGGCCCTCGCCGCCGCCGGCCATCAGCACCACCAAGGGCTGGCCAGCGTCGTCGGCCTTGCCGGAGCAGGAGACGTTGACCGTGTGGCCGTCGACGCGGAGCTTCTTCGTGCCGGTGAAGGTGGCTCCCTTCGAGGCGGCCTCGGACGCGGTGCCGGTGGTGGCCTTGGCGTACTCCTCGTTGAGGACGAGTCCCGCACCGGCGACGGTGCAGACCACGGCGATGGCGGCGGTGGCCTTGGCGAGGGTGCGGAACATGAGGGCCTCCAGCAGGCATGGTGGGGGTGGGGCAGCGGGTGAGTGGGGTTTCTCCGTCGGCGTCCGTAGGCCTCGGGCGGCCTCGGTTCGGCCTCCGGCGGCCTCGGTTCCGCCTCCGTCGACCTGTCGTGCTCGGCGACTGCTGAAGACTCTATGGACGGGGCCGTCCGCGATCGTCACCCCGCGGTGGACACCTGCGTGTAGCTCCCCCGGGGGACAAGCCGCCCCGTCTGCTCCCCGTCCGCCCTACTCCCCGCCCGCGCTGATCGAGCGCCAGATCCGGTCCGGCAGCACCTGTGCCGCCTCCTCCAGGTCCAGGTCCCGGATGCCGGCGACGTGGCGGCGGGCGACGGCCACGACCGGGCCCAGGACCAGGGACTCCAGCACGGGCTGGGGCAGCGGGGCCAGTTCACCGGAGGCGATGTGCGGCTGGGCCCACGCGGCGAACGCCGACACGGGCGGCGCCTGCGCCTCCAGCGTCTCCCGGGCCCTCGGCATCATGCGCTCGTCGGCGTAGGGGGAGTGGAGGAGCAGGGCCGCGCCGGGATGGTCGCGGACGAAGGCGAGGTACGCCTCCACCACCGCCCGGATCCCGGCCCGTGCGCCCTCCGTGGCGATCAGCGCGGTGACCAACTGCCCCATCAGCCTGCCCGTCCAGCGTTCCGTGAGGGCCGTGAGCAGGCCGTCCAGGCTGCCGAAGTGGTGGTACAGGCTGCCGAGGCTGACGCCGCTGGTCCGGGTGACGGCGGTGACGGTGACGCCCTGTTCGCCCGACTCCGTGTAGAGGCGCAGCGCGGCTTCCAGGAGCCGGTCGGAGGTGACCTCACCGCGGTGCTGCTTGGGGCTCATGGTCAGGCCGTTCTCGTCGTCCGTGCCGGGGCTGGTGCTCGATGCCGTTCTAGAATCATTTTCTAGAAAGCACTTCCAATTCTACGTCCTCCTGGCTCAGACTGTCCCACGTCGGACGCGCGCGTCCGCCCGGATCCAGGAGGGGAGCGGGCGGGCCGCGGGTCTGCGGTCGGCAGGGCAACGGGGAGACGGGGCAGGCGTGTTGGAGCTGGACGGCAGCGGTGCCGAGCCACTGGAGGACGAGGACCCGCGGCGGATCGGGCCGATCCCGCTGATCGGACGTCTCGGCGCGGGCGGCATGGGCCGCGTCTACCTCGGCGTCCACGACGGGCGGTACGCCGCCGTCAAGCAGCTGCTGCCCTCGATCGTCGCCGAGGACAAGGACTTCCTGCGCCGCTTCGGACACGAGCTGGACAACCTCGCGCGCTTACCCGCACGGGCGACCGCGCCGCTCCTCGCGGGCGACCGCACCGCCAGTCCGCCGTGGTTCGCCACCGCCTACGTCCCGGGGCTCACCCTGAACGAGGCGGTCGGCGTCCACGGGGGCCCGCTGCCCGCCGACGCGCTGTGGCTGCTGCTCCGCGAGGCCGCATCGGGGCTGGCGGCGGTGCACGCGATGGACATGGTGCACCGGGACCTCAAGCCGTCCAACGTGATGCTCACCCTCGACGGCCTCACCCTCATCGACTTCGGGGTGGCCCGCGCCGCCGAGCAGAGCCGGCTCACCCGCACCGGCATGGTGGTCGGCACGCCCGCCTACATGTCGCCCGAACAGGCGTCGGGGGCCGGGAGTTCGTCCGGTGCCGTCGACGTGTTCGCGCTCGGCTCCGTCCTCGCCTACGCGGCGACCGGCCGGCCGCCCTTCGGCGAGGAGTCCGGGCACGCCGTCCTCTACCGGATCGTGCACGAGGAACCCGACCTCGGCGCCGTACGCGAGCTGGATCCGGACCTCGCCGACGTGGTCGCCGCCTGCCTGGACAAGGATCACGAGGGACGGCCGACCGCCGCCGAACTGGTCGACATCACCGACCGGCACGGGCCGTTCACACCGCCGTTGTGGCCGGAGTCCGTCACCGGACGACTGGCCGGGCGCGCCGCCTTCGCCGAGACGGTCCCGGACGCGGCGGACCTGCGCGCCGAGGTGCCCGAAGCGGTGCCTGACGCGGTGCCCGTCGTGCCGCCCGCCGTCGCCGCCGCCGAGCCGGAGCGGCGCGAGCGCCGACGCCGTACGCGCGTCCTGTTCGCCGTGATCCCGGTCGTGGTCGGCGCCGCGAGCACCATCGCCGTCCAACTCCTGCCCCATGCCACCGACTCGGATGCGGAGGCGGGCGCCGGTCCGGCCTCCTCCGTCCCGGCCTCCGCCTCGGCGCCGGCCGACCCCGCGGCCTCCCCGTCGAAACCGGGGAAGGAGAGCCCGACGCCCAGCACGTCGGCGTCGCCGTCGGCGTCCGCCTCGTCAGGGGGCCAGGGGCGCGACGGAGGGGGAGCGG